>JAYTGQ010000396.1:0-14450 GCA_043733345.1 Schlesneria sp.
TCCGGATCGACCGATAGCATCCTGCGGGTGACAACGTTTTTCTCACGAGGACGCTCTGATGCTGACGCTGCTCGACGCCAACCGCCGTTACAACCGCCGGGAGATGTTGCGAGTCGGTGCCTTCGGGGCCGGGGCGTTGGGAGTCGTCAACGGCTTCACCAACTACGACACGGCTCCGCTGGTCCGGCCCGATCAGATCGACAAGAAGTGGAACAACTACAACCACTACGTCGACAACGCGAAGGCCCTGGGAAAACTGCTGCTGTTGGCGAGGCGACTGTGCGAGGCGGGCTGCGGCTTCGTGACCGTGACGACCAGTTTCGTGTGGGACATGCACGCCGACGTGAACAACGCGACGGTCGAGGAGGGGATGCGGTACATGGGTCCGCCGCTCGATCATGCGGTCTCGGCGTTCCTCGACGACGTCGCCTCGCGCGGGCTGAGTCAAAAAACCATGCTCGTCGCCACGGGCGAGATGGGTCGCACGCCGCGCGTGGACAAAAACGGAGGCCGCGACCACTGGGGCAACCTCGCCCCGCTGCTCCTTGCGGGCGGAGGCTTCAAAAATACGGGCCAGGTCATCGGCCAATCCACCCGCGACGCGGCGGAACCCTCTTCGGAGCCAATCCGCATCAAACACCTCGTCGCCACGATGCTGCAACGCCTCGTCGATCCGGGAGGACGATCACTTTCTCACGGTGTGCCGGTACGTCGAGCGCAATGCATTGCGGGCCAACTTGTGTGCTCGCGCGGAAGAGTGGGCTTGGTCGAGTCTCTATCACCGACAACGCAAGGATGAGTTGTCGGCAACGGTTCTCAGCGAGTGGCCGGTGACGCGCCCGCGACTCTGGCTCAGCCATCTGCAAGAGCCGCAGGCCGAAGCGGAACTGGCGGCCCTGCGCCGCAGCGTCACACGCGGCGCGCCCTTCGGCTCCCCCGACTGGACAGAGCAAATTGCCAAGCAACTCGACTTGGAAATCACCCTGCGACCGCGCGGCCGACCACGGAAACAAAACAACGGTTCCTGACACCTTTTCCGCACCCGTGACACCTTTTCCGCACCCGGTCGGGAAGAGGACGCCCCAAGAGAAGGGACGGGAAAACCTACACGGAAGCGGAACGTTGGGACTGTCCGTGTCGTTGGCGGGAGACTTGGCGGATGAGGTTTGCTCGCTTGGGATTCAGGCGTGGGGGCGGGAGGGTGGTCATGGAGAACGTGTGCGGTGCGCCTTCGATCAAAAGGCGAAGATAGCCGTGGTACTTGGGAATCCGCATCAAGTCCTCGGGGGTCAGGCCCTCACCCAGCAACTCCGCCAGCACGGCGGCGTCGCGGGGGCCGACGGTCATGCAGAGTGTGGAACCGCAGTTGCCCAGCACTCCCGCCAGCGTGGCGGGATCAAGCTGTTCCAACAGTTGCGTGGAGAGCACGTAGCTCGTGCGGTACTTCCTCGATTCGGCCAGGGCATCGGCCATCGTGGTGTTGCCGGGGGCGAGATATGAATGGAACTCGTCGATGACGACCACGGCATCGGGGCGTTCGTCTTCCGGCACATTGGCCCGGCTCATCGCGGCGACTTGCAGGCTGTAGAGCAGCAGCGATCCGAGTAATGTCGAGGCATCGTGTCCCACTGTTCCTTTCGACAGGTTGCAGAGCAGAATCTGTGACCGGTCGAGGATCGGGCGGAGTTGAATCCCCTTCTCCGTCGCCCCGAGGATCGCCTGCAAGCGTTCGTTCGTGGTGAACGCCCCGAGCTTGTTTTGCAGGCTGGCGAGATACTGCGTGCGGTCTCGTTCCTGCCAACGGTCGAACTCGGTCAGCCAGAACGATTGGACGGCGGGGTTCATGACTCCGGTCACGACCGACTTGCGGTAATGCGCGTCGGTCAGCAACCGCTGCACGGTGATAAGCAATGCGTCGCGGCGGCCGATCAGCGACAAGAGGCTGGTGCGGAAGTTGTGGAGCAAGCGTGGGGCGGTCGCTTCGTCGAATCCGAACACGTTCTTGAACGCGGTCAGAACCCCGTCCGCTACCAAGGTCGGATCGCTTCCCGGTGGACCGATGAGTAGGTTGAAACCAACCGGAAACGCCCGATCACTCGCATCGAACAGGATCACGTCATTGGTGCGGCGTGGGGGGATGAACTCTAGGATCTCCTCCACGAGTTGTCCGTGCGGATCGACCAGCACGACGCCCCGATTCTGTTCGATCTGCTGGAGGACAATGTTTTGCAGGAAGTTGCTTTTACCGGAACCGGTCTTGCCGACGACGATCAGGTGTCGTCGCAAGTCGTCCAGATGAATGACGATCTGGTCCCGTTGCTGACGCAACTGCACACGACCCAGCAATTTCACCGGTCGATGGAGTGACGGGGCGGGCAATCGAAGCGGCGGTTCGACTTCGCGGAAGGATGCTGTTTCGACACGGGCACTCGCCCGCTCGGTAACTGCAAGCGGATGCCAGAGTGCCGCGACTTCAACCACTGTAAATCAGAACCTTCGTGGGCGTTGGTGTTGAGAACGGAGCGGGGCGACCGTGATGAAGGCCGCATCGGCAGTGACGAACTGCCCAAAGGCACCGGCGGCCTCGCGATGTAGATTGCTTCCACACGAGACTGTGGCGCACAATTCAACACATCTTTGAAGTTGATCGTCGTCAGGAGAACGGGCCGATGCTGGATTCGAATCGTGATGAGGCGGATTGGGAGCCGCTGGAGCGTTGGTATGCGGACCACGTCCGCCCGCTCTTGGAAAGACTGGATGCTACGCGGGCCACTGAAATTGAAACTGATCTGGAACGATTGCGGCAGACGCATGGGCGACTGAACGACGAGTTATGTACGTGCTTTCTCGGTAGTTCCGGCATTGGCAAGAGCACGCTCATCAACGCACTTGTCGCTGGGCACGAGGAGATTGTCCCGGCTGGAGGTGTCGGGCCTCTGACGGCTCAGGCGCTGACCGTTCGATATGCTGACACGGGACGATTTGAGGCGAAGTACCACGACGCCGGAAAGCTCAACCAACTCCGGTTTGTGCTGGAGGGCGGATTGAGGGCGAAGGCTGCTCAACTCGATGGTGTCGCGGCATCGCCCGATGATTCGCGGGCGTTATCCTTTGACGAGGCTGATGAGCTACGCAGCGAAGTGGCCACTGAAGACAGCGAATCTGCACCACAGGGGGACAAGTATCGGAAGCAGGCTCGGTTGTTGGTGACGGGCGATCAAAACAGCAGTGACGGTGACTCGGACACCCAGTATTTGGTGGATGGTCTGAGGCAGGCGCTCGGCCAAGATAGCCTTTTCAATTCCGAACTGACGACCGATGACACAACTCGCGTGAAGCGGTTGCGTGAATTGCTGATTCGTGACAACAACGAATGGCCGTCGCGTACTTTGACTCTGCATGAGGGTGACAGTCGCTTTCGCGAGAGACTCGCCGAACATGCGACCGGGTTTCTATCGCCCATGATTGAATCGCTGGATGTGGGGTGGAAATCGGAGCTGCTTGCGCACGGCGTTGCGCTTGTCGATCTGCCCGGACTTGGAATCGCGGGCGATGTCTACCGCGACGTGACTCAGAAGTACGTCAAGGAACGGGCAAAAGCGATCGTGCTGGTTGTCGGCAATCGGGGCATCACCGAATCGGATGCCCAACTGCTCCATGCGTCCGGCTTCTTGAATCGGTTGCTGCACTCGGCCTATGACACGTCAGCCGACATGGCGTCGTTGATTATCGCTGTCACGCGAATCGACGACATCGCTGACGATCAACGAACGAAAGACAAAACGAAGACGAAGCGGGAACACTTCGCCATCGCGCAACAACAATCTCGCCAACATGTCATGAACCAGATTCGCTCCAAGTTGGAAGAGGCGTGGTCATTGGCTGGCGAAGCCGTGACTGGCATCAAGCGGACGGTGATCGAGACCATCATTGACAGGATGGACATCTTTCCGGTTTCGGCTCCCCAGTACCGAAAATGTTTGGCACAAGACGAAGACGATCTCGCGTTCATCCAACTTCCGGCAGCAAGTGGCATCCCCGAGATGATCGCTGGATTGCGAGAGCGGGCAGACTTGGAACGCGAAGACCGGTGGAGGTACTACATTGAAGCTCGCAACTTGCTGATTGAGCGACTGCTCTCCACGCTTCGAGTAATTCAGCATCAGTGGCAGGAAGATTTGCGGGCGGAGGATGAGTCGGAACGATTGCGGCAGCAGTTGCTGCATTTTCTGCGACCCCTGCGCGAGGAGTTCCGCGTTCGCCAGGGGGCTTTTCGTGAGTTTCTCAAGGCGACCCTGCCCCAGCGGATCAAGGCTTTGGTGACGGATGCCAAACTGACGACTCAAAGGAGCATCCGCGCTTATCTCAAAAAAGAAATCGGTGTGACGCATGTGAGAACCCTGCAAGCCGCCGTGAGTCGTGGAGGCGCGTATCGTGGCAGCCGTCACATAGACCTGCCGAGAGACTTCGCGTTTGCTTTTGAAGAGCCGATTGCCGAAGTGTGGGGGAAGACCGTCCTGCCGGAAATCCGGCAGAGAACGGGCGAGTTTGCGGATGACTGTGTCGCGCTGGTTGATCAAGTGATCGGCTGGGCAACCGAGAACGGAGTCCTTGCCAATCAGGCTTCGATTAGTAATCAGCGCGAGGCAATTCGGGGAGACAGCCGAAAGCTCAAGGCGATTGGAGAAGCTGCGGTCGGCGGTCTGAGGGAAAAGGTCAAGAACAAGCTCACACAAGCGATCGAACCCACAATTCGCGGACGGTGTGAGACTTTTGTAAATGCTCAACTGAACAAAAGTTCGGGCGTCAAGATTCGTATCTTGGAGATGTTCGACGAACTGGCCATCGACGCCGTGGATGCGGCGGCTCCGCATGCGGAGGCGATTCTGCTCGACTGTTATCGTGCGATGGAGAACGAAATGCGTCGGACGTTTTTTGAGGCGCATGCAGACCCACTGCAAGAGGCGGCCGATGCGATCATCGAATCGCGAGAGAACCGTCAGCGGCGCAGTGACGCCACAGAGCGCGTAGCGGTGTTGTCGCAGATTGAACTCGCCCTTCGGTCGAGTCCGCCGCTCACCATTGCGACCGGGGCATCCGACTCGAGGGCGAAATCATGAGCGGTCTTGGGCCAATCGTCACGCAGCCGGGATCGTCGCTGCCGTGGGCTGTTCTCAGGGAGGTCGATGAATGGGGGCTGCGTTCCGCAGATGTGGTTTCACCGCCGCGTCGGTTTTGGAGTGATGGAGATGGTCCCCGAGCAACAGTTGAAGCAGGCATCGATTCCCGGCGGTTGCGAAGCGTCCCAACACCGACCGAGTTACTGACGCAACTTCCCGAAGGCGACACTTGGACCGGTCAATCAAAGCGATCCATTGCGCGATTATGGGCCTACTTTCTGCTGATTGAAGATCCGCAACGGCGATTGGATGCGCGCCCCGTCAGTACTCTGTCGCACCAAGTGAGTCTCGTGCGTCACGTTCTCGACAGCGAGGCCCTGCGTCGTGTGTTGATTGCCGATGAAGTGGGCCTCGGAAAAACGGTCGAAGCCGGGTTGCTCATCAAAGAACTGGTCGAGCGGTCGTCGAACCTGCGAGTGCTCTACCTCGCCCCGGCTCGCCTCGTGAACAACGTCCGCGCCGAGTTTGACCGCCTCGGCCTGGCCTTTCGTCAATGGACGGCGACCGATGCCGATGCTCGCCTGACCGATCCTCGAATTCTGGCAAGCATCCATCGTGCTGTGCATGGCAGCAACCCGAGACACTTTCTCGAAGCCACTCCTTGGGACATCCTCGTCGTGGACGAGTGCCATCACCTTTCCGACTGGGCGGCGGGCGGGGGCGACCCGCGCGAGAAATTCAAATTGGTGCGAGACCTCATCGCCCGACTCCCGGACGACGGCCGCGTCATTCTGCTCAGCGGAACGCCTCATCAGGGACATATCAGCCGGTTCGAGAATCTGCTCGGTCTGTTGCGTGCCCACAACGAACCCGACGATGCACTCAGCGGACGTCTCATTTACCGGACCAAGGATGAAGTTCGCGATTGGAACAACAAGCCGCTGTTCTCACGTCGGCAGGTGAATGAACCCATCGTGGTTGATCTTGGTCCGCAGTATCGTGCTTGGATCGAAGACATCCACGAGTATTATCGACCTGCTCCGAGCATTGGCGACAGCCGACCTCGACAGCGGGCGGCCGGTTGGCGGTGTGCCCAAGCACTGCAATGGGCGGCATCAAGTCCGCACGCGGGATTGGGCTACTTGGTGCGCCAGGCGATGCGAGGCGGTTGGACTTTGGAAGACGATCTTCTCGGAGAATGCCTCACCGCCATGCGGCCATACCGCAACGGGCCGGTCGATGAACCGATCTCGCGATTGTTTGACCGCATCACCCGAGAAATTGGCCAACAGCGAGCCGAGGCCGATATCGAGGACATTGAGGACGATCAACTCGAAGATTCGACAACTGAGCGTGATGGGCTGGCGAACCTGTTGCGCGAGGGATTGCACCTATTGCAAACGGCATCGGACGAGAAATGGAACACCATCTGGCGTCAGATTCTGGAATCGGCAGGCGATGAGAAGGTCGTACTGTTTGCACAGCCCATCGAAACTGTCACGGCATTGGCGGGCTTTCTCACCCGAGCGACCGGCCATCGTCCCGCCGTGATCATTGGCGGTCAATCCGATGCGCAGCGTCAGACTGAAGTTGACGCATTTCGTCGCCCCAGCGGACCACGCTTCTTGGTGTCATCGCGCGCGGGTGGTGAAGGGATCAACTTGCAAGTCGCCCGGCGACTCGTCCACGTCGATGTGCCATGGAACCCGATGGAACTGGAGCAGCGCGTCGGCCGCGTTCACCGATTCGGATCGCGCAAGACCATCATCGTCGATACGCTCGTCGTAAAGGACAGCCGCGAAGCCGATGCCTATCGCATCGCCCGTGAAAAGCTGCGATTGATCGCAAGTACGATGGTCGAGCCTGAGCGATTCGAGTCGGTCTTTTCGCGCGTGATGTGCCTGATGCCCACGGATGATCTTCAGGAGATACTCATCAACGAAGCCAACGCTCCATTCACCACGGAAGACCAAGAGCGTCTTGCGTCAATGGTCCGCCAAGGTTTCCAAACGTGGCGTGACTTTGACCGAAGGTTCAGCGACCAACAACGCCAGATTCGACAACTGAATCCGGGCCTGGCTAGTTGGGCGGATGTCTCGAACTTCGTACAACGGCACGCCAATGCACGAGTGGTCGATGGATATGTGTCGCAACGCTTCGACTGGAAGGATGGCGAGATTGAACCTGTCGATGAAGGGGCTGAAGTCTATGAATTGGTGGACGGTGAACACTACGCTTGCGGCGACTATCAAGGTGCTCCCGTGTTTGGTCAGCAGGGGGCAACTGCCAGTCAGATGGGACTCAACGTCGGGCCGATCAGTGAAACGATTCGAAGCCTCGCCTTTCCAGATCAGCCCACCGGGGCGGCGCATCTGCGCTGGCCCTCTGGATTCGATCTACCAACTTGCATCGTCGGCGAGACGGATTTTGGCGTTCTCGTCTATCTGCGGCAGACCATCCGAACGGATCAACTCGCGGGCTGGGCTGAATCCGGATCGAGCCTTAGTTTCTACGTGATTGGCTCCACGCCTGATCCGATCCCGGTGGAGGGAATGGATCGACGGCGGCTATTCGACGGCTTGATTGCGGCAACGATTCGCCTCAAGCCGGAAACGGATGACCAACTCTCGGCAAGTCTTTTGAGCAGCGATCAATCTCTCTGGCAAGTGTTGCGTCAGCCCACGGCGACCGAGTTGGAGTCCGGAATTCGTCATGCTGTCACACCCATTTTCGCGGCATTGATCACTGTCGAACGGTCGTGACTCTTGGAACAACGGCGGGGTGGCTCCGTTTTCCGCTCGACCGCCGCCAGCGTGATGTCCGACCATTCGGCGATCAATCGCGGCGGGAACTCGCCGAGAAACCGACGGATGGTCGCCCGGTCGAATCCAATCTTCTCCAACGGTTCGACCAGGGGAGATTCATCCGCCGTGAATGTCACCTGGGGTTGCGTCACCCGCTCAAAATACACCCCGCGAGGAAACGGAACGACATGTACCCCCTTGGCCCGCTTCGTGAACAAGTCTCGCACGGATGCAATCTCGGTCGGCAAGGCGATGATCTCGTGGTCCAGCAGCGTTTGAGCGATTCTGACGAGCTTCTGCTTGATCTCCTTCGTCGCCAACGACTCGGCAAACCCCAGCGTGTTGATCCCCAACTGCCGCAGTTCAAACGCGGGCGAATGATCGTTCCGCCAGAACATCTTCGACAGCAACAAGAACATCCGCCGCGATGCCACGTCGAGCTTCCGGTACATCGTGAAGTCGAACGAGAAACTCCCCGCGACGGCCTCACAGAACCGAAACCATTGGGCATCCCACACAAAGTGCCACGCCCGTGACGATGTGTCGTCCAGTGGCAGACGGTACTTCAACAGACCGAATGCGACCTGACGATGATCGCCCCTCAGTGGGTCATAGAATATGGTCGCTTTCGTAAACCACACCTGACAGCCTTCGGATTGCATCCCGAAAGAGTTGATAGCGATTCCCCTGTTCTTGTCCCGCTTCGATGAGTCCAAGCTGCCTCAGACACCAATGCGACGTGGCATAGAAATCGGCACTCGGCTCCGGTTGGGCGAACGTCAATGCCAGTAATCCGTACAGATACAGCTCATCGTTCGGCGACAGTCCGAACGGGCAGGCCACATTTGCCGTGGCCGTCTTGCGATTGCGATGCCGATCCGTGAAGTCGTAACGGACTTGATGCAGACTTCCCGCCTGCAATGCCTGTGACGCATCCAAGGGGCACAGAGCGTGTTCCACGAGCGTCTGCTGGGCCAGCCCGCTCCCCTTCCGAGTCGGTGTCCGTTTCAAGGGCCGCTGCGGAGTCACAATCGGCGACATGCGAAGTTACTTGGAAGTGCGAAAGAGCCGCGACCACAGTCCCGGTCGCTGGGCCTTTTTCTGAGATTTATTTTGAGCCTTCACTACGGGCTTTTTCTCAACGTGCGTCGGGACGTTGGCAACGGACTCATCAGACAAATTCTTATGCTCGACGAACGCCTCCGAGACAACGGGCTGCGGTGCGGCAATCGCCAAGCGTTGCTGCAATTCCCGCATCAAGACGTTCGACTCCCGCATCCGCTCGTTGAGGCTCGCAATCTGGTCGTCCTTGCGGTCAAGCTGCTTCTCCAGCGTCCGCAGTTGTTCGTCCTTGCTCCGAAGCTGCTCTTGCAACACCTGCATGACCAATTCGGTGTGTGTGTTGACTGGTCCAGCAGACACTCCCCCGCTCTCCGCCACCCCCTCCTGCGGAAACCGCCTCAACAAAAGCTGCCGGTCGATCTTCCAAACATACGGCTCCTTGGCCGCCTTGCGCCGCTCCACCTCCTTGGCGGACGGCAGGATAAACAGGCGATCAACGTGCTGCGGATTGGCCACAATTTCCCGCAACAATCGCTTGATCGTTGATTCCGACTTCCCGGTGAACTCCCGAGCCTCGCTAACACTGAGATGCTGATCCATAGGGGGGAAGAGGAGATACCCGCACCGTAGCGCAACACGGAATTGAACGCAAATCGAACTGAATCCCCACTGACACAGTCCGGCTGAACCGGAGTCAAATCGGGGATGGAATGGCACCGTTTAAGAAGGGAGTCATTGCCAGTAGGCGACTCCGGTTCAGCAAGGTCCGAAGCCGTTCCGTGCCGCTTCATTGGATGGGTTCCTGAATCATGTCATGCCCCACACCATGACGATTCGCAGCCCTGTGAACTCAGGATGCCGAACCAAGGTCACGACTGGCCGCAGGTTACGCCCTACAGAACGGGGTTCAGACTATGAAACTCGCCGACGGTAGGGGACTGAACAATCCTCTTGTTCAAGGGCTGAACTACATTCGTAGCGGACAAAGAAGAGGGGAGTCATCGCACCGTTCAGCGTTGACCCACCACCGTTCGTCAACCCGATGCTCAAACGAGGACAGGGCCTGTTCAGATGCGGGTCAGCATTGGGGCAGTGACTCCGTTCAGGAATGAAAACCTGTCGTCTGATGACTCAGTTTGGTTTCTGCGTAGCTTGCGGAGGGTTCATCCCTCGGCATCCGCAATCACTTGTCAAGCAATGCAGAGAATGCACGTCTCAGGTTCTTGGCAATCCAAGTCATGGTCGAACAGGTCACCCATATCGACAGAGTCTACAAAGTCTTGGCAAGACTTCAGGAGCGCGGGAGCCTGTGCGATCAGGCGGGCGTTGGCGGCAGAGGGGGCGTTGCCAGAATGCGATCGCTCGACGTGGGCGACGTGAAAACCGTTGGAGTCCTCAATGATGATGGCCGGATATTTAGGATCTCCATAGTCGAACGTGTTCCACGGACCTGCGGTGAAAGCCGACGATGTGTTGGCGGTTGCCATGATGAAGTGGAGGGAAGTGATGCCAGAAGGCAGCTCTGTGGGCCGCACGATTCCCGACGCGGTCAAGGAGGAGTCCCAAGGGGGAAGCTCCTTGACCGGTTCAGGCGGGGGAGTGCTAGCTTGGGGTACTCTTCTTTGGGGAACTTCCCTCCGCACGAATGGCACCTTCAACACCAAAGCACGGAACGTACACACGACGAGCGTGATTTCCTTCAGCGAATTCTTGTGAGGAAACTTGGCACGCTTCTTGGCAAGGTATCGCTAGCAAAGCGTGCCAAAACAGCGTAAAAGGTGGACATTCAAAGCGGATCGGGAGTTCGTCTTCCATGCCGTAAAGAGTTTGCCAGAAACCACTTGTCTCCGTAGCTCAATTGGATAGAGCGTCGGCCTCCGAAGCCGAAGGTTGCTGGTTCGACCCCAGCCGGGGATACCTTCAAAGCCTTGCCCGCAATCACTGCGGGCAAGGCTTTTTTGCTTGAAATCATGAGGTTTTGGTGTGTGGCTGTTCTCGCCACTCGTTCATCATCATCGCCTGATGAGATGACAGCAAACGACACAGTTTGCCAATGTTTGGTGCAACAGGTGGTGCAACAAAACTGACAGGATGTCTTAGGGAAGGCATGGTGTCTTGAACGTCGGTCCCGGTTGCACGCATTAACTGGCGTTCTGTTGAGGGTGACGATTTCCAATCGAGTGACGGCAGCGAATCCAACGCTCCGTACACGTCGAGCAACTTCGGATCGGTGTAGACGTTCATCGTCAGGTCGATGTTGCTGTGACGCATCGCCGCTTGAGCCGTTCGCGGAGCAACGCCCCCCTTGGACAACAACGTTCCGAACGAATGCCGCAGAGCTTGAACGTCGATGGTTCGGCCCCGCTCGTCGGCCTTGTCGATCCCGGCGGCGAGCAAGTCGCGGTCGAGAATCTTCCCGAGCGAGTCCGCGACAACGAACAGCGGTTCGCGTCCAAACGCATCAGGACGCCCTTGGAAGCGTGCCCGCTTCTCGCCGATCCAATCTCCCGCAACTCGGCGGCGAGGTCCGTTCTGAGCGGCAGTGTCGAGCCTTGGCGGTTCTTCTTATCAGCCACGTTCAGCACGGCGAACGGCATCGGCTCGTCGAGTTCCAGTTGTCCCACCGTGAGCGATGCGAGTTCCCCTTTGCGAAGCCCGGTCAGAACGAGCGTCTTGTAAATCAACGCCCGCTCTCGCCCGAGCCGTTCCAGTTCGGCAACCAACTCGGCATTCTTGGCGAGCCGTCCCCTTGCCCGTTCGACCGCCGCTTGCAATCCGTCGAGCGTCAACACGGCTTTCGTCCAGTTCGACCGCTTCGCTGGATTGCCGTTCGCTTCGGTCTCATCCTCATCCACGGAGACGGCTTCCCGTCCGAACTCGGCGAGCGGTCGCAGTCGTGCCACGTCGAGCAACGTCACCAACTCGGCTTCCGTCATCGACCGCCGTTGCCGTCGCCGGTCCGAGTTCGCGTCCGCCTTCGGCACGTTGGCGAACGGATTCACGGACAACCGATGAGTCTCGACACACCAGTTGCCGAAGCCAACTAACTCTTGGCGATACTCGTTCCGGCTCCCACCCGACATCCCTTCCTCGCCCAACAGACCTTTGGTTTGTTGACGGGCGAGCCAGCGCGTCAGAGCGTCCGCCGAACAGTCGGCCAACCGCCGGAAGTCACATTCAGCGGCGAGCCGTTCCAACCGCGACTTGGTGTTGGCGATGCGAACGGCGTTCAGTCCCTTGGCGGTTCGGTGTTCGTGGTACGCGGCGATGTGATCGGCAATCGGCGTTCGTTGGTGATCGGCCGTCGCGGCTTCCGCCGTGGTGATGACTTCGCTTTTGACCAGTTCGGCCCGGCGTTCCAGTTTGCCGAGAACCGATCGAGCGGCATCCTCATCGCGGCAGCCGGTCGAGACTTCGCAAACGTAGCCCGAGCCGTCCCGAAACTTGGCGACGTAGGTTCCCGACTCGTCGAGGATGCGCGGCGAGCCATCCTTATGCCGTCGTCCCCTTGCCCGTTCGCGTCTTGCCCTTCGCAGGCTTCCAGCGGGCGAACGGCTGGCCGTACTTCGTGAAGAGTTCCGCCCCCTTGGGCAGCGGTCGCGTCACGGTTTTCTTGTAGACGGTTCCCATCGCTACTTCCCCTCAAAGCACATCGACCACAAATCAACCTGCCCCAAGATCAGTTTCGGGAGAGAGTCTTCATCGACCAGCTTGCATCCAATGTTGTTCGCCAAATCGAGTGCGGATGGTGTGAAACGGCTGTTTGTAATCACGGCAGCAGCGTCACACTTGTAGTAGGCCATCCCGGTATGCGCCTCTTGAACCGCACCGTTCGACACACTGTTCAAGTACCCTTTGACTTGAATCGCAATTCGCTTGCCTCGGTGACCGACAACCAAGTCCACCCCTTGGTCGCCTGTTACCTTGGTCGTCTCGACCTTGTATCCCAATTCCGTGAACACCCTTTCGAGGAACGCCTCAAATTCAACGGCCCGCAACGCCTTCCAATTCTCTGCCAACAAGATCTTCCGCCGATGTTCGTGAGATGCGGCGAGCTGTTCGCGTTCCAGCGCAAGCCGTTCGGTCTTGAGCTTGTCGGACGCGGTTTGCCAGACTGTTTTCATTTCTCGATGGCGTGTCGCAATTCCCGATAAGTTTGACTTCAATTCGGCCTGCTCCGCGTTGAGCCGTCCGACATTCTCAGTCGACTTTGCATCCGATGGGTACAACAACACGAACACCATCGCCACTACTGCCAGAATGCCACCGACAACACCAAGCGCAGGTGATCGGAAGACCGCAACTCCAATGCCCCCCATTGCCGTCGCCAAGATGAGGATTGCACCGGGCCGCCAGACAATCGTTCCGTCAACAAACTGCCGAACAGACTTCGCCAGCTTCAAAAATGCGAGCGAGCCATTCAGCGAAACAAGCCGACGTTGGATCTTCGCCAATTTGCCTTCGGCCTGTTGAATCGCGGCTTCGTGTTGAGTGACTACCAGTTCAAGAGAACGAACAGATTCCACAGTTGTTGATTCTGCCATCGTTACTTCCCCTTGGCTTTTGCCAGCCGCTTGCTGACGGCGGCAATCGCCTTGTCGAGTTTCTCAATGGTTCGTGGTGAAGCCGAGTGTTTGCCCGTTTCCAGACGCGAAATGGTTTCTTGCCGGACGCTGGCCAGTTCCGCCAAACGTTCCTGACTCAGCCCCGCCGCCTTGCGGTCGCGGATGAGGTTTCGCGCCAACGAAATGCGGGTGTATTCGACGGCGGGAAATCGCCCGTTCGCATCGGGCGACGGTAGCGGCGGGAGAACATCATCGTCCCGAACCGCTTGGCCCGCGTCGCGACAGAGCCGTTCGTAGATTGGTTCTTCCAACAGGACAAACCGCTTGCCCGCCACTTCGATCCGTTGCAGTCCCAACATGCTCACCCCTCGTAGAAACCGTCGCGGTGTCCGATCCGCTCGATAATCACTTCGTCTCCCGCGACTCGAAACTGAATCCGATAGTCCCCCGTGCGAATGCGGTAATGCCCCGCCAAGTCGCCCCGCAACGGCTTCGCGCCACTCACGGCTGGCCAGTTCTCCAAACGCCGAACAATGCTTTCCAGTCGCGACAACACGACATTCGGCAACTCGGCCAGTTGCTCCACCGCCTCCCGTTCGTAGGTGACTGTCGCCATGACATGAGTATGACACAATTGCTCCGACCGTCAATGTTGAACAACAGCGAGCAGGCGTTCAATCTTCTGTTCTTTGCGTCCGCAGACTTCAGTCAGGCGGACGCCTTATGGTCCCTTATGGAATATGGGAAGTACGCTTCCCGCAGAAATGCCGGGAAACTTCCCCCCCTGGGAAGCACGCTTCCCGCAGACGTGAGAAGTACGCTTCCCACGTCAGCCGGTCGGTTTGGCCAACGGTTCGACGTGATAGACCGACACTCCCCCCGTCAGCCCCCCTTGGTGA
>JAYTGQ010000397.1:0-5677 GCA_043733345.1 Schlesneria sp.
CACACTCCGTGTGCCGTCCGCGAGACCGTGATTCGCCGAGGAATTCGGTGAACGGCACATGGAATGTGCCTACTACTTTGACTTCTGTCGGACACGTCAGTCATTGCCAGAAAGCGGTTTCACACAGTGTCCTAGACCAGGGGGGCCGGACTACGAATGTCGGGACGTTGTTTCGAACCAGTTCCTTAGCCAAGAGTCCGTCATCGAATCTTGAGGCTCGCCACGGCGAGCAGAGCCAACAACGCCGAACCAATCCAGAATCGAACGACGATCTTTGTTTCAGAGAGGCCGCGAAAAACGAAGTGGTTGTGGAGCGGACTGCAAGCGAGGATGCGGCGTCCCGTCAGGCGGTAGCTTGTGACCTGAGCGATCACGCTGAGTGTTTCCACGACGAAGACGCCGCCGATGATGATGAGCAACACTTCCTGTCGCACCACCAGTGCTCCGTATCCGAGGAGCGCGCCGGTCGGGAGCGAGCCGGTGTCGCCCATAAAAACTTCGGCGGGGTGGCAGTTGTACCACAGGAATCCGAGCATCGCTCCGACCATGGCTGCGAACAGGACGCCCAGTTCACCGGCTCCGACCATGTGCGGGATACTGAGATAATCGGCCATCAAGCGGTGACCGCTCAGGTATGACAAGGCGGCGAACGCGAGTCCCGCGAAGACCAAACACCCCGCAGCGAGGCCATCGAGTCCGTCGGTCAGATTGACTCCGTTGGAACTGCCGACCATGACGAAGGCGGACCAACCGATAAAGCCTGCTCCGAGGAACAGGCTCATTTGTCCGAACGGAAAGACCAAGTCCAATCCCTGTGGCTGACTGAGTTGCACCTTGTAGAGCCACGACGAAACGGCCAGAGCGAAGACAAATTGAGCGACCATCTTTTGTCGCACCGACAGGCCTCGCCGTTGGGTGCTGATCTTGACCCAGTCATCGATCGCGCCGAGTGAACCGAATCCGACGACGACGAGCAACGCTTGGATGACGTAGCGATTGGAAAGATCTGCGCAGCAGATCGCCGCCACCACAATTGCGGCCACGATGAACAAGCCGCCCATCGTCGGCGTGTTGCTTTTGGCGGCATGGAGTTCGTTAAGGCGAGCCGATGCGCTGTCGATCCGTTCGCGAAAGCGCGACTTCAGCCAACGAATGGCAAACGGCCCGCACGCGACGGCAGTCAGGAACGACACCATGGCCGCGAGCGCGATGCGCGCGGTGAGGAAGACGTGAGAATCGCCTGTCGCAGCGTCCGCCAACCAGAAACCATCATGTTTGAGCAGCCAGACGAGCATCAGCGGCGGTCCAATGGCTCCAAGGAGAAAATTCAAAACCTATACCGCAGACGGTTGAGGATGGCACATTTCACACTAACCCGAAGCGTAAGCGAGGATTGGTGTTGCCTCCTCGCTTACGCTTCGGGTTAGTGTCCGCTTCAACCGCGTGCGGTATAGCACACGAGCGATGCCGATTTTTTTCCGTCTTTTGCGGGCAATACGGAGCCGGGTGCCGGGAGATGATCCCCCGGCACCCGGTCGTTGATTCCGCCACCGAGACAAACAAAACGACTGACCCAGTAGCCGCGTCATCTGCTCTTGGAGTACTCGCAGCCGGCGCGACCCGGCCCGCTTGGATTCCCGCAAACCCTGCACTCGTGACGGAACCGATTCTCCTGCTGATTTGCTGTGATTCGTTCAACCGGCCGGTAAGACGACCGGCAAGGCTTGTCGGACCCACACCAACCCGAAGTATGAACGAGGGCGAAGTCGATCGACGTCCTCGTTCACACTTCGGGTTGATGTCTACGGGGAAACCAGTTGTTGCCGGTCGCTTAAACCTACAGCGCTAATCGGAGTGTTTCGTAGTCAAAGTTGGACGTGAGTTCTTTAGCCCGGAGGGCGTGAGATCGTAGCCCACGGCGTGAGCCGTGGGGTTTTTGTCGCAGGCGTCCTCAGCCCGGAGGGCGACACATCAAAGGAAGTTCAAAGTCTGTCGCCGTGTCGCCCTCCGGGCTAAACGCAGTCCCTCTTCCACCTCACCCACGGCTCGCGCCGTGGGCTACGATCTGTCGCCCTCCGGGCTGAAAAGTCAGAAACAAACAAGCACTTCCGCAGTCAGTTTAGCGCTGTAGGTTTGACCGCGTGACTCAGGCACAACGCCGTTGAGTCGCATCCCCTCTCAGTGTCATTTCAAGACTCGCTCGATCTCGCAGCCAGTCGATGATTCGTTCCATGCGCGTGGCGCGCGAGCCTTTGATGAGCAGTGTGTCGCCTGGTTCGAGCCAGCAATCGAGTACCGCCTTCGCTGTTTCGATGTCAGGCGAAGCGGCGATCCGGTGCGGGGCCATTCCGGCGCGTTCGGCTCCGTGAGCGATGTCATCCGCGTGGGAGCCGCAGGCCAGCAGAAGTTCGATGCCAAGTTGCGCGACCAGTGCGCCGATCTGTTCGTGTTCATGAGCGGCGGTCGGGCCGAGTTCCTTCATGTCGCCGAGGACCACGATGCGCTGGCCGATCCCCGGCAGCTCGAGGTCGCGCATCATCTGGCACGCGGCGGCAACTGACTTCGGACTGGCGTTGTAGGTGTCGTCGATCACGGTCCACGAGCCGATTCGCTTGAGATTGCAGCGACCTTCGATTGGCTGGAAGTACGACAATCCTTGAACGAGTGACTCCGGCCGCACACCGATCTCACGTGCGATGGCGATGGCGCAGAGCACGTTGGTCAAGTGGTGACGCCCGCAGATTGGCACGTCGAACGCAACGCCGTCTGCGTGGAACCGCAGCCCCTCGAAAGAGGCTTGGATGCGCGTCGCCTGCAAATGGTTGTCGTCCCCTTCACCGACGAAGATCACGGGGCAGGGTGCGCGATCGGCCATCTGCCTCAAAATTGGATCGTCTCCCGGCAGGACAGCGAACCCGGTGGAAGGGAGGCATTCGAGCAACTCGCCCTTCGTTTGAATGATCGCATCGAGGCTCCCGAAGCTGGCGAGATGAGCGGGACCGATCGCCGTGACGACGCCGATTTCGGGGATCGCGATCTCGGCCAGTTCGCGGATGTCGCCGGGGCGAGACGCTCCCATTTCCAACACGGCGAACTCGTGTTGCTGCTCGATGTCGAGCAAGCTCAGCGGCAGGCCGATCAAGTTGTTGAAGTTCTTGTGACTCCGCTGTCCCTCGAATTCGGCGGCGAGTGCGGCATGAATTAGATCGCGCGTCGTCGTCTTTCCCACGCTGCCCGTCACGCCGATGACGAGGGTTTCGAGAGTCGAGCGATACCAACGCGATAACCGTCCCAGCGCAACTAATGGATCGTCCACGAGCAACGCCTGTCCTCTGGTCGATTCACCGCGCGCGCGGCTCGTCACGCAGAGTGCGGCACCGCGTTCGAGCGCCTGCGGAATGAAGTCGTGGCCGTGACAACGTTCGCCCGGCAAGGCCCAGAAGAGATCTCCCGGTCGCACCTCGCGCGAGTCGATGCAGACGCGAGCAAAGGAGAGATCAGTCTTGGGCGCGGTCGCCCACTGGCCACCGGTGGCGTCGATCAAGTCTCGCAGGTTGAGCCGTTCCATGATCAGGCACTCGCTCGCCGTTGCTGGCCCAGTTGTGGTCGCCATCGTTCCGATAGAAACGTGCGTGAGACCTGTCGATCGTCGAACGGAAGATGTCTGCCACCGATGATCTGTTCGTTCTCGTGCCCCTTGCCTGCGATCAGCACGCTGTCGCCGGGCCGAGCGATTTCGAGTGCGTGTTGAATTGCCGCCCCGCGATCCGGTTCGATGATCGACTCACCGTGCGACGCCGACATGCCGCCGACGATTTCGTCGATGATCGCCAGCGGGTTCTCACTCCGTGGGTTGTCACTCGTGACGATCGCCACATCGGCCAGCAATGCGGCACGACCGAGCAGCGGCCGTTTGGCGCGATCGCGATCGCCGCCCGCACCGAACACGCAGATGATCCGCCCTGGTGTGATGCTCTTCAAACTTTGCAGGCACCGTCGTAGCGCGTCGTCGGTGTGCGCGTAATCGACGAAGACTTCAAATGGCTGGCCGCATTGAATTCGTTCGAGCCGGCCGGGGACGCAATGAAATTGCTCGATCCCCGTGACGATCTCGTCGGGTGTGAGTCCGAGATGGAACGCGATGGTTGCGGCGGCAACACAGTTGGAAATGTTGTGTCGCCCGATCAGCGATGTTGCGCAGTCGAGTGTTGTGCCGTGGAGCGACAACCGGAAGCGGCTCCCTTCCATCGACTCTTCGCGAACTTGTGCCGCCACATCGGCCGTCGGTCGCAGCCCATACGAAACGAACGAGGCTGAATTGGACACGCGATCTCGCAAGGACCAACTTCCGGGGTCATCGGCATTCAGGGCGACGAGTCCACCCGGCCGCACGATTTCGAGTACGCGGGCCTTCGCCGCGCGATACGGATCGAAGCTGTGGTGATAGTCGAAGTGGTCCTGCGTGATGTTCGTGATGAGGGCCGCTTCGAGTTCGATCCCGGCCGCGCGACCCTGATGCAGCGCGTGGCTCGACAGTTCGATCGCGGCGTGAGTCGTCCCGCGCAAAGTCATGCGATGCAGCCAGCGAGCGAGCGAGCGTGAATCGGGCGTCGTGAGGCTGGCCGGTTCGATCGCGAAGCCGTCCGAGTACTCGACCGTCCCCAGCAGGCCGCAACGGCGACCGGCTCGTTCGAGCATCGTGCGCACAATCCAAGTCGTCGTGGTCTTGCCGTTCGTCCCCGTGATTCCCGCCACGTCGAGCCGTCGGGTCGGATCGCCCGCCAGTGCTTCACACACACGCGAATACGCGGATCGCACATCGGAAACGACACATTGCGGGATCGGCACGCCGGTCATTGGCCGGTTCACCAGCAAGCCGTTCGCTCCGCGAGCGACCGCCTCATGAACGAACTGCGCCCCATTCGTCTTCGTGCCCTGAACGACCGCAAACAGGCTTTGAGGAGTCACGTCGCGGCTGCTCTGGAACGCATCGGTGGCACAGATGTTGGCGCAGCCAACGAAACTCGCTTGCGGGAACAGACGACGCAGACTGACTGCGACTGGGAATGTCGAGACCGTCGAAACCACCACGAACGCCTCCATGCGGACACGACCGAATTCCTTCCGGTCGCCGAGCGGCGGACTTGTCCCCGATACGCTGGAAACGGTCAAGGCGATCTTGTCTCGCGGCCAGCAGCACGAGTCCTCAAACAAGCGAACCCCACCGGGCTTGTCCCATTGGTCTCGACACAATTCAGAGCAGGCATCCTTCGTGGATGTGTTCGGCTCTGGCTTCAGCTCTTCATCCGTGCATCGGCTTTGCCATCCGTGCTAAAGGGGCTGTCCTCGAACGCTTCAACTAGCACGGATGGCAAAGCCGATGCACGGATGAAGAGGGGAACAAAACAAATACGCTTGGAACGGCGATGCGTCGGGAGTTGTGTCGAGACCAATGGGCTGGTCCCGGTGGAAATAGGTTTTTGCACTACTTGCTCATTCACTCGAAGCGGCGCGACGAGTCGTGCAAAAACCCGCGAGCCACCGAGGCAAGCCCGGTGGGGTCACTTGTTTAAGGACTCACGTTTTGTTTCTTCGCCGGTCGCACAGAATTTCGGCAGAGCCGATTTGGCAAAATGATGAAGCACAGAATCATCCAGGCGGTCGGTCTCCGTGCGAG
>JAYTGQ010000398.1:0-5673 GCA_043733345.1 Schlesneria sp.
CAAACCGGGGCTAGCGCCCTGCGGCTGATCGAGAAATTATTGCGACCGCGTTCCGATGACGGTGCGAAATACGAACGGGATGCAGAGGAAGAGAGGACCACGATCATGCGACTGACACTGCGGACGATGTTGGCTTATTTGGACGACGTGCTGGAGCCGTCTCAGACAAAACAGATCGGGCAGAAGATTCAAGAAAGCCCGGTGGCGGGAGTCCTCGTCAGCCGGATTCGCGAGGTGATGCGGCGGCGGCGATTGTCGGCTCCGGACGTGAGCGGCTCGCACATCGGCATCGACTCAAACATTGTGGCTCAGTATCTCGACAACACTCTACCGGCGGATCAGGTCGCGGATGTCGAGCGTGTGCTGCTCTCCTCCGATGAGTTGTTGGCGGAAGTGGCGGCGTGTCATCAAGTCCTCACGCTGGTGTTGGGTGAACCGTGCGAGGTCTCGGACCACAGTCGTGAGCGGCTGTATGCGCTGGGACCGGTCTCTGCGTCCGATCAACTTCGTGCGGACGACCTGAGTTCCACAACAACGGCGTCGCTGGACGACACGGGGGCGAGCATCGCCGCCGGGATCGTGGCGGCAACCGCAGTCCCGTCCAAGGCGGTGGGAGTCCAACTGGTACGGCCCGGATCATCGCACGAGATTCCCGAGTACCTGCGGCCGAGTCCGTTCTCCAAGTTCGCCGGTCCAACGATCGTGATCGCGATCATCGTGGTCGTGTGTGCTGGAATGCTGATGTCGGACCCGAGCTTCCTGAAAGGCGTGAGCCAAGCGAAACGCGAGCTGGCGAAGACCTCGCGTGGTACGAGCAGTTCTAAAGTGCGGGATGACCTGCCGCCCGTCCATGTGAGCGAGGCGGACGGTGCGCCGATGACGAACGATGCGAATGCGGTGAACACCACCTCCACAACTCGCCTGGACCCGCCTCCACCGCCGGACCAGCCGGACGATTCCAAGTCGGTCCCCAGCGCGACAGCCACGATCAACCAGCCGGCCGCTGCGACTGTCGCCGTCAAACCGAAAGCCGTGGTTTCCGGTTCCTCCGATCCGGTTCCTCCGGCTCCCGTCAAACCGAAGCCGGTGTTGGCCGTTCCCGCTGTCCCGGTTCAATTCATTTCCAACGAAGGCGTGCTGCTTCGATTCAGCGAGGCCGACCAGCATTGGTTCCTCACCCCGAAGCAGTCCGTCTTGAAGTCGGGTGAGACGCTCGCCTGTTTAGAACCGTACGAAGCCACCTTGAGTTTTGACCAAGGAGCGCTGCGAGCGACCGTGCTGGGAGACTCCACGGTGCGCGTGATGGATGCGACCGACGTGGCCTCGACGGGATTGGAAGTGCGTCACGGGCGAGTCCTGATTCAAGGTAGCCGCAAGGACGCGCTGCAGCCGTTGGCACTGGCCATCGTCATCGGACAGGACATCTGGAAGTTGGAGTTGCTCACACCCGAGACCGTCTGTGCTCTCGAAGTTTTGCCGGCACCCTCGACCGGTTTTGAAAAGGTGCGCGAGTCGAATCGGTACTCGGGCGTGTTGTATGTCCTCGCCGGGACCGTCAAATGGACGACCGCATTGGGGGCATCGCAAGACGTGGCCGAACGAACCGGGTTGCCACTCTCGTCCGATCAGGCCGTGGGTCACAAACAGGCGGCCGTTGCGTTTCCAACGGCTCCCGATTGGACCGATCCTGCCAAACGAAGGCTTGGCCCGTTGCGCCGGTACGCGGCGCTGTTCGAGAAAGAATTCGCCCTCGATCAACCTGCCGATCCCTCAATGCAAGCGTTGCTTCAGCACGCGAACCCAAAGGTTTCGGAGCTGGCCGTACGCGGACTCTCGCTGACTCAGTCTTACTCGGCGCTGGTGCAGGCACTCGCCCAATGCTCCTACGAAGAAGGACGCTTCGCTGCGCGTGATGGCCTCCATTTTTGGTTGCCGCTTGCTGCCGATCACGGAGCGTTGCTCAGGAAGGAATTGGAGACTCACTACCCACCGGCCGATGTCGAAGTGATGTACCGCTTGCTGTGGGGTTACACCCGTGATGATGGTCGAGACAAACTGACCTCGCACCAATTGGTTGGTCTGCTCCATAACAACCGTGTTGAAGTGCGCGAGCTGGCCGACTTCTGGATCGAACGGCTCATCGGCCGCAAGACCGAGTTCCGCGCGACGAACAACCAGAGCCAGCGCGAATCTCAAATCCGCCGGATCGAGAAGCTGATTGAAGATGACGGTGCCCTCATCAAGGGTGAGTGAGCTTGGATCAAGTCTGAGCAAGCCGACCCGTCCGACCACACCAACCCGAAGCGTGAGCGAGGATGCCGAGAACTGCTCTCGCTCACGCTTTATGACCTTACGATTGTGAAGTTGCCTTCCATGACTGAACCGCTCATTCGATTTGATCGCGTCACGAAGCGGTTCGATGCCGTGATGGCGCTGGAAGACGTTTCGTTCGATGTCAGGCCGGGCGAGTTTCTCGCACTGTGCGGCGAGAACGGAGCGGGCAAAAGCACGCTGATGAAAATCCTGTCGGGCGTCATCACCGACTACGATGGGCAGATCGTCGTCGCGGGTGAGCCACTCGTTTTGACCGGAACGCGCGATGCCGAGTCACGCGGGATCAGCATCATTCACCAAGAGCTGAACCTCGTCGGTGACCTGTCAGTCGCGGCGAATATCTTTCTCGGACGAGAACTGCGGACGCCGCTGGGGCTGCTCGACGACCGCCGCATGGAGCGCGCAGCGGCCGCGCAGTTCGAGTTGCTCGAATGTCGCATCGACGCGCGCGCACCGGTGCGGTCGCTGCGGATCGGCGATCAACAGTTGGTGGAGATCGCGAAGGCATTGGGAGCGGAAAGCAGGGGGCGGGAGACGGGAATCAGGGGTCAGGAGCCAGAGATCAGGAGTCAGGGGTCGGAGGAAGCGGCGATCCGAGGGATATCCTCTGACTCCTGCCTCCTGACTCCTGCTCCCCGTCCTCTCGCCCTCTCCCGCATTCTCATCATGGACGAGCCAACCAGCGCGCTCACCGAGTCCGAGGTCGAGCGGCTCTTCCGCATCATCGCGCGGCTGCGCGGGCAGGGAGTCACGATCATCTACATCTCGCACAAGATGGACGAGGTGTTCCGCAATGCGGATCGAATCACCGTGCTGCGTGACGGCAAGGTGGTGCAGACTCTCGAACGGACTCAGACGACTCCGCGCGAGATCACGCATCTGATGGTCGGTCGCGATGTCGGCGCGAGTGATTACGGCGCGAATCGGCAGCCGGGTGAGACCGTGTTGAGAGTGACGGACCTCGCGCTGCCGTGGCGCGACCACGCGCGGCAGTGGCGTTTGAAAGACATCTCGTTCGACGTGCGCCGTGGCGAAGTGATCGGCTTCGCGGGCCTGATGGGGGCGGGGCGAACCGAGTTGCTCGAATGCCTCTACGGCGCGAGCACCGAACCACCGCTCGGTCGCATTGAATTGGCAGGGGCCGCCGTTGAGTTCGCTCACCCGGAAGAAGCCCTGCACGCGGGAATCGCTCTCGTCACCGAAGACCGCAAGCGGTACGGACTGTTCGCGCCGATGAACGTGCGCGAACACATCACGCTCTCGTCGCTGCACGCAGTCGCGACGAACGGGTTCCTCAACGCGACGGCGGAACGCGACGCGGCCGACGAATCGATCGCCGCGCTGCGTGTGAAGACCGACGGTCAGTCGGCCGCGATCACCAGTCTGAGTGGCGGCAACCAACAGAAGTGCATCATCGCGCGGGCACTGCGGACGAAGCCGAAGTTGCTGCTGCTCGACGACCCGACACGCGGCATTGATGTCGGCGCGAAGGCGGAGATTTACCGGCTGATCGACCAACTCTGCGGCCAGGGTCTGGCGATCATCATCACGTCGAGCGAACTCCCCGAACTGATCGCCGTCTGCGACCGCATCTTCGTCTTGTGCGAAGGCCGACTGACAGGCGAATTCGCGCGCGGCGAGTTCACCGAACAGAAGCTGATGGAAGCGGCGACAAAGCTGGCGTAGTCCCGTCGCTCCGCCGACGGGACGGTTGACGAGCCGCGTTTTCAGTTCGCTTCGATCGTAGCTTCCGGTGGGCGATAGAAGAGCGCGACGGGGAGTATCAGCAGGGCAGCGAAACCGAAGAGGCTGGCGTGGGGAAGTTCAAGCCAGTCGATCAGCAACCAGCGGCCGAGTGAATAGACGGCCCCTGAACCGGCAATGCCAATCCAGTTGAGCAGGTTGAACGCGCCGATGATGCGCCCCTTCTGATCGCTCGGCGCGGATGCCTGCAAGAAGACTTGCAGCGGCACGCTGAAAAAACCGGCGAAGAGGCCGACTGCGATCAGGGCGATCACGCTGCCATACGCTCCGAGCAGTGAGCCACGTTGAAAGGGAGCTGTCGATGTTGGGCTGTGAGAGTCGTCGTCCGGACGCCCACGTCCGGACGTGGGTGTCCGAACGACAGTATCTGTAGCGGTGCTTGGCTGCGCGAGGAGGGGCTGGGAACGAACTGCCTCCGTTCTCTCGCGCTTGTGCTGACGAATCTCCTCGCGCACGGTGTCAAAGCCCGGGCCGGGGATGGCGAGAACCGCGAGGCTCAGTGTCAGTCCCCACGATCCGGTTCGGACGAGCCAGCCGCGCACGCGGTCTTTCGACAGCAGTCCCGCGAGTACGCAACCGACGGCGATGCCGAGTCCCGTACTCGCCGCCATCGCTCCGGTGGCCAGGTCGTTGAGTTTCAATTGTTCCTTGCTGAACGAGTTGATCGCCGGGGGATAGACCGTTCCACCCACGAACCAGAAGACCGACGACATCACGAGGACACCGAGCAACGTCCGGTCACGCTTCAACAATTTGCGAGTCTCAGCCGCGATGAGGATTGAAGACCAGTCGAATCTCAGCGCCGGTTGAGCGACCGCCGTGGGGCGGATCAGCAGTGAAGTCGCCAGCCCGGTGAGTGCGATCACGAGACACGGCAGACTCGCCAGCCAGAGTGATCCGGCGAACATCTGTTTCGCCGCTCCGGCCGCTGCCAATCCGAAGATGATCGCCAGAAACGTGGCCATCAGCATGAAGCCGTTCGCACGCGGTAGATCAGCCGGTCGCAGCAACTCGGGCAGAATGCCGTACTTCGACGGCCCGAAGAACGCACTGTGAACGCCCATCAAACAGAGGACGGTCAACAGTACCGCGAGGCTCCCGGTCGCGAAGCCGATCATGCCCAGCAGCACGATCACCAGCTCGGCCGCTTTGCACGCGACGATGATCGTCCGCTTGCTGTAGTGATCCGAGAGAAAGCCCGCGAAGCCCGAGAACGCAATGAACGGCCACGCGAACAGAATCATCGCCAGCCCCTGCTGATCGCGACCGCCGCTCAACACACGATCCAGACACAGCAACAGCACGAGCTGCTTGAAGAGGTTGTCGTTGAAGGCCCCGAGGAATTGAGTCAGGTTCAATCCCCAGAAGGCTCGGTCATGCAGCAGGCTGGGGCGAGGAGCAGGAACAGTCGGAGTCGTCATGCGTCGTTCCTTCGGTTCATCCGAGGTTTTGGGGGGAGTCCAGTGAGCGGGTTGAACCTGCATTGCGCACGGAGTTGGACATCAACACGAATAACTCGTTTAACCGCAAGCCAAAGGCGAGCGCGGAGGGGGAGCAGAGTTGATGCACGGTGTC
>JAYTGQ010000399.1:0-1948 GCA_043733345.1 Schlesneria sp.
ACGGTTTCCCCAAAAAACCGGACGCTTGCGCTTTCCGGATGATAGTTTTCCGACAACGCCTAGAAGTGGAAGGCGACATTCTCCAGCGACCCCTGAGCGTGTCAAGCCGCGTTCTCGCCGTCTTAGGTTGGCACGGGTAACGACTCGGCCGATTGCTCTTCTTGTCCGGTTTGGGAGGAGCAGTCATAGTAGGGGGGCATTTCAAAACGACTATAAACCAACCTCCGCGAGGTTAGTCCGCAGTTGATCAAGCCGCCAACTGCATTGGCGCATCAACTCGAATCGTCGTTTTTCAGCAGCACACTTATCAGGAAAATTCGCATGTTGTCAGGAGAGATTCGGTTCCGTTCGCTCATCGTCGCAACCGTGGTGTTAGTGAGCGGCGTGACGCTCGCCGCGACCTTTAATGGCACCGTGGAGGAGGTCACACCCGATGCCAATGAAATCACGATCAAGCTGAACGGCAAAGCGGGAGGCGTGAAGAAGTTCATCGTCCCGATGGAGGCTCAGGTTTTGATCGATGGCAAGAAGTCTGAACTGGCCGAGGTGGAGGCCGGACAGTCGGTCACGATCGTCGCGGATGGCTCGAACAAAGCCTCGCGCCTGACGCTGAAGAACGTGAAGGCCCCTGGCACGAAGGGGACCAAATCGAGCGGTCGGTCGTCTGATGCCGCTGGCGCAGCGGGAGCGAGCGCTGGCGAGTGGCCGCAGCATCGCGGTCCCAATCGCGACAATGTCTCGATTGAAAAGGGATTGCTCGACAAGTGGCCCGCTGCGGGACCGAAACCTGCGTGGAAGCAGACTGGCTTAGCAGCCTGTTGAAAAAGGGAGGGCGAGGCTCCCGCCGAGCCGTGTGCGTGACGAAAGTCGCTTGTTTCTCGCGGCTCGGCAGGAGCCTCGCCCTCCCGACAGCCGTTTTTCAACAGGCTGCTAGGAATGGGCTACTCCAGCGTGGCGATCAGCGATGGCAAGGTCTTCACGATGGGGACGACAGGATCGGATGAAGTTCTTGCGGCCATGAACGCCTTGACGGGAAAGCCGCTGTGGGGCGCTCGTGTCGGTCAGATCCGTGAAGACGGATCGGGTGATGGCCCGCGCGGCACGCCCACGGTCGATAAGGATCGGGTCTACACTTTGGGAGCCAACGGCGATCTCCTTTGTGCCAAGACGGACAAGGGAACCGTCGTGTGGAAGAAAAACATTCTCGATGAGTTCGGCGGAGACAACATCACCTGGGGAATCAGCGAATCGGTTCTGATCGACGGTGACAACCTGATCTGCACGCCGGGCGGGAAGCGGGGAACGATGGTCGCCTTGAACAAGCTGACTGGAAAGACCGTCTGGGCTTCGCAGGTCGCGGGGGCACCGCAGGCGGCGTATTCGTCGCCGATCATTGTGAAGGATGTCGGTGAGAAGCAGTACGTCACCTACGTTCACACGTCAGTCATCGGCGTCCGTGCTTCTGACGGGAAGCCGCTTTGGAAACTGAACGCCTCGGCGAACGACACGGCCAACTGTTCGACGCCGCTGCACACGGGAAACAAAATCTTCACTGCGTCCGGCTATAGCACCGGCTGTGCCATGTTTTGAACTCGGTTCGGACGGTGAGGGGACGCTGGTCTATTCCAACAAGGAAATGGTGAACCACCACGGCGGCATGGTGCTGCTCGACGGATACGTCTACGGATTCGACGAGCAGATTCTAAAGTACATCGACCTCGCGACGGGCAAGACCAAATAGCAGAACCGCTCGGTCGGAAAAGGCTCGGTCACGTCTGCCGATGGCCACCTTTATCTCCGCAGTGAGAACGGCCCCGTCGCACTGTGTGCCGCGACACCGGACGGCTACGAAGAAACGGGCCGCTTCGACCAGCCTAACAGCCTGTTGAAAAAGGGAGGGCGAGGCTCCCGCCGAGCCATGTGCGTGAGGAAAGTCGCTTGTTTCTCG
>JAYTGQ010000400.1:0-5667 GCA_043733345.1 Schlesneria sp.
GAGGCTCCCGCCGAGCCGGTGACGTGTGGAAAGTCACTTGTTTCTTGCGGCTCGGCAGGAGCCTCGCCCTCCCGATAAACGTTTTTCAACAGGCTGCTAAGGTCCGTCGCGAGGTCCGAAGTCCGGCTTGGCAGCCTGTTGAAACAGAGAATAGAAGCCTGAAGCGCGAGCGAAGGATGTCGCAAATGCGGACGAATTAGACTCAGAAATCCTTCGCTCGCGCTTCAGGCTTCTATTTTCAACAGACTGTTAGCTTTGTTAGCCGGGCTTCTCTCTGAGCGGACGCCTCGCAGTGAAGTCCGGCTTTCAGAAAAGCCGGACTTCGCCCCCCCGCTTCCGTCAGCCACTGATGCTCACCTGCCCGTGATCGATCGTCCGCTGGCCTGCCACAGCGCCAGCTTGAGGTTCGCCTGTGTCCACAGCAGCGGACAGATGTCATTCGGAACGTAGCGGCCCTCTTCTTGGAAGTACGACTCGGGGCAGCGATACGCCCCGAAGCGTGAGTCCTCGCGAGTCAACTGGTTCAGCGAACGAGTGAGATGCCGACACTGCTGACGACGGTCTGCTGCTTCGTTCGATCGCGCGTGCCGCAGGCCGAAGTGAATCGAGAGGATCGGGTCGAACAGGCACCACTGCGCTTCGAGTCCCGGCTGGAGCAGGCGGTCTCGCTCGGCAAGATTGTCGCTGAAGTCGGCCGTGCGCTGATCGGCGGCCAGCTTCTGCTTGTAGTCCGCGCACCAATATGAATCCCCGAGATAACGTCGGACGCCGTGATCACCCAGCAGGTGCGTGGCCACGTCATCGGCGATCTCATCCGCCTCGGAGTCTGCGACGACGCGATAGGGATAGATGAGGAACAGCAGCGCCGCGTCGTGGCGTCGCCGCTGAGTCGCTTCGTCTTGGCGGCACTCCCACGGCAGGATCGCTTTGAGTTCGGCCAAGCCGCGCTGCGCGAGTTCGATTGCGACGGCTTCGCAACGTCGATCAGCGCCCGTGCGCGACTTCACCCAGTTGCCGTACTCCTTCAATCCTGCCGTCGCCACGCCGATGCTCGACGCCGCCACTTTGCGGACCTCTTCCCAATGGCCGCTGTCTTCGTCCTGCCAAAAGGAAATGGTCCGCAGGAACTCGACGAGATCATCGAGCATCCGCGTTTCGTCGCGCGAGGGGGTGAGGTCTCCCGCCGCCGCCAGCTTCGAGTAGAGCCACAGGAACGCACCGAGCGCATCGTTCTGAGCATGCGACCATTTCTCGTTCAACTCGATCAGCCGTTCCCCGTCGAAGCGGATGTGCGGCCGTTGCATCGGGTCACGCGGGTCGCTGCGTCCGGCGATGGCGTCGGTGAATCGAGGGCGATGCTTGACGAAGTAGCTCATCAGGGAAGCCATTGCCGCCGCCGCCTTGTCCCGCTCGCCCCAGACAAAGTGCGCGTGCGCGATGTGAACGTTGTCGCGCACCCACACCGAGCGGTATCCCGTCAGATCGAACTCCGCCCCCGCGCCTGCCGCCGCCGAGAACAGTCCCGTTTGCAGTGTCGGGAACCGAAACGTCGCACGCTCTTCCAGGAAGTTCAGCACTCGTTGAGCGTCCTCGGCCAGATGGTCCTCGCGGATCGCGAGTGGGTCGCAGAGAACAAGTGAATCGTTGGATGCGGCAGTCATGCAGTCCTCGTAAATCAGGTCAGCGAAAAGAAACGTGGAAAACTAGTACGCATTTCAAAACCAGCCCGACGCGCGAGTGAGGGCTTTACGGTCATCGAAACGGTCATCGAACGTCCAACCCTCGCTCGCGCGTTTTGAAGTTGCGCAGTTGCGATTTGAAGTAGCTGAATTCGCAAGAATTCAGCCTTTTCGGCACCTGCGCAGTCCCTGAGTTCTTGCGAACTCAGCTACAAAACGCGAGTGTGCAACTTCAAAACTCGCGCGTCGGGCTTGTATTTTCCGGGTCGAACCGGTTTTGAAATATCCTCTACTCTGACAGCGGCGGCTGGACTTGATAGATGTCGATTTGCTCTGCCTCATCGCCCGTCATCCAGGCCCAGCGAAACTTCGTGGCCGGGTGCGTCCACACATCGTCGCGCGTCGCGAACCAGCGCGGCACGACGACGTACTCCGCGCCGCTGGCATTCAATTGAGTCAATCCCGGATTGTTCGCCGGATACCGTTTGAGTTGCGGCTGAACGATGCCGTCCACAGCTTTGGCACCATTATGATCGAACTGTTCGAGGCCCCCCTTGATCTCCAAAAACGTATTCGGAAAGAAGCCCGAGTAGCCGTTGACGAGCGGATGCCGATGAAACGTGGACCAGTACATCCACTCGGTCGTTGCCAAATAATTTTTGACATTGATCCCCGTCGGGAAAGGCAGGCAAGCAACCGGTTCGTGCGACGGCGCGACATCGCGTAGCCACATCACCCACACGGGCAAGTCGCGCGGTGAACGGCACTCGTGCAGCGACTGAGGCGGCGGCACAACCTCAAATGTGACGAGCAAACTCGCGACGAGCAGCGGCACGCGGCTAACAGCCTGTTGAAAAACGGCTGTCGGGAGAAAAACGGCTGTCGGGAGGGCGAGGCTCCTGCCGAGCCGCGAGAAACAAGCGACTTTCCTCACGCACATGGCTCGGCGGGAGCCTCGCCCTCCCTTTTTCAACAGCACATGGCTCGGCGGGAGCCTCGCCCTCCCTTTTTCAACAGGCTGTTAGCCCGGAGGGCGGCAGGTCGTAGCCCAACGGCGTGAGCCGTGGGGAACGGAACCCACACACCGCCCAGCCCCGGCCGGGCGACACCTTCGCTCGACGCATCACGCGGCACTCGCAACTGCCCCAACGGAAGTGCCGCCCCTTCAGGGCTAATGATGTCGTCGTCGGATTCACCCACGGCTCACGCCGTGGGCTACGACCTGCCGCCCTCCGGGCTAAAAACAGAAAAGCTCGGTCCGCTCCCGTCGCAAGAGACGGACCTCCCTGGGGAGTGAAGGTCAAAACTTCAACCTCCCCGAAACACCGGATGAGCCTGCCCGAAATGCGGTTCCTCCGCTGTTTTGGGGGGATCGCAACTGAGAGTGAACAGGACGACGGCCGTTTCTCTCCAATAAATGCATCCCCCCAAAACTGGCGCGTCGGGCGAGTTCTTCGAAGCACAAACAGGTTTTGAGATGCGTGCTAGACCTTTCCGACAGAAGTCGATATCGGCTGAACTGAGGCTGTAGTCCAGACCCCTTGGTCCGGACGAGGCCTGCAATCTCAGCGTATTCTGTTGCACTCCTACGCGAGGTCTCATCTGGACCAAGGGGTCCGGACTACGACTGCGACCTTTGTCGGAAACGTCAAAACAGAAAAGAGGAAGACAGAAAAGGGGAAGACAGAGCAGTCGTGTGTCCCATCAAGCGTGCTACCCATTTCGCATTGATGGCGGCTCGATCTGCTCGAACCCCACACAGCGAACGACCGGCAGCGGCGGGTACTTCGGGAACCGGGCATCATCTGCCGAGCGAGTACACAACACGAACCGTGATCCTTTGGGAGTCGTCACGATGCGGACGTGGCGACAGGTTTCGCAGAGGCTGTGCATCATCGTGGAACTCGTTGGCGGTGCGGTGGATCGTGAATTGTCGATCGGTTCGAGCGAGGCTCGCGAGGGGCGAGACCCGGCGATATCGTACCCGCCGCTTCGCCCCCCCGTGACCGCCTGAAGGATGTTCGAGATGCCCTCCGCTTGGCAACGCTACTGTCAGTACCTCATCGCCGACCGCCAGCTCGGGTTCTCGCTCGATGTGAGTCGTGTGCGGTTCGAGGAAAGTGATCTCGCGCCGCTGTTGCCTCGGATGGCGAAGGCACTGGATGCGATGGCCGCTTTGGAAGAGGGAGCGATTGCCAACCCCGACGAGAACCGGATGGTCGGGCATTACTGGCTGAGAGACGCAGCGCTCGCTCCGTCGGCTGAGATCACGACTGAGATTGAAGAGACTCGCGACGCCATCGCGCAGTTCGCACAAGACGTTCACGATGGTCGCGTCGAAGGGGAGGCGAGCAAGTTTCAGTTTGTCCTCGTCATCGGCATTGGTGGCTCGGCGCTCGGACCGCAGTTCGTCGCGCAGGCACTCGGTTCGCCGTATGACGCGATGCTGACGTTCTTCATCGACAACACCGATCCCGACGGGATCGACACGGTGCTGGGGGAACTCACCGGGCAGCTTGGCAGCACGCTGGTCGTCGTCGTTTCCAAGTCGGGGGGAACGCCGGAGACTCGCAACGGAATGCTGGAGGTCCAGCGGGCGTACAAGCTCGCCAACTTGAAGTTCGCTCAACACGCGGTTGCGATCACGCAGGACGGGAGCAAGCTGCACAAGACGGCGGTCCACGAGAAGTGGCTGAAGATCTTTCCGATGTGGGACTGGGTGGGCGGTCGGACTTCGGTGCTGTCGGCGGTCGGGTTGCTTCCCGCCGCGCTGCAGGGTCTCGATACGGAAGGACTGCTCGACGGAGCCGCCGCGATGGACCGACTCACGCGCGCCGCCGATCCGCTGAAGAACCCCGCCGCGCTGCTCGCCCTGATGTGGCATCACGTTGGCAACGGTAAGGGAGCGAAGGACATGGTCATCCTGCCGTACAAGGATCGGCTCTGCCTGTTCAGCCGGTACTTGCAGCAGCTCGTGATGGAGTCGCTCGGCAAGGAACACGATCGGCAGGGGCAGACAGTTCATCAGGGGATTGCCGTCTACGGAAACAAAGGTTCGACCGATCAGCACGCTTACGTGCAGCAGCTCCGCGACGGCGTGCCGAACTTCTTCGCGACGTTTATCCAGGTCTTGAAGGATCGCGAAGTAGACCTCGACCCCGACACGCAGTACGTGCGTCCGCTGTTTGAAGTCGATCCCGGCATCACGTCGGGAGATTTTTTACAGGGCTTCCTGCTCGGCACGCGCGAGGCTCTCTCCGAGAGCGGCCGCGACTCGATCACGATCACGGTGAACGAGGTCACTGGTGAGACAGTCGGGGCGCTGATCGCCCTCTACGAACGGGCCGTCGGTCTCTATGCGGAACTGATCGACATCAACGCCTATCACCAACCGGGAGTTGAAGCGGGCAAGAAGGCGGCAGCGGCGGTTCTCGACCTGCAATCGCGCGTCGTCGCTCAGTTGCGAGCGACTCACGCCCCGCAAACGGCCGACCAGATTGCCACCTCCCTCGGCGAACCCGCTCGCGCCGAGTGGGTCTTCAAACTGCTCGAACACTTGGCCGCCAACCCCGGTCGCGGCGTGATCCGTCACGGCGGTACAAGCCCTGCCACCGCGACCTATCAAGCTCACGATGAACAACCCGACGAAGACGACGAGATCGACGAGGAGGAATTGAAGCAGTTCGAGTAAGGCGAGCGGCAGATAAAAACTTATCGGCTGGGTAACACGCCCTGAACTCCAGGGCCAGCGCACACACTGGGCTGGCGTGGGGGAGTGGACGGTTAGCGCGAAGCGATGTCAGCTTGTAATGTAGTCGGCCGTGTGGATCCGTATATATCGCGGTGCAGGGAGGCTGACCGATGAGTGATTTAGTGAGCGTTGGTTTGGAGCGTGATCGCCTCTTGGAGCTCGGAAAGTATTTCGAGAGTCTGGAGGATCCGCGTTCGTCCGTGAATCGGCGGCACCCGTTGGTGAGTGTGATCGTCA
>JAYTGQ010000401.1:0-5663 GCA_043733345.1 Schlesneria sp.
CGCGCGGGGCGTTGCCCACGCGGTTAAACGACTCAATTCCGGCCGGGCGAAGTATAGATGATCCCGCCACGCGGTCTGACTCACGAAAGTTCCTGCTCGCATGACTGCTCCTGATTCCGCGTCTGCCGCCCCGCAACTGACGGTCGCCGTGATCGGCAACCCGAACACCGGTAAAAGCACGCTTTTCACCGCGCTCACCGGAGTCCATTCGCGGATCGGGAACTATCCCGGCGTGACGGTCGAAAAGAAGACCGGGCGGTTCACTTTTGAAGGTCGTTCGGTGCAGTTGGTCGATCTGCCTGGAACGTACAGCCTGTCGCCGAGGTCGCTCGATGAAATGGTCTCGGTGGAGGTGCTGCTCGGGCAGCAGCGCGATGTCGGAAAGATCGACGCCGTCGTCTGCATTGCCGATGCGTCGAACCTTGAACGCAACCTGTACGTCGTCAGCCAGGTCCTCGATCTCGGGTTGCCGACCGTGCTGGTCCTCAACATGTGGGACGTGGCCGAACAGCGCGGCATCGTCATCAACGTGGCAGAGCTACGCAGCCGACTGAACATCCCGGTCATCCCGTGCGAAGCTCATCGTCGCCGCCACATCGAAGACGTGAAGCAGGCCATCGTCTCGGTCGTCTCGCAGCCGCCTCCCGCCGCGCCGCGCGTCTTTCCGCCCGAGTTCTATGACGAGGGCCTCAAGCTCCAATCGCAACTCGCGAAATGGGGCGAGACCAACGTCCCCTTCTACGTCGCCGAGCGACTGCTGCTCGACGTGGGCGGCCAGTTTGAAGCGACGTTCTCGGTGAGGCACTCCGGAAAACTGCCTGCCGCCCTGAGCGAGGCTCGCGAACGACTCAAGGCCATCGGCCTGAAGGTTCCCGCTGCAGAAGCCAAGGCACGCTACGCCTGGGCGCGGCAAGTTCTGAGCGGAGCGATCCAACTCCCGACCGAGCGGGCGGTCCATCGCAGTGATGGGCTGGACCGTTGGCTGACTCACAAGGTCTGGGGACTGGCCGCGTTCATGGTGATCATGTTCGCGGTCTTTCAAGCGATCTCAACCTTCTCCGCGCCGCTAATGCAATTATGCGAGGCTCTTCAACAGGCTGTCGGTTCGCAAGTCGGCTCACTGCTGCCGCCCGGCCCGTTTCGCAGTTTGATCGTGGATGGAGTCATTGCGGGAGTCGGCGGCATCTTGGTGTTTCTGCCTCAGATTTGCTTCTTGTTTTTATTCATCGCCCTTTTGGAAGACTGCGGCTACATGGCGCGCGCCGCCTTCCTGATGGACAAGCTGATGGTGAAAGTTGGCTTGTCAGGGAAGTCGTTCGTACCGTTGATGTCGTCGTTTGCGTGTGCGATTCCCGGCATCATGGCGACGCGCACGATCGAGAACCGCCGCGACCGGATGGTGACGATCCTCGTCGCGCCGTTGATGAGTTGCTCGGCCCGCGCCCCCGTTTACGCACTGATGATCGCCGCGTTCTTTCCCTCGATCGCCTGGGTCGGTGGTTGGATCACGCTGCACGGCGTGATGATGTTCGTGATGACGTTCTTTGGCGCGGCGGTCGCGATCCCCGTCGCGTGGCTCTTCAAGAAGACGCTCTTCAAAGGTGAGACGCCACCGTTCGTGATGGAGCTGCCGAGCTACAAGTGGCCGTCACCGAGGATCGTCGCCCACCGAGTTTACGACCGCGCGCGCGCCTTCGTCCTGCGAGCCGGCACACTGATCTTCGCGACTTCGATCCTGGTTTGGGCGGCGGGCTACTTTCCGGAGAGTCATGCTGAGATTGACGCCCTCACCGCCAAGATCGAAGCGGCAGAACAGGGCGAGTACCGAGAGCTGCTGGCGGAGCAGGTTGAGTTGAAGAAGCGACGCGATGTCTGGCTTCCGGTTGAGAAACAAAATGCCGACCGACAATGGCGGAAGGCAACCCATGTGACGCTTGTCGAGTCGATCATTGACCCGCCGCGCAAGACGATGGCCGAGATGAGACGAGCGGCCGAGGCCGTCCGCCAATCCTTGGTCGGAGTCGAGGCGCAAATCACCGAGGAGTTGGTGGCGGTTGTTCGTCGAGTGGAGCCGCTCAACGCGGAGAAGACGGAACTCGCGCGACGGGGAGCGGAGTTGCTCGAACAGAGTTATCTCGGTCGCGTGGGCAAGCTAATCGAACCGGCTGTCCGACCGCTCGGGTGGGACTGGCGGATTGGAGTCGGTGTTCTCGCGTCGTTCCCCGCGCGGGAAGTAATCGTTGCGACGCTTGGCACGATCTACAGTTTGGGCGGCGATGTCGATGAGACCGACTCGGGCTTGCAACAGGCCCTGCAGAACTCAAAGTGGCCGGATGGTCGGCCCGTCTATTCGATCCCCGTCGCGCTGTCGATCATGGTTTTCTTCGCCCTCTGTGCGCAGTGTGCTTCCACGTTGATGGTCATTCGCCGCGAAACCAACTCGTGGGGCTGGCCGCTCTTCACGTTCGTTTACATGACGACGCTGGCCTATCTCGCCGCGTTGATCGTGTATCAAGTGGGAATGGCAATCAGTGGGTGACGAGTGCTCCGCTTGATAATGGATTCAAACGAAAGGGCATTTCAAAACCTGTTTTGCCTCGACAAACTAGCCCGACGCGCAAGCGAGGGCTGAACATTCGATGACGTTGAGGCCCTCGCTTGCGCGTCGGGCTAGTTTTGAAATGCTCGCTTTTGAAATGTTCTCTCAGGACCGGCACCATGAAGATCGTCGAAATTGAAGTCATTCCGCTGACCGGGGCTACCGTCGATGGAGGCTGGCCGCAGGGGCATGAGGCTCAAGAAAACCTGCATACGCTCGTCCAAGTTCGCACCGACAGCGGTGTGTATGGCTGGGGAGGCTGCTTCACGTCGGGGACGTTGGTCGAGGGAGCCGTGGCGTTGTTATGGCCGCTGCTGAAGGGGCAGTCGGGCGTCGAGCCGGAGCGAGTTTCCGAGACGCTCCGGCAGGCGAGCTTCTGGCAGGGACGTGGCGGTGCGGTCGAGCACGCGATCAGCGGCATCGACATCGCGCTGTGGGACATCATGGGCAAAGCGTGTTGCCAGCCGGTGTCGCGTCTGTTGGGAGGCAACTACCGCGACCGAATCAAACCGTACGGTTCGATCCTGTTCGACGAGCCAGAGCCGCTCAAGAAGATGCTCGAAAGTGTGGTGGCGCGCGGGTTCAAGGCGATCAAAATGGGTTGGCGTCCGTTCGGCCGGCGCGATCGCGCGTTCGACGAACTGATCGTGCGAACGGCTCGGGAAACCGTGGGCGATGGCGTCGAGTTGATGGTCGATGCGGGCGGGAGCGAACAGTTCTGGCCTCACGGCACGAACTGGGCGCGCGAGACAGCGAAGATGCTGGCCGACTTCAACATCACTTGGTTCGAGGAGCCGCTGCCGCCCGACGACATCGAAGGCTACATCGAACTGACCCGCGTTTCACCGGTGCCGATTGCCGGATGCGAAGTCCTCACACGGCGACAGAGTTTCATTCCGTGGATCGAACGCCGCGCGGTGGACATCCTCCAGCCCGATTGCACGAAAAACGGCGGCCTGTCCGAATCGAGACGCCTCGCGTGGCTCTGCTTCGACCACAACATCACGCTCGTCCCGCACGGCTGGAACACCGCGATGGGCCTCGCCGCCGACCTGCAATTCAGCGCGGCGATCCCCCGCGCGCGATACGTCGAATACCTGACCCCCTGCGCCTACATCGACGACCTCACCACCGAGCCATTCACCATTGATGCCGCTGGCAACTTGATGATCCCGACCAAACCGGGCCTCGGCGTGGACATCGACCCCGACAAACTGAAACGCTTCGCCGGGAAGCGGACTGTGTTCAGGTAAGTCCATCCGTTCGCCGTTGATTCTGCACGGCGCGGCTTCCACAATGGCCCGCCGCCCGACTGATCGAATGCCATTTGAAGAGTGAGTCAATCATGAGTACAGCCACAGCCCCTCGACTGATGACGCACGCCGAGTTCATCGCCCTACCCGACGATGGGATGGAGCGGAACCTGATTCGAGGCGTTGTACAGGAGAAGCCGATGACCCGCCGCAACCGATTTCATTCCAAGACCGAAGCCACAATCGCCTATTATTTGAAGAGTTGGGTCAAGGCGTTTCCCGAACCGCGCGGTGATGTCTTGTCTGGCGAAGTGGGGGTCTATCTCAGCCGCGATCCCGATTCGACGGTCGGAATCGACGTGGCCTACGTCTCCGCCGAGACCGTTGCTGCACAGACCGACGACACAACCATGCTCGACGGCGTGCCGGTCCTCGTCGTGGAAATTCTGTCGCCCAACGACACGGTCAAAGAGACCAACGACAAGATCAACGAGTACATCGCTGCCGGCGTAAAGCAGGTCTGGATCGTCGATCCCAATTTCCACTTCGTGCGCGTGCATCGTCCGGGGCACGAACCCGAGTTCTACACGGTCGATGATGAACTGACGGCCGAACCCGACCTACCGGGTTTCCGAGTGACGGTTGCTCAGTTGTTTGAGTAGCAAGCGGATGGCTCACCCGGCCGAGTCTCACACCAACCCGAAGCGTGAGCGAGGACGCTCCAGGCATCCTCGCTCACGCTTCGGGTTAGTGTGCCCAGCTTTGGTCCCCCTATCTCCAGAAGGTTCACGCCGATGCTCGCGAAGTCATTTGCCATTTGCTGTTGTTTTGCGATGCTCGCGGCGTCGCCATTGTTCGCGGCGGATGACTACAAACTTGGCCCCGATTCGCAGGTCCAGGCGGGAGTGCCACAGGGCAAGGTCACGCAGGGGAAGTGGATCAGCGAGAAAGTCTTTCCCGGCACCGAGCGCGACTACTGGGTCTACGTCCCCGCGCAGTACGACGGCTCGAAGCCGGCATGTCTGATGGTCTTTCAAGACGGCGGCAACTACGCCAAAGCAGACGGACAATTCCGGGCACCGATCGTGTTCGACAATCTGATTCACAAGCAAGAGATGCCCGTCACGATTGGCGTTTTCTTGAATCCCGGCCACATCCCCGCCGCGCAGCCCGACCAACAGGGACGCAGCAACCGCAGCTTCGAGTACGACTCGCTGGGTGATCAGTACGCGCGATTTCTCATTGAAGAAGCACTGCCCGGTCTGTGCGAGCGGTATCAACTCAAGCTGACCGATGATCCGGAAGGCCGCAGTACTTGCGGCATCAGTTCGGGAGGCATCTGTGCCTTTACCGTTGCGTGGGAACGGCCCGATCAGTTTCGCCGGGTCATCAGTCACATCGGCAGTTTCACCAACATTCGTGGCGGACACGTCTACCCCGCGCTGATTCGCAAGACGGAGAAGAAGCCGCTGCGAGTCTTCCTGCAAGACGGATCGAGCGATCTCGACAACTTGCACGGCAACTGGCCGCTGGCCAATCAGCAGATGGCCTCGTCGCTGAAATTCAAAGGCTACGACTATCAGTTCGAGTACGGTGATGGTGGCCACAGCGGCAAGCACGGCGGCATGTTGTTGCCGGACTCGCTCCGATGGCTGTGGAAGGACTTCGCGAAGTAGTTCTACTGTGACGGATTACTCGATTGAGATCAGTGCCAAGTGAGAAGTGATCAGTGCAAAGTGCAAAAGTTAAGGCACTCGCATCCGTCACAACGCTTGGCGCTGCCACTCTCAGGTGTGCGATTCGTAGCCGCC
>JAYTGQ010000402.1:0-5656 GCA_043733345.1 Schlesneria sp.
GTCGCGCAACGATGCCACTCGAAGTCCGGCTTTTCCTAAAGCCGGACTTCTCTCCGTGGAGGTTGGAGGACACACTTGACGATCCGAAGTCCGGCTAACAAGGCTAAGCCGGACTTCAGGCCGTCATGTGTGGAGTCGGTTGGTCGCGACTGACTCTGCCTGTATGATCCCCGCCCGCTCGCCCTCCCTAGTGAGACGACGAGGCATTCAACTCAACGCGCGGCTTGCCTCGGCGCTGCGATTGGCCCGCTCACACTAACGCGGGCCGCTGTTCTCTGACTCTGCGACGAACCTGACCGACGGAGAATTGCCCGTGGCCGATTTGCATCATGAGTGTGGGATTGCTGCGATCTATCATCTGCCCGGGGCGACGCACCGGATTGCGCCGAAAGGCGATCCGTCACAGGTCTCGCGGCTCATTCCTCGGCTGCTGTTGGACATTCAAAATCGCGGACAGTTGGCCGCGGGAATGAGCGTCTACCGACCGAAGCATCCCCAGTTGATCGACACCTACAAAAACGTCGGCACCGTCACCGAGGTCTTCCACCTCAACCATCAGGACGAAGCCACGGCCTTGATGGACAAGTACGCTGGCGTGGCGGCCATCGGCCATGTGAGGTACGCCACTTGTGGAGGCGATGATCGCGGCAATGCTCAGCCGTTCGAGCGACACCACATCGAGAAGCACAAGTGGTTCGCATTCGGCTTCAACGGACAACTCGCCAATTTCAAAGAGCTGCGGCAGGAGATTCTCTCCCAGCCCAACTTTCATCTGGCACGCGACATCGACACCGAAGTTCTGCTGCATTTGATCTCGCAGCAGTTGTCGGGAGACCGCCTCCCAAGTCTCGTTGATGTTCTCTCAGTCCTCAGCCAGAGACTCGACGGTGCGTGGAATCTGGTGTTCCTCAACGCTCAGGGCGAAATGGCCGTCGCGCGTGACCCGCTCGGCATCCGCCCGTTGTGCTACGCCTTCGATGGTGCCTTGTTCGCGGCGGCCAGCGAAAGCGTCGCGCTGGCCAATCTCGGCTTCAAACAAGAGGACATTCACAACGTGCCACCGGGTCACGCGGTACTGATCCAAAACGGAAAGCTCGAAGTTCACCAGTTCGCACCCAGTCCGCGTCGCGCCCACTGCTTCTTCGAGTGGATCTACTTCGCCAACGTGGCCAGCACGCTCGACGATCGCAGCGTCTATCTCACCCGCAAACGACTCGGCGAGGAACTGGCCAAGCAGGAGCAATTGCAGATCGACTCAAACACGATCGTCGTTCCCGTCCCCGACACGGCGAAGGCGGCGGCCGACAGCATGGCGTTCACCCTGAAAGTCCCGTCGGTCGAAGGTCTGATGCGCAACCGGTACATGGGCCGCACATTCATCGAAGGGACTAACCGCGAAGACAAGGCCCGCATGAAGTACACGCCGCTCCGCGAAGTCCTGGAAGGAAAGCGAGTGATTCTCGTCGAAGACACCATCGTCCGCTCGACGACGATGAAAGTGCTGATCTCGCAACTGAAAGAACGCGGACTGGCGAAAGAAGTCCATGTGCGAGTCGCCTGCCCGCCGATCCTGTCTCCCTGCTTCTACGGCATCGACATGACGACGATCGGCCAACTCTTCGGCCCCAAATTTTTGAAGCCCGGCGACGAACTGACCCCCGAAATCGAAGCGCGCATGGCGACCGCGATCGGAGCCGACAGCTTGCGATATCTCTCGTTCGACGCGATCGCCCGCAGCATCGACCTGCCGGGAACGTCGATCTGCCAAGCGTGCCTCGACGCCAAGTACCCAACTCCCGCCGGAACGCAGCTCTACCAGCTCGAGCTGGACCGAGTGAACAGCGAAAAGAGCGGTGCCCCGAGCGGCTGCCGAGTTTTTGACCGTTGAGTCGGCAACGAGATAGGCCCCCCTCACTGCCCGTCCCGTTGCATTTGGTTTGCAGTCAAATGGCGATCTCGTTGAACCGCGCGCGGTTGAAGCTGACACTCACCCGAAGCGTAAGCGAGGAGACAACACCAGTCCTCGCTTACGCTTCGGGTGAGTGTGCAATGTGCCATCCTCAACCGTCTGCGGTATCACCGCGTGGGCAACGCCCCGCGTGTTGGGCAACGTTTGAGACGGTTTCCCGTTCAACGCGCGGGGCGTTGCCCACGCGGTTAAACGAGACCGCCTGAGATGCTAACCAACCCGCTCGTTCCGACTGTGGTGCAATGAGTTCCGTCGATCGTGCCGTCACAACCGCACCTTTGCGACCCGATCGGGCATCCGCCCCGGCTCTCATTTCAGACGCGCCTGCCCGTCTCACCCAACGCATCAAAAGTCCCCCCAATCTGCGCCTGTTGATTGATCGGCACAGTCAACTTTGCTTAGCTGTCTCTCCAGCGTCCGGTCGGTGTGATCGGGCGACGACCTTTCCTGAGCGTCCGCGAGTGGGTCCGCGGGTTGAGCAACACGGAAGATTCAAGACTTGTTTACGGAGAGACGGAATGCTCAGAACGACATTGTTTTTGCCAGCCAGACTGTTGGCCGCGACCTGCCTGCTGGCGGGACTGACTTGCTGGGGCGACGACCAGCCTGCCAATGCCTTGCTGCCATTGAACGGCCGCATTGAAACGGTTCAGGCTCAGAAGATCATCGTCGAGGTAAAGCCGGGACCGCACGACTGGCTCATCAAGAACGAGAACATCGTGCGACTCGTCACTCAGACGAATCAGCACCGCGTCCAGATGGGGTTGGCCCCGCTCGAACTCGACACCGCGATGTGCCTCGACGCCCAGCGGCACGCCAACTGGATGGCCGCCACGGGAGCCTTCCAGCACAGCTCACTGCCGTACTTGGAGATCATCTTTCAGGGAATCCCCACTCCGGAAGCGGCCGTTCAAGGCTGGATCGCCTCGCCCCCGCATCACGCGAACATGCTGAGCGGCACGCGCGTCGGCTTCGGTTACCAGCTTCGCGGCGGCTACCCGTACTGGGTAGGCGTGTTCCGGTGAGCTGAACGATTCGGGTCTGCTCTCCCACGAGGTGCCTCGTGAGGCAACAGTCCCCCCAAAAGACGGACGCTGTAAAACACACGGGCTTGGTACGGGCATCGCGATCAATCGCGATGCCCGTTTTCGTTTCGGCTCCGGTCGCTTGCCCTTTGTCAGCCCCGAGCAACCTATTGAAAAAGGGCTCTCCGCCATTGTCGTGGGGTAGGCGGCGCGCCTGCCCTTTTTTCCACAACAGCGGGGGCCGGCGCGCCGCCTACCCTACGACAATCAACACGAATGGCGGAGAGCCTGAAAAAGGTAGGACGGACGCCTTCGTCCGTCCGAAACCAAGCAGAAAACACGGACGAGGGCGTCCGTGCTACGGTTGTTCAACGGGCTGCTACCCTACGGTTTTTCAACAGATCAGATCGCGCGCGCGTGTTAAATGCTCGACCCCATCCGCCTCGTGCAGATGGTGAGCGAGGGGGAGGGCTGGACGTGGGACGAGACGAACCGGCACGACCCCATCCCGCTTGTCGGCATGGTGATGCAGATGTTGCGGCGTGCTATGTTCTCGCGAGCCGCCAAACTGCTTCACCATCCGCACAAGGCGGATGGGGTCGTGGGAGTTTCCGCACGAATTGGCCATCTCGCCATCTCGCTCACCATCCGCACAAGGCGGATGGGGTCGTGGGAGTGCGGTTCCACCGCGTCTGAGATTCAATCGAACGCTGGTAATCATGTTCTGGGGTCGGGCGTTCCAAGTTGCTGGCACTCACGTTTTCTCTGTACGTGATCTGAAGCTGGCGAGTGAGGCGGAGGCGTAGAGGTTGTGGAGCCAGTAGTCATGGTCGCGTTTGTTGTTCCGTCGGTGGGCCGGGCTGAAGTGGGTTCGTTCGATGCGCACCGTCTGGGGCGAGTACTCCGGCGAAACGTGAGAGTCAGGAAATTGGAACGCCCGACCCCCATTCAGCGGCTGGTACTGTTCGTGCTGCCGCTCGTGTTGGTGTGGCTTCAAGCGACTGCGGCATGCGCGCAGGAAGGGCGTGGTCCGGCGGTCGCGCCGCCCGCCAGTTCCGCTTGGCAGTTTCGACACGAACTATTTCAGATGCTGCTCGAAGAGCGAGGGCTGGTGGTCGAGAGTTCGCTCGACGCGGCGTTGGCTGCGCCCGAGGAATCGGTCGTGGTGATGCTTGGCAAGTTGAACCGGATTCAAGTCGCCGATCCGGGCAAGCTGTTGCCGTTTGTCGCGCGCGGCGGAACTGTCCTCGTCGCGAGTGACCGAACGGGTTCGATGGGTGTCACCGCGAACTTTGTCTCGGGACCGATCACGTCGGAGGACGAGGCGACTCGGTACCAGAACTTGCCCGATTGTCTGCGCGTCTCCGATCTGGATCGCGATCACACGCTGATGAACGGCGTGAACGAGATCGTCCTCAATCGAACCGGCTGGCTGGCGTTCCTGCCCGGTGGCGTGATGCAGTGGCAAACGGTGGCCTCTGTGCCGCAAACCTGTTCACCCAGGCGGAGTCGTGGGCAACCGCTGATCGCTGTGGGTCAGTACGACTCGCAGCGCAGGCCCGACACCGGGACGATGATCGTCGCCGCCGATCCGAGTCTCTTTACGAACAGCATGCTGTGGCACGGCGATAACTCTGTTCTCGCGATCCGCGTCAGTGAGCGGCTGTGTGCTGGCGACAAGAAGCGGCTGGCGTTTGTCGTCGAGGGACAGCCGCAACCGAGTTACCGTTCAAGCCCGCTGCTCCAAGAGCACCCGAGTCCCTCGCCCCAGCCCCAGCCCCAGCCCCAGCCCCAGCCTCCAGCACCTGTGCCGCCGGACCCGCAGACGCCTCCCAAACCGACGTGGAAGCAACTGCTGCGTATGGCCAATGCGGTGATCCAGCACGTCGAAGAGTCGAACATTCTCAACGAAGCGGTCATCAACCATCCGCGCTTTCCGAACGCGCGGCTGTACCCGCTGGTCGTCTGGATGGGGCTGGCGGTGATCACGGCGGTGGGGTTGCTGATCAAGTTGGCTCACACGGCGGCCGCGCAGCCAGCGGCTCCGGTTCCGCGCGCGATGCAGTCCGCACACGCGATGGAAGCGGACGAGAAACAGGAGTCAGCGCGTTACGGTTCGGCCGCGCAGACGCTGGCTCGCGACTTCTGTTTCGAGCTGACCGGTTCGCGCCGCCCGTCCGATTGGCAGCAGACTCTGGCCGATCCCTCGCCGTTGTCGTCCAGTGAATTGACGAAGAAGCCGCATCGACACGACTTGGTCACGGTGGTCGAACTTGCCGTCAACCGCAGCGCACCTCATATTTCGTCCCGCCGACTGCAACAGCTCGGGGGGATCATCCGCCGGCTGAAGACTCTGCACCGCATCCAATAGTCGGGATCGGGCGTTCAAATTTTGAAATTGGCCGAGGCACGGTTTGAATCATGGATGCCGCGTGATCGGCCAATTTTAAAATTTGTTGAAACAACCGGATTACAGGCGTTGAGATTGGACCCCATCCCGCTTGTCTGGATGGTGAACGAGACGGAGAGCTAGTGGTCGGACAACTTAAGATTGCGGGGTTGTCCAACAACTAGCCCGACGCGCAAGCGAGGGCAAACCGTTGTCGAAAGTGAAGCCCTCGCTTGCGCGTCGGGCTAGTGATGAACCCCTCAAGACAAAGTT
>JAYTGQ010000403.1:0-1941 GCA_043733345.1 Schlesneria sp.
TCGGCAATACCGTCTGACTCTGCTGGATCGCTCCGCCCTTCGTTCCCTTCGTTTGCTTCTGTTCAAAATCTGCGCGCCGCGCAAAGAAACAAAACGTGAATAGTACGGAAGCTCACGGAAGTGGAAGAGTGACAACAAGTCGCCATCGGGCACTGTGTTTTGTGGAGCAGGATGAGATTCTTTCACGCAACTTCTTTCCCTGCTTTCCTTCCATGAATTTCCGTGTTTTCCGTGGTGAATCCTCCGGGCTAAACCATCTGATCCCGGCGGCCTCGAAACCACACTGTGCTCAAGCGACTCAAATCACCGACAGGAACGCCCTATGAAAATCGTGTTCTTCTCTTACGCCTATCCCAACGCAAGGCAACCGGGTTTGGGGACGTTCAACCGCGCGATGGTCGCGGGATTGGCAGGCGTGCATGAGGTCCGGGTGGTCGCTCCCGTTCCGTTTCCCGAAGTCTGGCGTGAACGCTTGTCAAAACTGACCGGTGTTTCGGCCACCGGAGCGGGTGGCTTGAAGGACTCGACCTACACCGCCGTTCCCGGTGTCGAAGCCAGCCATCCCACTTTCTATTACCCTCCGAAAATTCTTCGCTCCCAGTACGGCCACTTCTTGGATTGGTCCGTCGGGCGCGAGTTGAATCGCGTGATGCAAGAATTCCAGCCCGATGTCGTGCTGTCGTACTGGGCACACCCGGACGGTGATGTCGCCGTGCGGGCGGCGCAGCGTCACAACGTGCCGTCGGTCGTGATGGTCGGTGGGAGTGATGTGCTGCTCTTAGCGCGGAGCGGCGCGCGGCGATCAGCAATCTTGAACGTGCTGAATCGGGCCGATGCTGTCGTGACGGTGAGCGATCATATTTCCGACACACTCATGAAGGATGGGCTGTCTCGCAAGAAACTGCATGTCGTGCGACGCGGCGTCGATCCAGCGGCGTTCTCGCCCGGAGATCGCTTGATCGCGCGACGTGGCCTCGGCCTTTCTGAAACGCGAACTCAGCTTGTTGCCGTCGGTCGGCTCGTGCCGGTCAAGGGATTTCAGCATCTCATCGCGAGCTGTGCGGTTCTCAAAACCCGAGGCCGATTGTTCGACTGTCATATTCTCGGCAACGGCCCGCTGAAAGGCTTGTTGCAACGGCAGATCGAGCACCTCGGTTTGGAAGACTGCGTGAAACTCGCAGGGCCTCAGTCGCAGATGCGGTTGGCCGAATGGTATCGCGCGGCAGACCTGACCGTGCTCAGCAGCCTGTCCGAAGGCGTGCCGAACGTGTTGCTGGAATCGCTGGCCTGCGGGACTCCATTCGTCGCGACCTCGGTCGGCGGCGTCCCCGAAATCGCGGATCGGCTCTACGACCGACTTGTTCCTCCCGCCAGCCCCGTGGCAATGGCCGACGCGATCGCAGGACAGCTCGACTGCAAAAGTGAAGAGCTTCAGCGTCGTTGCTTTGAGCCACTCGATATCCGCGCGTCGGCTCGCAAGTTGGAACGAGTCTTGGAGGGAGCGCTCTTCGACCATGCGGCCGTACGCCATGTCGAGCAGGTGCAGTCGAAGAGTGCGTCACCCGCACGCGCGGTCTTGCAATCCACGCCCAAGCCGTCGAGCAAGTTTGAGCTGGATTGGCTGAATGCTCCCCCCAGCTCGAACACTCCCGTGCCACCGTCAGTGGCTTCGATGGCGATGAGTTTGAATGAACAGAACGCCGAACTCACCGCAACCACGACGGCAGAATTCTGTCGGCCCAGCAACGGATCGAATGAATGTGAAATGGCACGGACGGGAGAGTACTTCACGCTTTCCGCGAAGTGATGGCGGGAGCGAGTGAATGCCGGATTGCGTCGTTTTTACCTCGCGCGGCCTTGATGAGACGTTTCTGAGCGGGGCGGCGTAAGCCCCCCGGTTCCTAAAAACCGGCTGACGCCCAAGAACCGGGGGGCTTACGC
>JAYTGQ010000404.1:0-14390 GCA_043733345.1 Schlesneria sp.
TGCAACTCGGGCTTGTAGTCAAACGTATCGACCTGACTCGGCGCGCCGTTCATCATCAGGAAGATCACGCTCTTCGCCCGCCCAAACGCATGAGCCGCCTTCGCCGCCAGCGGGTTCGCCGTCGCCCCCCGCTCGGCCCCGAACCCAATCCGTTCAAAGAAGCCCTCGCCCGACAACAGCGATGTCAGCGCGAGGCCAGTGAATCCGGCTCCCATCTCCCACACGAACTCACGACGGGTCTGACGGCAGGGGAATTGTGGGGGCGCTCCGGCTCGACGGAGCTTTGGCATTTTGGAATCTTGCATGTCGAAGTTGCCTTGACGGTTTCAACGATCAGGCCGACGGATCGGAATCAGACGGCTCACCAAACGCACAGTGCCTTGATCGACCCAGGTTGACCTGCATGACGAACGCGGCGACAAACGCCTCGGCCGCAGCAACATATTGTGGGCAGGCATTCAGCGTCAGCAGCGTTGTCGTGTGCATCATGTCCATGAAGCTCCACCGCGTCTCAGTTGATTGACTGGAGAAGACGACGAACCCGAAACAGAAGGCGGCTCCGACTGCGCCGCCAAGGCCAACGTAGTCGGAGTATGGCAGTGGCAACATGATCGCTCCAACGATGGCGAGCACTACGAAACAGGCTCCCGGCCAAACAAGTCGATGATAGTCACCTCCCGTCCCGCGCCGCCGATCAAAGTGGGGCGAGAGGACAAAGAGTGGAATGCTCGTCTCGCCGGATTCCGTCGAGCGTTTCCAACGTACTTCGATTCGATCGGCAAACAACGTCGTGACATCATCCACGCCTCGACGACAATCACGGTATTCGGCAATGGGAGTCTCTGATGACCCTGTCATATCAAGTCCTCAAAGTTGCGTAGGGTGGGACAAGCTCGCTTCGAGCGCCGGCCCACCATGTTTGCATGCGTGATTGGCTGTGGTGGGCCGGCGCGGCGAAGCACCGCTGGTCCCACCCTACATTTCTCAATCGACATACGCGAACTCGTTCGTGTTCAGCAGGACATGGCAGAGCGAGGCCAAGGCCAGGAAGTCGGGATCGTGCGACGTGTTGGTGCGACCAGCGTCCTTGTCACTCGATTGGGTGGAGAACCGTTGCCGCTGTGCTGCAACGTGTTCGCGTGCCGCAGCCAACTCGCCGGGAGAAGGTTCGCGTCCCAAGGCCAGCCGCCATGCCAGACGGGCTTGTTGGTCGGTATCAGTATCGTCGTCCCGTCGCTCCGCCGACGGGACGTTTGGTCGGCGGAGCGACCAAACTACAGTAGCCAGCGCCGTGCTTCGTTCATGTGCGAAGGCGTTGTTCAGCAGCGCGAGGGCCTGCGGGGCGACGGTCGAGACCGGGCGTTGGCCGCAGGGGAGGGTGGTGTCTCCGAAATCGAAGGTCGTCATCAGCGGAGGGAGCAGGCTGCGGGCACTGAAGGAATAGAGCGACCGTCGCCGTTGTTCCTGCGACGGCGACGGCTTCCAGGCATCACCCTTGCGAGACAATCCTTCGAGCGCCTCGGCCTGAATCGTGACTTTGAATCCCGGCCCGGCCATGCGCGTGTCGAGGCTCTCTCCCATGAACAGCATCCGGTCACGCAGCGACTCGGCATCGAGGCGGCGGCGCTCGGCGTGCCACCAGAGATGGTTGGCCGCGTCGCGCGATGTGTACTCGTCCTGTTTCGGGTGCAGCGACGACTGGCGATAAGTCGCGCTGGTGACGAGCAGGCGGTGAAGACGCTTGAGGAAGTGCGGAGTGACGAGTGTTGAGTGACGAGTGACAGAAGGAACTCGCTCACCCGCATCTGCTTCTCTGACACTCGTCACTCGACACTCCGCACTCAGCCACTCCAGCAACTCCGGATGGGTCGGCTTGTCGCCGGTGAAGCCGAAGTTGTCGGGCGACCTGACGAGGCCGCGGCCGAAGTGGTGCGTCCAGAGTCGGTTGACGAGGACGCGCGCGGTGAGCGGGTTATCGGGATGAACGATCCACTCGGCGAGGGCCGTCCGGCGAAAAGAACGGAGAGCGGAGAGCGGAGAGTCGAGAGCCAGAGGGGATGAAGACGGTGTCTTGACGGTGGATGGTTTCTGCTCAACTCTGGCTCTTGACCCTCGACTCTCCACTCTCGACTCTCGACTCACTCCCGGCACGAATGACATCGCGGCCGGTTCGACGACCGCGCCGGGATGTTTGGGTTCGCCCTTCTTCAGCAGATGGATCGGCGGGGCAGGGCGGATGTCGGTCCAGGCGAGGATGTCGGGCATCAGTGGCTTGTTTGCCGGAGAGAGTGCGGCATCGAGTTCTTCGCGCGAGGGGCCGCCGAGTAGCTCGCGGTCGCGCTGTTCGATCGGGCCGGGCCAGAAGGCGGCGGCCATGCGGTAGTAGTCGGCCTGCTGAATCGGATCGAACTTGTGATCGTGACACCTCGCACACTTCACCGTGTAACCGAGGAACGCCGTCGAGGTGGCTCCGACTAAGTCTTCGAGCCGGTCGTACTTGTACTCTTCGGCATCGTTCGGCTCGTCGTTCCAGGTGCCGAGGCGCAGGAAGCCGGTCGCGATGAGGGTCTGTTCGTTCCGGTCGGGCAGTTCGTCACCGGCCAGTTGCTCGATGATGAAGCGAGCGTACGGCAGGTCCTCGTTGATCGCTCGCACCACCCAGTCACGGTACTTCCACGCGCCGGGCTTTTCCTGATCGCGTTCGTAGCCGCACGTGTCGGCATAGCGGACGAGGTCGAGCCAGTACCTGGCCCATCGCTCGCCGAAGTGAGGCGACGCGAGCAGCCGATCGACGAGACGTTCATAAGCATCGGGAGCCGAATCGCTGACGAACGCCTCCACGTCCTCAAACGACGGCGGCAGCCCGAGCAGATCGAACGAGAGACGTTTGATGAGCGTCGCGCGATCGGCCTGCGGGGCCGGTTCCATGTCGTTGGCGATCAGCTTCGAGACGATGAAAACGTCGAGGGGCGAGCGAACGGGTTGAGGGTCGATGGTTGATGGTTGAGGGGCAAACGGCGGATTGGCAGGGGACACGTTCGATAGCAGCGGCTTTGTCCCCTCGCCCCCCGCCTTGGGGGGGAGAGGGTTAGGGTGAGTGGGGCTTTGGTTGGGTGAGCGGCCATGTTTCGTCACGCCGTCGTTGCTTCCTGCATTCCCCGCGACGGACGCGTTCTCGCCCATCGGCCCCCTCACCCTAGCCCTCTCCCCCGAAGACGGGGGAGAGGAGACAAGAGTCGGCACATTCGGACGACGAACCGGTTGGAGCGACCACCAGTCGCGACCGGCTCGGGTTTCGTTGGTCGATTCAAACAGGTCGAGCTTCCGGCCTTCAGGCCATTGGCATCCGAAGACAATCCACACACCGAGAGTTGCGGCTTCATTCTCGGGGAGTTTCTGAGAATGGCCTCGTTTGGGAGGCGGCATTTCGCCGGAGCGGACTCGCGTGTAGAGCAGACTCTGATTCGCTTCAAATGCTGTGACGGCCGGACCACTCTCACCACCCTTCATGATCGAGTCGCGTGTCGTGAGGTTCAACTTCCCCGACGGATCCGTTTCGCCGTGACATTCAAGACACCGCTTGATGAGGATCGGCGCGACAGCTCGCTCAAACGACGGAGGAGTCTGCGCGACCGCAGGCAGTGAGATGGCGACCGACGCGATCAAAGCTGCGAGCCATGCGATGGGGAATCGTTGAATGCAACTCATAAGGGCACTCTCTCGATGAACGGGATCTCGCCAACAACCACGCAAATTGACGTGCGAAGAGTACGTGGTCACAAGTGGTTGAACAACGTGCCGCGTGCGCGTTGTTGGGCTTCAGGCCCATTGTTGTCGTTTGAGACCGGCAGTACCTTGTCGGGCATGACCGCCCAGTTTTGAGGAGATTTCGATGGAGTTCCCATTCCCCCCGTTGCCACCCGAGTATGTCAGGCTGATGGCCGCGCGTTGGCTTTGTGTGGGCTGGAATCTGCTTGGTCTCGTCTGGTTGGTGCGGAGAGTTCGGCGGCGGAAAGACGTTCGCGCGTCGGATGCCTTCTGGTGGTATGGAGCCGCCGTGGTTGGGTTGAACTTGATCGGAGCGGGATATTCGCGGCGTCCTTGGATCGGCAACGAATGGTTGGAGCCGCTCGGAGCGGCCACCCTCTCGTTGGCCATCGCCGGGACAACACTCAGCCTCATCAAGCTCTATGAGGAACAAAAACGGGGAGAGATCGTTGGAATTGCGCTGCTGTATGGTTTGAGTCTCGCGTGGTTACTGATGCCGACTCTTGGACATCCAGTCGAAGCGTCTCATCGGGTTCAGTGCAAGAACCATCTCAAGCAGATCGGCCTCGCGTTGCACAATTATCATGATGACCATCTGATGTTCCCCGCAGCGGTCTCGGGGCCACCGGCTCACTCGTGGCGAGTGGCCATTCTGCCGTTTCTCGATCAGCAGGAAGCGTTCGACAGCTACGACCGTGGTTTGGCTTGGGACGTGGCTCCGAACGCCCAGCTTTCGCGGCACGAAGTCCCTCCGTTCGTCTGCCCAACGGCGGCGTACCCGAAGGACAATCAAGACCGTTGGTATTCGGCATACTCGATGCCGACTGGACCGCACACCATCGGTGCGTCCACAACGGGGACGAAGATTCAGTCCATCACAGATGGAACGAGCAACACGTTGCTCGTCGTCGAAGCCTGCGGGACGCAAATCGTCTGGACAGAACCGCGCGATGTGGATGTTGCCGCACAACCGACGGGGATCAACCTGAAAGGGGCCAAGCCGCAACAGTCCGCCGGGTGGCTATCGTCATATCACTCGCACGGGACTCAAGCGCTGTTGGCGGATGGTTCGGTGAAGTTCCTCAGCCAGAAGGCCGATCCGGCCATCCTGAAGAAGCTGGCCACGAAGGATGGCGGGGAAGAGGTTGGCGATTTCTGAATGAGCGTCTCGTCGGCGGAGCGACGAGACTACGGTAGTCTCGTCGCTCCGCCGACGGGACGGCTTTGAATCACCGACCAAGCTGACCTTTGCAGGTTACGGTCAATCAACGGTCTTCCGACATTTCAGGCTCCGTGATAGAAACACGCCCTCGTTGGACGGTACTCGTCCGGGTAAAGCGAAGGCGGAGTACGGATGTCAAAACTGGAACGGACTCGTCGGTTGAGGCTGCTGCGGAGTCGGCGGCTGACGATTGACGTATTGCATTACAACCGGAAAGTGCCGACGTGTGCTCATGACCGGCGATGCGATTTGTCTCGCGTCGCCGAGTTGCGATCGCGGTTGCCGGTGCGCGTGTCGTGGTCGCTGCTGTTCATCAAGGCGTTTGCGATTGTCGCGTCGAAACGGAACGTGCTGCGTCAGGCTTATGTCGCGTGGCCGTGGCCGCATGTGCTCGAACATCCTCATAGCGTGGGGATGCTGGCCACGCATCGCGAGCATCGGGGCGAGCCGTGGGTGCTTTGGTCCAGGTTCTTGCGGCCCGAGTCCCGTGCGTTGATTGAACTGCAACTGAGTTTGGACAAGTACCTGACCGAGCCGGTCGAGACGATCTTTCCGTTTCAATGGCAGCTCAGTGGACTGCCGCAGTTCCTGCGGCGGTGCATCTGGTGGTGGACGCTGAACTTGGCGGGAAGCAAGCGAGCCAAACGAGTTGGCACGTTTTTTCTGACGACGCTGGCGTCGAAAGGGGTCGAGATTCAAGACCCGCCGGCGTTCCTCACCAGTAACCTGACGTTTGGGCCTCTGGACGAAACGGGGTGTTGTCGCGTGACGCTCTCTTACGATCACCGCTTGATGGATGGATCGTATGCCGCCGACTGCCTGATTGAATTGGAAGCGATGTTGAACGGCGAGATCGCCGATGAATTGGTGACGCTGATTGCCGCTGGGCCGTGTGATGCCGCGTGATTGCGACACCGATCCCAACCACGCCCATGTCATGGCTCCCGCAGGCATTCCCGAACGTGGCAATCTCGTCGATCAGGCTCGACAGAAAGTGGAGTCGCAATCAGAATGTGCCCGCTCGCGACGGGCTGGCTGTTGCGAGGGGATTCGATGGGAACGGTTGTCGCGCCACGTTTCGGCAACCGAGAAGAGAGACGAGATTCATGACCACGCACGCTGACGCCGCCCATTCCGCTCACGATGCCGCTGCCCACGATCATGCCACCGCCGTGTTGGACGGCCTGCGGTTTGAGAAGTCCGAACTGACCGAGTTCAGCGCTGCAGATCGTTCCGCGGGCGAACACGTCGGCATCATGCTGGCCATCATCTTCAGCATCTCGCTCGTGCTGTTTGTCGGCGTCACCACATGGATGATGTACAACCAAGCTGAAGGCCACGACCCTCACGCCATCGCCGGGGCCAGCGACGAGCATCACTGAGGGGGCGACGCTGGCAGTGATCCGCCTGAGAAGCAGCAGAGAATTGATAAATGCAAATTGGTAATTGCTGATTGCAAAATCGAAGCAGAGGGGAACGCCAGGACGGGCGTGCCTCGTTTTTCACTGACCAATTTGCATTTAGAAATTACCAATTATCACGTTTCCGACAAAAGTCGAAATCAGGTGAGCCGGGCGGCGTAAGCCCAATGGCACTCACTTTGGGTCAAAGGAAATACACCGGCGGCTAGCGCCGTGCCGCTCACAGAATGACAAAGTGAGTGCCATTGGGCGTAAGCCCCCGGATTCTTAGCTGCAATCTCAAGAGTCCGAGGGCTTACGCCGCCCGGCTCACCACTTCTGTCGGAAACGTCTTCTTTGTTATTTCGACTCCAGCCGCTGACGGGCGATGTCGGCCCACGGGCCGCGTTGGTCGAACTCGAGATAGCGTCGCCAGTGACTGGCCGCTTCGTCACGGTGGCCGCTTTGCTCAAGTAGCTCGGCCAGATGGAAGTGGGCGTCCGGGTAATCGGGATGCAGGTCGAGGGCGACTCGAAACGCTTCTTGAGCCGACGTGGTTTTGCCGGTCTCGGCGAAAAGACAGCCGAGTTGAGTCCACGCTTCGAGGAAGTCGTGATCCAGCTCGACGGCCATGTGATAGCGTTCGATCGCCGCATCCGGTCGGCCTTCGCGGTAGAGGGCATCGGCGAGATGAAAGTGATGGAGCGGGTTAAGCGGTTCGTCGATGAGAGCCAGCCGAAACGCTTCGATTGCCGCGTCGATCTCATATTCTTCAGACAGACGGCAGCCTTCGCGAAACCACTCGTCGGCGGTCCAGTCACGGCGGTTGATCGCGTCGCCGGATGAAGCGACATTCATATCGAGCCGCATCGGAATCGTGGCGGCGTGTTCATCCGAATCGTCTTCGTGAGTCTCGGCAGGGCAGGGGGAAAGCTCAAAGTCGAAGACTCGCTGGCCGCTGGAAGGTTCGACGAGTCCCGTGGCGTCGCGATAGAGAAACTGCTTCCCGCGCGACAGCACTTCCAACTGGGCAAGCGGCCGATCGACATTCGGCAGGATCGCTCGCAGGCGTTCCAAACCGGAGGCGAGTTCAACGAGACTCACACCGGAGCGGGCGAGTTCGTTGAGGCGTCTCGCGCCGGTCACTTCTTGGAAATCGAAGTAGGGCAACCGGAAGACCTTCTTCACCGCGCGGATCAGCCCGTCTCGCTCCCAGCGACGAATCTCGTGGACGGAGATGTTGAGGAGTTGGCTGAGCATGGCCGGGGTGTAAAGCTGCTGTTGCTTCCGTTCACCCGGCTCAACACCCAGCAGGTTGAGCCATTCCGATTCGGACAGAATGCGCAGCGGTTCGCCCTTGTCATGAAGCTGCTGCGCCTGTTCGAGCTTCACCGAGATTCGACCATCCGCTTCGAGCGGCCAGCCTTCCTCGCCGACGACCAGTAACGTGGTCTGATGGCTGACATGTTGCCCCGTCGTCCCACCGTGTTGCTCAGCGAGGTCCATCGCCTGACGATGCGTCATCGACGCGAGCGTGCCGGTAAACGCCACCCGCTCACCCTGTAAGACGGGCGAACTTTGGATCGGCTTCGCCTCAGGCAGCGACATCGCATCAGAATCGGCCGGTTCGGTCATGGCATCTCGCGCAGTCAGTGGCAGGTGATTTGGCGGGCAGAGTATAAACCCCGCGCGCCAAAGCCGTGAGTGTTCAGACGCGACGAATTGGAGTTCCCATGCCAAACAACCTGCCGAAGGTTTACTTGGAAACAACGGTCGTTAGTTACCTGACGGCTCGTCCGCATCGGGACATCGTGGTGGCTGGCCATCAGCAATCCACTCGGGATTGGTGGGAGACCGCACGTAACCGCTTCGATGTTTACACCTCAGAGTTGGTCGTTCAAGAGGCTTCGCGAGGCGATCCTGTTGCAGCACAAGAGCGGTTGACGATTCTCCAATCACTGCCCGAATTGAAGATCACAGTGGAGTCGCTCGAATTCGCCAAGGACTTCGTGACGATTGGAGCCATTCCGCCAGGAGTCATGAACGATGCGGTCCATTTGGCAATCGCCGCACTCAACGGTATTCAGTATTTGGTAACTTGGAACTGTGCGCATTTGGCAAATCCGCAGGTCTATCCGAAAATTGTGTCCGCCTGTCGGGCGGCAGGATGGCTCGCCCCGGCAATTTGCACACCTGATGTCCTGATGGAGAATCTCGATGTGGACTGACCCGATTGTCGAAGAGGTTCGCCAAATCAAGCGCGCGATCTCTGCCGAGTTCAACCACGATTTGGACGCGCTGTGCCGAAGTCTCATCGCGCGGCAAGAGTCGAGCGGGCGAACCTATGTTTCGTTTCCGCCCCGTCCGATTGTCGATCCGTCGAAACTTGACGAAGCCAGTTCAACCGAAAGTCAAAACGCGGACAAAACACTCCCCACCAACAATGGCTTGGCAGGAAAGTCACCTGCCGCCTGACAACCCGTTTTCAAAACCATCGCTTTCGTGTGTCATCCGTACTACTAATGCTTCGTTTCATGTCGGCTTACGCAAATTCTTCTGCTTCAAAGTAGCCTTCATCGCTCCGCGTGAAGAAAGCCGTACGCGGGTTCGGTGCCGATGGCTGATCCCGAGGTCCATTCACAATCGGCTCACTTCACGCGGAGCGATGAAGGCTACTTTGGTTGCGGCCGATGGCCGCGCTGGGTGAAAACGTGGGCCGGCCTCAATTACGCTTCTAACGATAGGAATCCAACCAGAAATGTCCGCACTGCAAACAAACGATCCCGCGTTGTGGGAAGCCCTTCAGGCTGAGCGAGTCCGTCAGCACGATGGCCTCGAATTGATTGCGTCCGAGAATTACACGTCGGCCGCCGTGCTGGAGGCGGCGGGGACGATTCTCACCAACAAGTATGCCGAGGGCTATCCGGGTCGCCGGTACTACGGTGGCTGCGAACATGTGGACACGATCGAAACGCTGGCTATTGAGCGGGCGAAGAAGTTGTTCGGGGCGGAGCATGTCAACGTGCAGCCTCACGCCGGATCGCAGGCCAACATGGCGGTCTATCTGACGCTGATGAAGCCGGGTGACAGTTACCTGGCGATGAATCTGGCTCACGGCGGACACCTCACGCACGGGCATCAGCTCAATTTTTCGGGACAGCTCTATACCCCGATCCCGTATGGCGTGCGCGAGTCCGATCACCGGATCGACTTCGACGAAGTGGTCCGACTGGCCCGAGAACACAAGCCGAAGATGATCCTGGCCGGGGCGAGTGCCTATCCGCGCGAGATCGATCACGCGAAGTTCGCCGAGATCGCGCACGAGATCGGTGCCAAGCTGTGGGTCGATATGGCTCACTACGCGGGACTCGTGGCCGGTGGCGTTCACAACAGCCCTGTGCCGGTGGCCGACTTCGTGTCGAGCACCTCGCACAAAACACTGCGTGGCCCGCGATCGGGCTTCGTCCTGTGCAAGGCGGAATACGCGAAAGACCTCGACCGGTCGGTCTTTCCCGGAATGCAGGGTGGCCCGCTGATGCACGTCATCGCGGCGAAAGCGGTCTGTTTTGATGAGGCGTCTCGGCCGTCGTTCAAGGTCTACGCGCGACAGATCGTTGCCAACGCGAAGACACTAGCCGAGACCCTCATGAGCGGCGGGATCAAGCTCGCCAGCGGCGGGACCGACAACCATCTGATGCTCTGCGACGTGACGGCCATCGGCCTGACCGGCAAGATTGCCGAAAAGGCGCTCGACCACGCGGGGATCACGGTCAATAAGAACATGATCCCGTTCGACCAGCGCAAGGCTCTCGACCCGAGCGGCATCCGCATCGGCACCGCGGCCCTCACGACGCGCGGCATGAAGCAGGACGAGATGAAGAAAGTGGGCGCGTGGATCTTGTCGGTCCTGCGAGCGCCGGAAGACGCCGCCGTCATCGAGCGCGTTCGCGGCGAGATCCAGTCGTTCTGTGCCGCTTTCCCGGTGCCGGGCATTGCCTGATTCGAGGCATCTTTTGCTTTGAAAAACTAGCCCGACGCGCAAGCGAGGGCTGGACATTCGATGACGATGAAGCCCTCGCTTGCGCGTCGGGCTAGTTTTGAAATGCGATCTAGCCAGTCCGTCGAAGACAAACACCCGACTTGCGTGATGGCACGCAGTCGGGGTGTTTTTTTTGAATGACGGTGCTTGAGAGTGACGGCCGGGCACGTCGTCTTGATCGCGCGAGCAATGCCGGTTGTGTCGATGGTGCGGTAGCCCCGGCATCTGTGAGGGCGAGTTCGCCGGTCTCTTGCATTGTCGTAACAAAATCGCGGCACTCATTTGCAACCGATGCTAGCTTCGCAACGGACGGGTTGCCGGACGCTCGCATCGCATACGGTGCGAGACGGAAAGTGGGCCGTGGGAGCCAACGCGGATCGAAAGTTTCTTCATCGCAAAAGTGCGGGCTAACGGCACGAAGCGACAACGTAGTGCGGCGCAACCGCGCGTTGTCGTGTGAGAGACTTCGATAGAACTGAACAGAGGGGTTGTCATGTCACTCGCCAGTGCGACACCGCACGAGTGGGAATCGATCGACATCACGTTCATTGGGCGTGAGGGCGATGTCGGCGATACTCCACCCGGACGAACGCCCTCGGAGTCGATGGTCGGCCAGTCGAGGGCCGGGCAATCATCCATGATTGGCCATTCGCGAGTCGGTCATTCCCGAGTCTCGCAGAGCATGCCTTCACTGCCCGATGCGTTGGCGGCCACGCACACCCCCAACGCGGCGGCAGACGGTCATCACAAAGTGATCTGCCCCGGCACTGCGAGCGAACTCTTGCAGTCGCGGTTGCAGGCGGCCTCGATCATCTGTTTGGTTTGCCTCTTCACATTCTTCCTGCGAGCTCTTTGCATTGATGAGCCACTGATCATGTTGATGCGGAGTATCAGCCTGATCATCCCGCTCGGTTGCTTGGGGATGCTGGTCTCACCCGAAGTTCTCTCGCCACGTCAATTGCGGCGGATCGAGATGCTGCTGTTCGGGCCGCTGTGTGCGCTGGTCGTATTGATGCAAGTCATCTTCCTGATGAAGGCCGTTGAAGCGGGAGATACTCCGCAGCAAGTGGCGGTTGTCTATTCGGGAACGCTCGGCCTGGCGGTGCTGATGTTGGCGTATGGCATGTTGATGCCCAACGGTTGGAAACGCACGGCGCTGATGATGATTCCGCCCGTGTTGTCGCCGACACTGGCGCTGCTGATCGTGCGCGTGTTGCTGCCCGCAATGTCTGAAACGATTGACGTGATGCGTGGCATTGAAATCGGCCTGGCGTTGCTCATCACGGGCGGGATCGCGACGTACGGAACATACGCGATCTCGAACTTGCGGCACGAAGTCCGTAAGGCCAAGCGGCAGCTCGGCCAATACAAGCTGACGGTGGAACTGGGGCAGGGGGGGATGGGCCAAGTCTTTCTGGGCGAGCATCAACTGCTGAAGCGACCGTGCGCGATCAAGGTCATTCAACCCGAACAGGTCGGCGATCCGTCGGCGCTGAAGCGGTTCGAGCGGGAAGTCCGCAGCACCGCGCAGTTGTCTCACTGGAACACGATCGAAATTTTCGACTACGGCCACACCGACGACGGCACGTTCTATTACGTGATGGAATATATGCGGGGGTTGAACTTGTTCGATCTGGTCCAGCGCTACGGCGCGTTGCCACCAGCACGAGCGATTCACTTCCTCAGCCAGACCTGTTGGGCGTTGCAGGAAGCTCACAATCTCGGGCTGATTCACCGCGATCTCAAACCGGCGAACATCTTCGCCGCCAAGCGTGGCGGTGTATTTGATGTGACGAAGCTGTTCGACTTTGGCCTCGTCATGCAGAGCAACGAGTACGGCAACGTGAAGAGCCGCCACGATCCCAATGCGACGACACCGTTCGCCGGTTCACCGTTGTACATGTCGCCCGAGCAGGCCGCCGGGTTGAAGCTCGACGGACGAACCGACATCTACTCGTTAGGTGCCGTCGGTTACTACCTGCTCACCGGTCGTCCGCCGTTTGAAGGGAAGTCGGCCTGGCGCGTGATGCAAGCACACGCTCGTGATCCGCTCACCCCGCCGTCACGCTGGAACAAGACGATTCCCAAAGACCTCGAACAAGTCCTCGTTCGGTGCCTCTCCAAGGAGACGGACCAACGCTACGGCTCGCCCAAAGAAATGGCCGAAGCATTGAGCAAATGCCGCGATGCCGGTCACTGGAGTTACGAACACGGCACCGCGTGGTGGAAGGAACGGGCGATGGAGATCGACCCGACGCTGCTGCACACCTGATGGCTAGTTGAGGCTTTATATACCTCACACGTCACAAGGTGAGAGGTTTCCGAGCGGGGTGGCTTAAGCCCCCCGGTTCTGCCAAAGGGGGCTTACGCCCAAGAACCGGGGGGCTTACGCCACCCCGCTCAGATGTCTCATCACGGATCGCGCGAGCCATAATTGAGGTACGTGTGTGGTCAGTCCTGCAAGACCGTCAGCCCACCTTGGCCAATGATCGCGTCGTTCATGCTCCCCGAACGGAAGCCGTCGAGGTCGAGCGTGACGTAGCGGAAGCCGAGGCGATGCAGTTCCACCCGGATGGTGTCGAGCAGGGCAGGGACCAGCGCACGGGAGATCGCTTCCGCAGGCAACTCGATCCGCGCGAGATCATTCGCCTCGCAGCGGACTCGCAGCTCGTGGATGTTCAGCGTGCGCTTCAAAAACCGCTCGGCTTCGTCAATGCGTCGGACTCGCTCGACGGTCACTTCCACTCCGTAAGCGATCCGACTCGACAAGCACGGCGTGGCGGGTTTGTCCCACACGGAAAGGTTCCACAACCGAGCCAACTCGCGCACGTCGGCCTTCGTACACCCGGCCTCGATCAACGGTGAGCGAACTTGGAACTCATGCGCCGCTTGAAGTCCCGGCCGGTAGTCGCCGCGATCATCGAGGTTGGCACCGTTCGCCAACACATCCACACCCAGCGACGGCGCGACTTCGACCAACCGCGAGTACAGCTCGGTCTTGCAGAAGTAGCAGCGGTTGACGGGATTTTTGAGATAGTTCGAGTCAGCAAACTCGCGCGTCTCGATCACCAGATGCCGGATGCCAATGAACGCCGCCAACTCGGCCGCCTGCTCACGCTCTCCCGCCGCCAAGCTCGCACTGACCGCCGTCACAGCCACCGCCTGTTCGCCACACGCCAACTGCGCGGCCATCGCAACCACCGTACTGTCAACACCGGCCGAGAACGCGACCGCAACACGACCGTACCCCGCCACGATCTCCAGCAGCCGGTCCCGCTTGGCAATGATCTCCACAGTCCATTCGTTCATTTCGAGTCCCACACCTTCATTGATCAAAGTCGTCTCATTAGGACGAGCCATCCGCCGCATCACCGCCTGTATTTGGCTCCGCCCACGAACGCCATTTTGCCAAGTCACCTTCCTCGAAGCGATAGATGTGGAGGCTTCGGAACGCACCGGAAAATGATAAGGCCGGCAACGATCAGGGTGCGTTCCGAAAACTCCAGCGAGGGCTTCGCCTCAGACCAAAGTAGCCTTCATCGCTCCGCGTGAAGATCGCCGAGTCAGTGGAGAGGTCGATGGAACAATCAACGTTGAATTAATACTGACATCGCTGAGGAACAACTCGTTTTGCTCATCGTCCAACGCGGTCGTGGCGGCTTGAGACAGCTTCGACGGTTCGGTGGCCAGCCATCAGAAAACACACGTATCGAGCAGGAGTTTCACAGCCCCCACTCCTTGAGTTCCTCGTTTGTGAGTGGAGCGAAAGTTTCATCTGGAATCTGAAACGGAGCGCCGCGCAGTTCACCCACTTTCGGCCGTCGCGGCCTTGGCGAGTCTGTGATCGGCACCAGTCGCGCGATCGGCTTCCCGCCGCGCGCGATGATGATCTCGCCACCGGCCTCGACTTCGTCGAACACTTGCGGCAGTTCCATGCGGGCTTGATCAACGCTGATTGTTC
>JAYTGQ010000405.1:0-14389 GCA_043733345.1 Schlesneria sp.
CAGGTTGACGCGGATACCATCCAAACTGTTGTTGAAAGCGGAGACATTGTTCAGCGCAATCGAGCCGACGGTCGCGTTGAGGACGTTGGGCACTACGGTATCGAGATCGACCACCACACCACCGCCCGTCGCGCCGCCGCTGCCGGTGGCTGTGACATTCGTCAGCGTGATGGTTCCCAACCGCATCGGGTTGGCCGCGCTGCCGCTGCCGTCAATCGACACGCCGCGTCCGTTCGTGGTCGTCGTACTCGTCGTGCCGATGACCGTGATGTTCGGCCCTGGATTAACACCTCCGGTGACTCCGTCCACAAGAATGTCCAGCCCGCGAGCGGCACTGTTGCTGATGAGGTCGTTGTTCGCCGTGATCGAACCGACCACGCTGTTCCTCAAGTCCAGCAACACGCCATCGCCACCGAGACTGCGCGAGACTGTGTTGTTCGACACGTTGACCGCACCGACCGGTGAGCCGACGGGGAGCAGCACGGGCGAGCCGTTGGTCAGGACGGCGATGCCGCGACCGGTGCTTTGATCGACCGTTTGCCCCGTCACAGTGACGGTGGGCGTACCGACGACCGCATTCAGGTTGACGCGGATGCCGTCGCTACCGCTGTTCCGCACCGTGGCGGGGCCGGTCACGGCGACGTTCGTCAGAGCGGTGACGGCGTTCAGATCGACGTTGATGCCGCGACCGACGCTGGTGTTCACGCTGACTTGATCGAGGACGACACTCCTCACCGACGAGTTCGAGAACCCGACCCGGACGCCATCGGCACCGCTGCCCGTGACTTGAATTGGATCGAGCAGGATGTTGCCGAGGGCCGCGTTGTTAGCCGTCAGCACGATGCCGAAGCCACCGCTGGTCGTGACCGTGCTGTTGCTGGTCGTGACATCGGGGCTGCCGGTCACATTGTCGAGCAACAGTTGGATGCCGTCACCGGTACTCTGGCTCACGATATTGTTGTCGAGTGTGATCGGGCCACCGACGGCGCTGTTCAGCACCAGTTGAATCCCGTCGTCGCCGCTGACTCCGACCGTGTTGTCTGACAGGTCGATTGCTCCGACATTCGTTCCCAACCCGAGCAACGCGATGCCGCGGTTGCCGTTGGTGTTCACGCTGGCATAGTCGCCCACGCTGATGGCTGGCACGCCGGTGACATTGGTCAGGCTGACCAACACGCCCGAGAGTGTGTTGTTGTTCGAGACGGCCGTTCCGGCACCATCGACCACGACACTCGTCACGTTGGTGATGCCGTTCAGATCGACGAGGACACCGTTCCCCGTGCTGACTCGCGACGAGACATTGTCAAACAGAACGGTATCGACGGAACCGGCAGTCATGACCAAGGCGACGCCATCGCCACCGTTACTGTTGCGGGCGGACACATCACGCAGAATCACGTCGTCTAGCACGCCGGTTCCGGAGATCCGCACACCGCTGCCGCCGCTCCCCACGACATTGACCGTGTCGAGCGTGATATCCCCACCGCCGATGGCTCCGGTCAGAGCGACATTCACACCTGTTCCGCCGCTGGTGGTGACATTCGTGTTCGTGATGGTCAGCGGAGCATTGCTCGCGTTGATGCCGACGTTGATGCCCGAGATCGCACTGTTGGTGATCGTCGTGTTGTCGATCACTAAGCCGCCGAAGTTGGAACCGCCGCCAAACGTGGCAGCGATGCCATTGTCGAAGTTGGTGATCGTGTTGTTGGTGAGAGCCACGTTGCCCGCACCGGTGACATTCATGCCAGCGACCGCGATGCCGTTGTGTCCGGCCGGAGCGGCGACTGGGCGGCGGATGTCCAGATCGTCGATGAGAATTCCGTTCGAGGCGGGGATGGTCACGAACGTGCCAAACGGAACATTGATCGGCTCGGGAAGGCAGATGTTTGCCACATCGTTGCTGGTGAGCGTGATGAGCCGGAGAGGATCGAGTCCCACCGGCGGAACGAACGTGCCGAGAGCCACATTCGTTAGCGTGAGGTCCACGCCCTCGTCACCGTTGTTGGTCAACACGGTCTGGCCAGGGGCGGGGACGCCGAGAACTTCGACGGCTGCGGCCGTGGCAATGTTGGTCAGTTCGATGTGAACGCCATCTTCGGCGTTGCCGCTGATCGAGTTGTAGCCCGCGATGCGGATGCCCGCCGAGTTGGCATTGCTGATCCGGATGTCCACGCCATCGCCCATGTTGTTGTCGATCGTATCCGTCATCCCGTTACCGGTCACACTGACCACGGCCGTGCCGACGTTGTTGATGTCCACATGGACCCCATCCCCGGCGACACCATTGAACGATCCGGTCAGAGCGACCACCGCCAAGTTCACTCCGGCGTAGTTGAGGCTGTAAGAACCGAGCGTATTGCCGGTGACGGTGTTGGTTCCGGTCGGCAGCAGAAGTGCGGCCGTCCCCGCGCCGGTCGCATCCAATCGCACGCCGAAGCCACCGTTGTTCGAGGCGGAAATCGTGTCGAGCCGCGCGGTCATGACCGCGCCGTTTGCCGCCTCAAAATTGAAGCCGTGTCGGGCATTCCGGTCGGCGAAGCTGTGGTCAAACAACATCAAAGCCGTCGAACCGACTCCGTTCGCTCGCACGAACGCACCGTCGAAATCGGCCGCTCCAATCGTGCCGTTGTCATCGAAGTGCGAGTTCACGCTGCGCAGGTTCAGCTCGCCACCGGCTTCGACGTTGGCGACCAGTCCACCCTGCCGATTGAAATTCGCAGTGCTGTTCTCAAATTGAACTTTGGTCAACGCTCCCGCACCCGTCGTGAGCATTCTCAGACCGGCACCCGAGGCGTTGGTGAAGTCGGAATCCAACAAGCAAGCATTGAGCCGACTCCCCGTATCGACGACCGCGTTCAGGCCGTCACCCACAACGAGCCGCCCCGCCCGCGCGAAGTCGGCGTTAGTGAACTCCAGATTCAGGACACCGGCGTTGTGGACTTGAGCGTTCACGCCCGACGCACCCGCGTTGTTGCCGATCGTGTCGGTCAGGGAGATCGTCGCCACACCCCTATCGACGAAGGCATTCAGGGCGTTGTTGCCAGCGTTGTTGAAGGTCGTGCCGGTCAGCGTGATCGTGGCCACGCCCCCACCGAAGACATCCGCATCGACGAGAGCATTCACGGCATTGACGCGAGCGTTGTCGAAGGTCGTCCCCGTGGCGGTCGCATTCACGACGGAGCCAAAGCCGTGTGAGCCAACCGATAGCCCAAAGGCTCCCGACCCACCGACCGCCGTGTTATCGACGTTCGTCACGCCGTTCACATTGAGGTTGATCGTGCTGCCCGACGCGGCATTCACCTCAATCCCGCTGGCACCCGCTTGGGTGCGACCGCTGTCCACAATCGTGACATCAGTGAGGATTACGTTGGCGGTCGAACCGTTCGTCGCGCCCACGTACACGCCGTCATCCGCCGCATTTCGCAAGGTGCTGTTCCGAATGGTGACATTCGCCAGCGAACCGAGTCCATCGACCAAGCCGAATACCGCACGTCCCTGCCCGCCGACAGCCGACGGATCGAGCGCACCGGGATTCTGGCCGCTGTTGTCGAAGTTCGTTTGATCGAGGAGCGCCACCAAGTCGGCTGTGTTTTGAACATCAAAGCGGAAGGCGTGACGACCGCTGCCAGACAAGTCGGTCGGATCGACGAACAGTTCAAGGTGCGAATTGCCGTCGGCCAGCGTGTTGATCGCGTCAAACGTGTTGCCGGTCAACGTGCTGTTGATCACCGTCACACCGTCAAACGGGACAGTCGCGGCGTTGCCGATCTGCGCATTGCCGTGTCCATTCACAACCAAACCGAACTGGTTGTTGCTGGCCGAGACGCGCGTGAGTGCCAACGACGACTGACCGCCCGTGGCGTCGAGCATGATGCCGGTTGCCAAGCTGCGATCAAACGTGCTGTCCGTCGCGACACCCGTGAAGCGGGTGTTCGACAGCAGGGCGTTCAAGTTGTGACCGATGTTGCGGTTGGCGGTCAAACGGTTCGCGTTGAAGTTCAGCCTCCCGCCCGTGGACACGAGGTCCACGCCGGACAGGGCGTTGCCAGATGCGGAGACATCCGTCAGCGACAGCGTCTTCACGCCGCTGGTCATGTTCAGCGAGACACCGTTGCCGGTCCGACTGTCATCGAAGCTGCTGTTCGAGAAGACGCCATCAAAGGTGACATTGTGCGGGAGCGCGGTAGCGACGGGATTGTTGGCGATTTGCAGGTTGTCGCCCCCGTTGCGGTTCGCGGTGATGTTGGTTCCATCCACCCGCATCGTCCGCTGACTGCCCGTCAGCAAGCGGAGACCGTTTCCGCCGTTGTCACTGGATTGCAGCAAGTTGATTGTCGCGGCAATCGGTCCCGTCGTTTGCTCGATACTCAAGCCCGCTTCGACATTGCCGCCGCTGGTCCGGAGATCATCAATCCGGGTATTCAACGCGCCCTGGGCCGTCGTGAGTCGGACGCCGTATTGCTGTCCGCCCGGCGTCGCATTCATCGAGACGCGCTCGATGGTCAAGTCGAGTGGCGAGATGCCGGTTCCGACCACGATGCCGCCGGGACCGCCGTTGTTCCCCAGCCCAAGGGGGTTGGCCCAGCCACCCACCAGGTTGCGATTGATGTCGGCAATGCGTCCACTCAGAATCGTCTGACCATCTGTTGTGACCAGCCCCGTTCCTCCGGCTCCCGGCAGCACAATGCCGCCGCCGGCATTGTTGGAAATCTCCAAGTGGTGGAAGTTGAACCCGCGCACGTTCTGGCCGGTGATGGCCGCTCCCGCCGCTCCGTTCATCACAAACGCCGCGACTTCGTTGCCGTTGGCAACCCGCACCGTGTCGCCCGCGTTGTTGCTCAAGAACGGATACAGCCCCGTGTTGCTGAAGCCCGCGTCACGCAGCAGGGAGTTGTCCGCGACTCGGGTGACGCCGCCAAAGGTCGCGGTCGCATCGAAGACGTGCGCGAAGCCTTCACCCAACAGACGGGTGTTGTTGGGCAGAGCGATCTGACCATTCAGCGGATTGGCGGCCGTCGTGTCGCCGCGTCTCACGAGGACCAAGTCGGTTTGATTCGGGACATCGGCGGGGAGGTTGGTGTACGGGTTCTCAAACGTCCCCACTCCGTGAGCGGCGGCGTTCCGATCCGGATCAACCCAGACGACGAAGTAGTTGTTCCCGGTGCGTGGATTGTTGGCCACGACTTTGACTTCTTCCTCGTACTGACTCGCCGTGATGCGCCACGAACGCTGAACGGGCATCAGCATCCGGTCGCGGGTCGAAAAGTTGGGGAAGTAGCGGGTTGGCACAAAGCCCGCGAAACGCCAATCGACGGTGGCGTTCACGTTCGTCCCGAAGTGTTTGTCGTGCGTGACCATGAATCCCAGCGACGTGTCGTTCGAGATCCAGCCTTCCACGCGGCCTCGGAAACCAACCGGATCCGTTCCGGAACTTTGCTGGTACGCGTACATCCCCGCGTAACCGCGCAGCCACGGAGTGCTGGGCGTGAGCGGCACGCCGAATTCAAAGTCGTATCCCTTAAGGGCACTCTCCACGACCTGCGTACCGATGAGTCCAAGGCGATTGCCGAAGAACGCGAGATCTGGGGTGAGTCCCGTGGCACGCACGAAGTTGGACTCATTGGTCGTCGGCACGTAAGCGTTCGCCCGGAAGTCCAAGATCGGGCCGAGCGTCTCGAACCCGAAGCCGACTTGGTCGTAGCGATTGTTGAGCTGCGACTTGTCGTTGTCCCAGTAGGTGTTCACACCGACGATGCGGTCGAACTGCTCGGAGTACAGACGCGAGACCAAACCGGCATTGAAGCCGCTGCGGGAATCGTTCGTCAGATTGACGCGGGCGTTCGGGGCGATGAACCAGTTGTCGTTGGAACCCCAGAACGGCGTGAAGGCACCGAACTGCGTGAAGCCGTTCGAGTAGCCGACCCCCTTGCCAGTCTGATGACGCACATCGAAGTACGTTCCGTTGAGGCTCACGCCTCCACTGAACCCGTCCTGCTCCAGCGTGGTCACCCCGCTGTCGCTGGCGAGCGGCGCGGTGCCGTCCACCTGTCCCGAGGCATTCACCCCGAATGCCAGAAGAACCAGCAGTGAAGCGCTTCGGAGCGTGTGCTGAATGCTTGTTTGTCGCCGTGGGTACATTCGTCCAGCCCTCAGGGTTTCAACTGCGCTACCATGCGAACGGTGAGTCATTGATAAATTCCAGACGCAACGGTCCTAGCCGAGTTTCCGCGTGATCTGATTATTCGGCTTGCTCCGGCTCTAGGGGTGAGCCTTTCTATGACACCCCACCAGAAACCCGGCGGCGACGCCCATCTCAAGAACGCCCAATGACGGATGAACACGCAGTTGCCGCCGGTCTGCGGGCAATTCCTTGGGATGTTCGCGGCTTTTGTCTGCCAGTCCGCCATCAAATCTCTCATTCGGCATGGCACCCTGCGCGCGGGCCAATGCCTTTTTGAATCTGGGCAGGACGTAGGGTGGGACCAGCGGCGCTTCGCCGCGCCAGCCCACCAGCAATTCTCGATGTTTTACGATGGTGAGCCGGCGCTCGAAGCGAGCTGGTCCCACCCTACATTGAAAATGGCGATGGCCCTGGAACGAAGCCAACTGATCTGGTGATGCTCGCCTCGCCGCTGTACGACATGTGGCAACAGGCGGCGCGGCAATGGCAGACTCGCACCCCACAGGCAATTCATGGCACAGGAGACGACGATGAAGCTCTGGTTGGCCAGACACGGAGAAGCGGAAGACCCGGATCGAGCCGCAACCGATTTCGATCGCGAGTTGACCGATTTGGGACGACGACAAGTGAGTCATCTGACGCGCTGGTTGCTCGAACGGGAGGAGGCTCCCGAACTGATCCTGCACAGTCCGCTGGTCCGCGCCCGTCAAACGGCCGAAACGATCGCGAGCGAGGTCGGAGCGGAAGCCGTCTTGCTAGAGGAGCGACTGCTCGCGCCGGGCATCGTCACCGCTAGCCTGCTCCAACGGCTGCGCGATTCCGGATCGGCTCGCATCGTTTGCGTCGGCCATCAGCCCGACATGAGCCGTTGCCTCGCCGAGATGATCGGCGGTGGTCGCCATCTGTACTCACCCGGCACCATCGCGGGCATCGAGTTCGGCCACGCGGTGACAGCAGGCGCAGGTGGCCTCCGCTGGCTGGCCGATCCGTTCTGGTTCGGCTGATGGTGCGCGGAGACGGATGAGGACAGAGGCCCTGACGCGGTTAGCAGCCTGTTGAAAAACGGCTGTCGGGAGGGCGAGGCTCCTGCCGAGCCGCGAGAAACAAGCGACTTTCCTCACGCACACGGCTCGGCAGGAGCCTCGCACTCCCTTTTTCAACAGGCGGTTAAACGAAGCAGTCTTGCCCGTGCAAGGTATATTTCTGGCAAAAAAGTTCATGCCAAAAACAAAAGCCCCGGCTCGTTACCGAACCGGGGCTTTTCGGATCTCAAAGTTGGGGGCTGTTAACCCACTGGTCACGGAACCTGGGTCACCGTCTTTTTCTTGATCGTACTGGACGTGGTGACCAGTGAATCAATCCCCGCTCCACCGTTGACTGCCAGATTTTGCACATTGCAAAACGTGATGATCGCCGAGTCAGCACCACCTCCCAAGCTGAGACTGATGGTCGAAGCATCGACGCCCATGACCGTGATCGAGTCGTCGCCTTCACCCAAGGACGAATTGAGAGTCAATTTTCCCGCGTGACTGAATGGGGGAAGCGTCTCCAAGCCGTTCAGCTTCGTTCCGTCGGCCCCTGTCACCGTAATCTTTCCGGACGCAAACGCCACCGTGACCTTGTTCCCCTTGGCATCGCCCGTGAGCACCAGCGTCTTATTACTGGCCGTGTAGGCCACTTTCACGTTGCCGCTATTGCTGCCACCACCTCCTCCTCCACCGCTCGCCAGTGTTCCGGTGATCCGATACTGGCCCAAGCTGCTGTAATCGGTGTAGCCCGTTGAGAGCGGGTCTCCCTTGGAGACACCTTCGATTTTCAGAAAGTATGTTCCGGCGGGGACGGTGCGACTGATCGATGCGGTCACCAAATCGACAGGGTTGTCGGACGCGAGCAGTGCTCCTGTTGAGTCGTACAATCCCAACTGAAGGTCGAGCATCGTGTTCTCTGGTCCGCCCCTCGCACTGAGAGTCAGTGCTCCTTCAGCGGCATCGATCTTGAACCAGTCTTCGTCAGTTCTTTGTTCAATGACACCTTTCTGATCGACGTTGAGTATGCCCGCTGTTGTACTCCCCGCGATGAGGAATGCCGACGTTCTCATATTGGTGGCATCGTCCATGCGAAAGCCGAATCCGTTGGATGATCCGAATCCGTTGTTGGTGGGATTGGTCATGAGTGCCAAGTCGTCCTCGTGATTATTCGCAGACAAGTATTCCCCTTTGCTCCACTGGGCGAGATCGACGTAGTAGCCCACGCCCATGTGAGGCGCCCACGCTGTCGCACCTGTTCCGTGGCCCTCGTAATACTCTTCGCTCGGCGAGATGCGCCCATCATGTTCCAAACCGAGTGTGTGGCCCACCTCGTGAACAGTCGCATCGGACACGAATTTTCCATCTCCGGCCCCTTCAATGAAGACAAAGGCTGGCGTATCCGAATCCCAGTTAAAGCTGCCGAGGAAGGCGACGCCCCCCGCGCCTTCAGCGGGCGACGGATTCGATGCTCCGATGCAAACTCGAATCCCCCATCGCGTGTCACCACCGCCTGACCTGATCAGGTCGGCCACTGGCGGTTGCTCCGTAGTGACATCAACCTCAAACGGCGAATAGCACTCGGAAACCCGCTGCCAAATCTCTTGGAACTGGGTCAACTCGTTGTTGGAGAATGAGGCGTCTCCTTCAAACGAGTAGGGCGAGGTGACAATCGTATTCCCACCTTCATTCCAAAAGGTGCCGGTTGTGGAGTGGCCATTAAAGTCCAAATAGATGGTCTTCGTGGCGGTGGGCCGACTATGCAATTTAAACGTGTCGGCCAAGGGAAACTGAGGAGCCTGGGCCACGGCTGGAATTCTCCCTGCGCCAGCACGCCTTGAATCGGGGTAAGGGATCGCGCAAAAAGCGGTTCGATGTCCGGAGAAATCGGAGTGATGTCCCGCGTCACACAGTGATGAACCGGCCGTTGCCGCGAGTTTCAGCGTTTCAATGGAGGATGTCGTGGTCAGCAAGCAGGCCAGCGACAGCAACCCCGCCGCTTGGCGGCGCAAGGTTGCGCGGTGACCGCGCGTCCCGTTTTTCAGTCGTTGTCGAAGAAGTCGAAATAGGTTCCTTGGCATGGTGTGGCCGACCTCAATGAATGGCATGTGGGAAGTGAATTGCGAACGGGGAGAGATTGTTGCCAAGTGCTAACACCTGAGGCAACCCCAGTCGCTTGGCTACCAGGGCCAATGCCTTTTTGAACTCGAGCAGGATGTAGGGTGGGAACAGCGGCGTTTCGCCGCGCTGGCCCACCAGCAATTCTCGAAGTTTCCTGATGGTGGGCCGGCGCTCGAAGCGAGCTGGTCCCACCCTACTTTGAAAAAGGCGATGGCCCTGCTTGGCTATTGGTCTGGCGGAGGCAACAACTGCGCGGGATTGGCCAGACCGAGGCCGCGTCGATGAGCGGCGCGGAAGTCTGCTTTGCCAACGTCGGCGGCGATCTGGTCGAACTCGGCCTTGAGCGTCGTCAGGGCTTGGGCCGCGTCCGTCCCGGCTGACAGTAGTGCCGTGACGAACCGCGTCCCGGCGATTCGCAGAGCCGCCATTTGCGGGACGGGCAAGTCGGCGACGAGCTGTGGATCGCGCAGAGTTTGAGCCACAGCATCGACGTACTGACTGGCTTCCTCTGCCGTCAGTCCGTCTTCATTCCAAGCGGGTGCGCTACCCACTTGTGACTCTCGGCACGGAGTCTTGGGCAGCGTCACCCACGCCGACTCGAACTGGGCTTCGGTCAAGGTGGCCAGTAGATTCCAAGCGGCGGCGTCCTTCGAGCCACTCGCGGGCAACGTGATTCCCATCGCCCAGCCCGTCGTTCCGCACAGCCCCGGCGCGTGAACTCCGCCACCGGGAATCGACTCCCAGCGTTGTGAGTTCCGATTGAACGTCTTCTTCGATCCAGGCAGGCGACAGACGCCGATCTCGATCCCCGCCGCCCGCTCCATCTTGGGCGAGGCCCGATCCGCAGCGGCCGGTTCATAGCCAATGGCCAGCGCCACGCGGCCTTCCAGAATCGCGCGACGACAGGTCGCGGGAGTTTCGTCTGAGACGGTCGCGGGCAGGCGCTGCCAAGCACGTTGGGCTGCTGCGAGTCCCTCGACAAATCCCGGCGACTGTACGAGTGACTCGCCGGTCTCTAGGTCGAACCAGACCGAATAGTTTTCGGGATGCTTGGCAAACGCCAATGACCGCGCGAAGAACAGTGAGGCCCGATGCTCGGGAGCCAGTGGCTCGACCGCCGTCAGCCCCGGTGCCCAGCGATCCAGCGTGTCGAGCAGTGTTTGGTAAGCCTCCCATGTCTCGGGCGGCTTCAATCCGGCCGCTTTCAACAGATCGCGACGGAAATAACAAACGAGGACCGGCGCGGCGATCGGGATCGCCACCACAGATCGTTCGCGTGAGACCACTCGTTCACGCAGCCCCTTGAAGATGTCCTTCGTATCGAGTCCCGAGTTGCCGCCGAAATCGAGCGGTGCGAGTTCGCGCTCGAGTTCACTCAGACGGTTCAACGGAAAGAGGACGACTCGCCCTCCCGAACCAGTTGCCTGCTGAAGGCTGTTTGCCAACTCGGACTCTTCTTCGCGCGAGTACTCCGCGATCCGAACTGTCGCGCCTGACTGAGACGACCATTCCTGAAGCAGCACGTCCCACGTTGCAGGCAGGGCCAGTGATTGGGGAACCAGCAGCTCGACCTCCTGCCCTTGAAACGGGACGGCGTTAGCCACTGGAATCGTGGGCGAGGTGGAACTGAGGCACCCGCCAAGCAGCAGGCAAACTATCGGAAAGAACAAAGCGGCGGGCACAACGCGAGCCACGAAACAACGGCACATCGAACAGACTCCGAATCGAACACGGTCACAGAAACACAGGCCAGCAGTACGCCGGAAGGCCACAAATTGTGGGAGCCGCGTCGCAAGCGACCACTCGAAGTCCGGCTTTTCCTAAAGCCGGACTTCCTTCGACAGGGCCTCGTTCCGGCGTGAAGTCCGGCTAACAAGGCTAAGCCGGACTTCACAACTCTCTAAGCCGGACTTCACGATTCTCACCCTTCATCCGTCCGGTAGAACCACGTTGCCGTGAACTGTTCCAGCGCGAAGACGGCCACGAGGAACCCGACGATCAGTCCGTACATCTCCTGCCCGAGGCGACCGGAGTGAACGTTGCGTTCGAGACTCGCAGGATCGCGGCTGACGCTGTAACGACCTTCGCCGAACAATGTGTCCGTGTCCGCTTTCTCCAGCCGTGTGAAGTCGCTTTCGCGTGCGGGAAGATTCACGCTGAAGCCCGCTCGGTAATCGACCGTCTTGTGCGTCGCTTCGACCGTGTACGAACCGATCGCCGTCAGATCGTTCACGGTGAGCACTTTCGCATCGGCGGCGACATCTTGCGGACGCTGCTTGAAGTTGGGCATTCGGACGACGACCTGCTTGAGTTGCCGTTCGCGATCGAGCGCGAGCGAGGCCTCATCGCCCACCAAATAATTGAACGAACCGGACGCCTGCCACGACAGGTACTGCACGAGTTGATCGGCCAGCACCATGTAGAGCGGGCCGGAGTTTTGATCGAGCAGGTCGTTCCACGCGATGCCATCGACACTCGTCGTCATCAGCACGACGCGCCCCTGGCCGAGACGCCGTTCGACGAGCGCGGCCGATCCGGTTGAGTCACCGTATTTGGCGATCATGGCCGAGTCCGGCAGCGGCTCAACCTTCCAATACTCTCTGACCAACGTGCTTCCGAGATCAGCCAATACTCCCAGATCGTCGAGTCGTTGCCACAACACGTGTCGCGTGTTGCGAAGGTCCATCGTTCTGGCGGGCGAGAATTTCGAGGAGGCTTTGAGACGCGCGGGCAACACGGCCAATGCGGCCTCCCGGGTGTAGGCGACCGGGTCAATCGTGTCGCGGCGTTGAGCGGCTTCTTTGGCTGATGATGGTGCGCCGATGAAGACGGCCAGTCCGCCCCCCGCTTCCACGAACGAGTGCAATTTCGTCCATGTCGCGTCGCTGGGACTCGCCGCGTTGATGACGCACAACACGTCAAACGTGGTGAGGTCTTTCTCACGCAACCGCTCCACCGCGCAGAACTCGACGCGATAGTCCGTGACCTTTTCGTCCGCCAGAAACTTGAGTACTTTGGTCCAGTACATCGCGACTTCGGGGCGTTCTGCGACGACCAGCACTTTCAACGACGGGATCGTTTGAACGGTGAAGTGGCCGATGTCGTCGATGCTCAGCGGATCCGCCCCGCTCAGACGCAGCTCACCTTGGCGGTAACGGCCGGTGCCACTCGGAACGGAGAAGGTCACACGGGCCTCGGTCCCCGTTTCCAGCAACACGGATTGGCGTTCGCCCTTGAAGAACTGGCCGTCTTCGTCGCGCAGAAACAACTCGACCGTTTGGTCCGGCTTGATCTGGCCGACTCCCGCGACGACGGCATCCACGCGCACGGTTCCGCCTGCCGGAACCGATTCGCGCGACAGTTTGATGCTATGCAATGCGACGTTGTTGGGGTCGAGTGTTCCCACGTCAATCAGGTAGATGCCGAGCCACTTCAGACGTGCGAGTTCATCCTTGAGCAAGCTCGACGATTCGTCTCGCCACGCCGACTTGGCGAAGTCGGTGAAGACGTAGATTTCACGCACGAACCGATCGCGCCGCTGCTCTTCAGGGATCGCACCTTGTTCAGCCGTCACACGGCGACGATCGTCTTCTTGGCCGAGAATGACGGAGCGAAGTCGATCGTTCAGTGGCAGCCCCGCCGCTTGAATGTCGAGTCCCTCGATGCGACTCTGCGCCGCCTTGAGGTCCACCGAGAACGCCGCTGTTGTTGACTCACCGCTTCCCGTGACAGCGACTTTGCTCCCCCCGGGCATGCGGCTGAGATGTTCCGTTGCGAATTGGTGAGCCGCCTGCAAGCGTGTCTGGTTGCTCTGCTTGTAGGCCATGCTGGAACTGGTATCGAACAGGTAGACGGCCGCGACGGGAACGGTTTCTGAGACACGCGGCGCGGGGTCTTTCAACTCGTGAAAGACACGCGCCGAGTACGGCCACGCCACGCCCGCCAGTGCGAGCAACAACGCCACCGCACCAATTCCACCGCGCAGCATCGTGCGTCGCGTGAGCAGCACGTTCCGCGATGTGATCTGTCGTTGCCACCAGGCCATCACGCCGAAGTAGGCTCCCACCCCGAGGCCACCGATGACCGCCAGCGTCCCCGTTTCAAACCACGTCAGCCCGTAGTTTGCCGCCGGGAGCGAAGGGCGAGTCATCGCGAACACGATCAGCCCGATCACCATCACTCGCAACAACAGCAGCCAGAAATGACGCAACCGCATCCGACGCGAGTTCTGTTTCTTCCGCTGCAGGATCAGTCGCAGAGCCGGAAACACCAGCCGCTTCGGCTTCGCGCGCATCAACAAGTGCAGCAGAATCGGGATCGCCGCCAATCCCAGTCCGGCCAGCAATGCGGGGTTCAGAAGCGACATCAGACAGGGAAACTCGATGTGCGGGGAAGAGGAGTGAATGTAGCCCTGTCACTCCGTGACAGGAGAGCCAATTTATACCTCGCGCGGTACAGGCTGACACTAACCCGAAGCGTAAGCGAGGATGCAAAACACGTCCTCGCTTACGCTTCGGGTTAGTGTGAAATGAGCCATCCCCACCCGCGCGGCAAAAAGGTCAAACGTTCATGCAGTTGAAAAAACAGACACGACGAACGCTTGACCGGCTTTCCTGTCGCGGAGTGACGGGGCTACATTAGTCGGGCACATCAAAACAGTCCATCAGCACGCGAGGAGCCACACATGACAGACTCAGAAGCAACACCCGCCACGGCAGGAGTCCCCGGCGACGAACTGAAACGCGCCCTGAAAGCCTTCAAAAAACGACTCAAGTTGACGCGGCTCGATTACGAATCGAAGCTGGGCTACGGTCCCATGACAAACGGCAGCAGCAAGTCCCTAGTCGGCATTCAACCACCCAATCAATTCCCGCCGGAAGTCTGGCAAGAACTGGCCCGTCAAAAAAAGCTCCTACATATCGGCCAAGGACTTTACGAACTGGTCGAAGGAGCTTGAGCCGGTTACAGCCTGTTGAAAAAGGGAGGGCGAGGCTCCTGCCGAGCCGTGTGCGTGAGGGAAGTCGCTTGTTTCTCGCGGCTCGGCGGGAGCCTCGCCCTCCCG
>JAYTGQ010000406.1:0-14388 GCA_043733345.1 Schlesneria sp.
CTAGCCGCCGGTTCTTTTCCAGCTAAGAAACCGGCGGCTAGCGCCGTGCCGCTCAGGATGTTTTCCCAAAGTAAGTGCCATTGGGCGTCAGCCCCCGGACTGTTCCTCGACCGAGTCCGGGGGCTGACGCCGCCCGGCTCACCTGAACAGGTTCGTTTGCGGTTCTACCTTGTTTTGAGATTTGAACACTTGCTCGCCTTTCAGCCCGTATCCGGGAAACACGCCTCGTGACCGCCTACCTCCTCAAACGCCTGCTCCTGATGATCCCGACGTTGTTTGGGATCATCGTCGTTTCGTTCTTGGTGATTCGACTCGCACCGGGCGATCCGGCTTCGCAGAAGTTCGGTGGGTCGGGGCAGGCGGCGGCGGGAATGAATGCAGAACGGGGAACCGAAGCGGCCGAGAAACGGTTCCGCGAGAAGCATGGATTCGACAAGCCACTGCCGGTGCAGTTCGGTCTGTTTTTGAAGCGACTCGCAACGGCCGACATGATTTTCTTTCAGACCGAACAGCCGATCTGGCGCGAGCTGTGGGAGGCTCTTAAGGTCACGATCTGGCTCAACTTGATTGTGTTCGTGCTGATCTATGTTGCCGCCGTGCCGCTCGGCATCTTCAGCGCGGCCTATCCCAATTCAGCCCTCGACCGGACGACGACGCTCGGGCTGTTTGTCATGTACAGCCTCCCCTCGTTCTGGGTGGCCGAGATGCTGCGGATGCTGCTCAGCGACTGGTTCCGCTGGCCAATCATGGGACTCCGCTCCGACAACGCGGCCGACATGACGACTTGGCAGCAACTCATCGACTACCTGCAACACATTGCGCTGCCGGTCCTCTGCCTGACCTATGGCGGTCTGGCCTACGTCTCACGGCAGATGCGGGCGGGAATGTTGGAGGTTATCCGTCAAGATTACATCCGCACCGCCGAGGCCAAGGGAGCGGGAAAGGCGCGCGTGATCTTGGTTCATGCGCTACGGAACAGCCTCTTTCCGATCATCACATTGTTCGCGTCGCTGCTGCCGTTTCTGATTGGCGGTAGCGTCATCATCGAAGTCATCTTCAACATCCACGGCATGGGCCTGCTCTCGTATGAAGGCGTCTTGAGGCGCGAGTACGATCTGGTGATGACGACCCTGATGTTGTCGGCCGTTCTCACGCTGATCGGGATCCTGATCTCAGACATCCTGTACGTCGTCGTCAATCCCCGAGTGAGCTTTGAAGATTAGCCGCCTGTTGAAAAAGGGAGCCGTGTGCTGTTGAAAAAGGGAGCCGTGTGCGTGAGGGAAGTCGCTTGTTTCTCGCGGCTCGGCGGGAGCCTCGCCCTCCCGATCACCGTTTTTCAACAGGCAGTTAGCTCGCGCAATGTTGAGACGTAGCTCGCCTTTCAAAACAAGCCAGACGTTGACTGCCATGACCGAACCACTCAATTCCCCGATCGATGTCTTACCGAGCGACCTGCCTTGGCTGAGCTGGCTGGCGCGCGCGGCGCTCGTGGTGCTGACGCTCAGCATCGTCGCCGCGCAGGCTCCGGCCCGCGTGAAACTGCTTGGCTTGTTCTGGATCGGAGTCGGCGGCGCGATGGGAGTGGCAATCGCTTTGATCACGCGGCCTCATCCGAACCGAATTCCTTGGCGATGGCGCGGGGCGGTGTGTGCGATGACGTTCTGCGGAATGATCGGCTCGACATGGCTGGCCTTTCGATCCGAATCCGTCTTACAGGCCAAGTCGCCTCAACAGCAAATGGCCGCGACAATGATGAAGCAGATGGAACGAGACTCCGACGGCGCAGTCATTCCCGTTCCCGCAGTCTCGACGGTCAGTGAATTCAATCGATATCTCACTCGGCGCGTGAGGCAACTCGGTGCATGGTCCCGTCCGTGGCCAGTGTGGTTTTGGATTGGCGAACTGATCGCGGGAGCCGTAGCCGCCGAATGGGGATTCCGTTTCGGAGTCGCTCAATTGCGCAAGCCCGGTGCTAGCGAGGAACCTGCCCCATGATCGTGGGAATGGGAACGGACATCGTCGAAGTGGAGCGGGTGGCGAAAATGATCGCCGATCATGGCGACCACTTTCTCGAACGCGTCTTCACGCCGGGCGAGATCGCGCATTGCAGCGGTCGTCGCGAATCGGCACCGCACTACGCCGGACGCTGGGCGGCGAAGGAAGCCGTGATGAAAGTTCTGGGAACCGGCTTCACCAACGAAGTCGGCTGGACCGACATCGAAGTGGTGACGCAACCGAGCGGTCAGCCGGTGATCGCGCTCCACGGGACGACGCGCGACGTGGCGGAGCGTCTCGGAATCGTCAACGTGTTGATTTCACTGTCACACACGAAGCACTACGCAACTGCGACGGCAATCGGCGTGGGTGTCTCGCAACCGAGTGATCTGCGGTGATCGCTAAACTTCACACCGTCGTTTAGAAATCGTTTCTACCGCAGACGGTTGAGGATGGCACATTTCACACTAACCCGAAGCGTCAGCGAGGACTGGTGTTGCCTCCTCGCTGACGCTTCGGGTTAGTGTCAGCTTCAACCGCGTGCGGTTTCATCACTCGGAGTCTCAGTGAGCGGGGTGACATTGGGTGGACGCCTTCAGACTCGCCAAGAGATTTCATCAACAGCCGCGAGAGGCGAGTCCGCAGCCGAAGTCACAGTCAGGGCCATCGCCTTGTTGGGTCTGCGAAACTTGTCGGGTGGGACCAGTGGCGCTTCGCCGCGCCGGCCCACCATGAATTCTCAACGCTTCCCGATGGTGGGCCGGCGCTCGAAGCGAGCTTGTCCCACCCTACGTTGAAAAAGGCGAAGGCTCGGAGTCACAGTTTTCAGCAGCGGCTGCGTCGGTTAGAGTCCGCCCCGTTCCAGCGGCATCCCAACTGAGGGCCTTCGACGTGAATGTAATCCGACTCGACTCCGCTCTGCCTCGACTGACCGCGCTCCTGCGGTTGAGCGTTTGCACGTTCCTGGTATTGGCATTGGCTTCGGCCGCTGTCGGCGCTGACCTGCTGCCGTTGCCGCTCGCCCAGGCGGCGGCGGTGAAGCCGCCCTCCAATGTCAGGAAGGTCGGGAGGCTGTATGTCGTGGAGAGCGTCGTCGTTCTCGCGCTGTTTGGGGGAGCCCTCTACGCCGTCTGTCGCAGCAGTCGGCGGACCTGATTGAAATCGAGTGATGCTCTCTCGCCGCTCTGTTCTACCGACACGATCGGCTTCGATGCCTGCCTCAGCCCCACCGCGCGTGGTCATCACGGGGATCGGACTTCGGACTCCGCTCGGTGCTGATCGAGAGTCCTCGTGGACGGGGCTACTTGCGGGAAGGTCGGCGGTGAAGTGGCTCGCTCCCCCGCAGTGGACGGGTAGTGAGCGACTCGCCGGTGCGCCAAGTCTGCTTCCTCAATTCGACCCGCTTTCGACCGCAGAACCCGTCGTCGAGTTGGCTTTGAGCGTGGTTGCCGAAGCCGCGTTTGACGCCGCGCTCGGCGCGAACGGCTGTTCACTCGATCGATCCGGTGTCGTGTTTGGTTCGAGCAAGGGTGGCCTGCACACCTATGCTCGGCTGGCTGAAGCCGCTCGATTCAACAGCCGCGATGCACGCGAGGGCTTGGCGTCGGAGAGTCGTCCACCGTGGCTCAACGTCTGGCCGGATGCGGCTGCCCGCGCCGTGGCCGCCGCGTTGGATTGTCGAGGCCCGGTCCTCTGCCCGGTGCTGGCCTGTGCCACCGGTTTGGCGGCGTGTCAGCGTGCGGCCGAATTGATTCGGGAGGGCGTTTGCGACGTGGTTTACGCGGGAAGTGCGGATGCTTCGTTGCAGCCCGCGATTCTCGGTTCGTTCCGTCGCATGGGAGTGTTGGCTCACCCACGTGGCGGCGACGCGGCCGATGCCTGCCGCCCGTTCGATCGAGATCGTTGCGGGTTCGTGATCGGCGAAGGAGCCGCGTGCTTGGTATTTGAGTCGCTCGAGCATGCTCTGGCGCGGCGAGCCACTTGGTATGGCGAGTGGCTTGCGGGGCGAATGCTCACCGATCCCACGGGCCTGACTCAACTCGATCCGACGGGCGCGTCGTTGAAGCGGTTGCTGCGAGACCTTTCGCGCGACGTGCCTGTTCTGCCCGACTACATCAACCTGCACGGCACAGCCACGATTCCGAATGATCGCGTGGAGAGTCTTGCCGTGCGCGAGCTACTGGGGCCAGACGCGAAGCGGGCCTCCTGTTCGAGCTTGAAGGGGGGACTCGGCCACCTGCTGGGCGCGGCGGGAAGCGTCGAACTGGCGGCGACGATGCTCGCGCTGCGCGATCAGATCGTGCCGCCCACCGTCAACCTGCTCGACCCCGATCCCGACTTCGGTCTCGACTTCACACCAGTCGCGTCACGCACACGACAATTGGACATCGCGTGGAAGCTATCGCTCGGTTTCGGAGGGCATCTCGCCGCAGCCTGTGTGGGACGATTGCGAGGTCACGGTGATCGGACTCATGATCAGTGACCGGCGTTGAGGCGCGATCTCAGCATTGCTTCGCTCCGCGAATGATCCGCAGCCGACCGTGGCCTTGGTCCAGCGTGGGCGCTGTTTGTTGTTCAGCAGCTCGCGGTTGCCGCGCGTGAGGGGGCCAGTCTTCAAGAGGCGAAAGACAGTGCCGCTGGTGCGGCGGTGAATTCCAGCTCGATTTCCCACAGTCAAGTGAGCTGATTGCCCTTCACTGCGATCAGGTCGTCGCCCGCCGAATCGAGGACTTGTTGGCAAACTTCTCTCTGGCAAAACAGCGCATCCCCCAAGACGACGCGGCCTTTGAGGGCCAGGTTCCGGAGCAGGTCGAGTGCCCCCTGGTGTTCGTGGGTCTGCTCCTCGACGCGGTCTGGCTCAACACGGACCCGGTCTGGTGATCAACGGCGGCCAACAGAGGCACCGCCTTGGCAGACGGTCGCAACGTGGCACAGAGACACTCAGGGGCGGTGCATTTACTACGTCCGAGAGTTTTGGGGGTGATGACACGCAAGGCGATTCCCGGATGATTCAAGCCGAGGCAAGCGTCGCGACGTACCGAGACGGCGCGTTCAGCGAGAGATCCCGCGGCTTCCAGCACCCAGCGATTCATCAGATCCACTTCTTCCGCAGCAGCCACATCTTGACCAGTTGTGTCAGGACGCCGTAGCACAAAAGCGTGATCGCTATCAGCGGCCAATACAGCGGTGGCAGCTCCATGAAGCCGAGGTAGTTCCCCAGTGGCGTGAATGGGATGGCGATGCCGATTGCCATAATGACGACGGACATCACCATCAGCAGCCCTGACGGACGGCTCTGTAGGAATGGGATCTTGTTGGTGCGGATGATGTGGATGATGAGCGTCTGCGTGAGCAGGCTCTCCACGAACCAGCCCGTCTGGAAAAGGCTCGCGCTGTGGGCCGCGGCTTCGGGCGTGGAGACGTTCCAGCAGTTGAAGACATACAGCATCATGAAAAACGTGGTGTAGTCGAAAATCGACGAGCACGGGCCGACGAACAGGATGAAGCGTGTGAGCTGCTTGATCTCCCACGGGCGAGGCTTCTCGATTTGTTCGGGGTCCACGTCGTCGGTGGGAATCGCCGTCTGGCTGATGTCGTAAAGCAGGTTGTTGGCCAGGATCTGAATGGGGGCCATCGGCAGATACGGAACGAAGATGCTCGCTCCGAGCACGCTGAACATATTGCCGAAGTTGCTGCTGGCTCCCATGCGGACGTACTTGACGATGTTGGCAAAGACCTTGCGTCCCTCGATCACGCCCTCTTCCAAAACCATCAGGGACTTTTCGAGGAGGATCATGTCCGCGGACTCTTTGGCGATGTCCACCGCGGTATCAACGCTGATGCCGACGTCCGCAGTCCGGAGTGCCGGGGCGTCGTTGATGCCGTCGCCCATAAAGCCGACGGTGTGTTGACGGGATTGCAGCGCCGTGATGATGCGCTGCTTGTGAGCGGGCGAGACGCGGGCGAAGAGCGTGGTTCGCTCCACCGCGTCCGCAAGCTGATCGTCGGTCAGTTGCTCGACATCGCTGCCGAGCAGCACGAACTCGGTGGACAGTCCCACCTCCTTGCAGACCTTGCGAGCGACCAGATCGTTGTCGCCGGTGACAACCTTGACGCTGATGCCATGTCCTTCCAGAGCCTTGATCGCCGCCTTGGCGGTCTCCTTGGGTGGATCGAGGAAGGCGACATAGCCGTTGAGGATCAGGTCGCACTCGTCGGACTTGGAATAGGGCGTGGCATCGCCCGCGACGAGGCCGCGCGGCGCGATCTCCTTGGTGGCGATGGCCAGGACTCGAAAACCATCGGCGCTGAGTTCTTCGTATTCCTCTTTCAGTTCCTCAATGAAGAGGTGGTCCATCGCGAACCGTTCCCCGTCGAGCTCGAACTCTTTGCAGCGCGGGAAGATTTCCTCGGGTGCTCCCTTGCTGATGATGCGGTCTTGGCCTGCGGGCGTGCGGACCACGACGGACATGATGCGGCGTTGAAAGTCGAACGGGATTTCGTCCACCTTGGTGTACTTCGGGATCTCGGCGTGGGTGTGGGTTTCGGTATGCGCGAGAATCGCGCGGTCCAAGACATTCTTCAGCCCGGTCTGGAAGTGGCTGTTGAGATACGCCAGCGCGAGCACCCCCTCGTCCTCCTTGAGGACCACGTCGCAGTGTTTTTCTAAGATGACGTGGTCCATCGTCAGCGTGCCGGTCTTGTCGGTGCAGAGCACGTCCATCGCCCCCAGGTTCTGGATGGCGTTGATCCGCTTGACGATGACCTTCTTGCGGCTCATCGCCAGCGCCCCCTTCGAGAGACAGACCGTCACAATCATCGGCAGCATCTCGGGGGCCAGGCCCACGGCCACGGCGATCGCGAAGAAAAATGCCTCCGTCCAATTCCCTTTGGTCAGTCCGTTGATGACGAACACGAGCGGGACCATGACCAGAATGAATCGCAGCATCAGCCAGGTGAAACTGGCAATGCCCTTGTCGAACGCGGTCTGCGTGGACTGCTCTTGGAGCGACTCGGCCATGCCGCCCAAGTACGTTTCGGCCCCGGTGGCAACGACGACCGCTGTCGCCGAGCCGCTCTCAACGCTGGTCCCCAGGAAGGCGATGCTGGTCAATTCGAGGGACGCAGCCGTCGCCGCGTTCTTCTCCAGCGTGAACTTCTCGACGGGATAGCTCTCGCCGGTCAGCGAACCTTGGGCCACGAATAAATCCTTGGCCTCGATGATCCGCACGTCGCCGGGGATCATGTCCCCCGCCGCGAGCGTCACGACATCGCCCGGCACGAGTTGCGCGATGGCGACTTCTCGCGGAGTGCCGTCGCGGACAACGGTCGCAGTGACCGAAATCATGGCCTTCAGCTTGGCCGCCGCGCTGTCGGCCTTGGCTTCCTGGGTGAGATTCAGTCCCACGCCCAGAGCGATCATCAGCGAAATGACGATCCCGGCCCGAGCATCACCGGTGGCAAACGAAATGGTCGCCAACACCACGAGCAGAATCACCAGAGGATTGATCGCCGCGCGCCAGAGCAGTTTGCCAATTCCCGACCGCTGGTCCTTGGCCAACACGTTGGGGCCATATTTGGTCAGGCGCGCGGCTGCTTCTTCAACAGTGAGTCCTTCGGGACGAGTCACCAATCGCGCATAGACGCCCGCAGCATCCATCGCCGCCGACTCCACCAAAATCCGCGAAACCTCGATCTGCGGCTTCTCGCGCCGAATGGCGGCGAAGAGGTGCTTGGGGAAAACCTGATGTCGTTCGTTCCGAGGCATGTTACTTACTCTATGTCCCGTGAGCCGCAAGGCGCTAGCCGCGGGTTGTTTTCATCGACCCGCGGCTAGCGCCTTGCGGCTCACGAATGTGTCTTTAACACGGATGGTGGGGACCCGAAGAGTTTGTACGTCTTGTAGCCGCCTCCCACGTTCGCTGCGGAGAAACCGGCTTGCAGCAGAATGCGTGTCGCCAGGTAGCCGCGCTGTCCTACTTGGCAATAGGCGGCAATCTTTTGGTCGCGGGGCAGTTCGCTAAGGCGAGATCGCAAGTCATCTACGGGGATGTTCGTGGCTCCGGGGATGTGGCCCGAATCAAATTCCTGCGGAGTGCGAACGTCCAACAGAAACGGTTGCTTGGAAGCCGGAGTCGCCAAGACCGACTCGACATCGACCTGCGGATGATCTCCACGCAGCAATCCGCCGGCGACGAAGCCCGCCATGTTGATCGGGTCTTTCGCCGATCCGTATTGCGGTGCGTAGGCCAGCTCCATCTCTTCCAAATCGAAGACGGTCATACCCGCCTGGATGGCCACGGCCAGCACGTCGATCCGCTTATCCACACCTGCTCCACCGACGGCCTGCGCACCGAGAATGCGTCCCGACTCCGGATCGAACAAAAGTTTCAGCGACATCCCCTCGGCACCGGGGTAGTAGCCGGCGTGATGTACCGGGTGAATGTAGATTTTTCGGAACGGGCGTTGGCTTCTTCGCAAGACTTTTTCAGAAGCCCCGGTCATCGCCGCCGTCTTGTCGAACACGCCGACGATCGCGGTTCCCTGCGTTCCTCGATATCGGACGGCGCGTCCGAAGATGTTGTCCGCAGCGATCCGGCCTTGCCGGTTCGCTGGTCCGGCCAACGGCACTTGAGTTGGGTCGCCGGAAACAAAGTCCTTGACCTTGATGGCGTCTCCGACCGCGTAAATGTCTGGGTCGTTCGTTTGGAGGAACTCGTTGACCCGGATGCCGCCGCGCGTCCCGACCTCCAGGCCCGCATCGACCGCCAGTTTGTTTTCCGGGCGCACTCCCACACCGAAGACGACCAGTTGAGCAGGCAATCGTTGACCGGAATTCAGACAGACGATCAAGCCCTCGGCGGTCTGCTCCAACGCTTCGGCCGACTGGCCGAGCAGTAGTGTGACCCCTTTGTCCGCCAGTTCTTGAACGATGGGCGTGGTCATCTCTTTGTCGAAGGGGGGCAGGATCTGCTCATTCTTCTCGACCACCGTCGTCAGGACGCCACGTCGGACGAAGTTCTCCGCGAGTTCCAGGCTGATGAACCCGCCTCCCAAGAGCACGGCCTGCTTCACGCCCCGGTCCACGCACTCCTTGATCGCGTCGGTGTCCTGCAAGTTCCGCAACGTGAACACGCCGGGCAAGTCGATGCCGGGAATCGCAGGACGAAACGGAGCCGCCCCGGTGGCGAGGATCAGCTTGTCATAGGGCTCCTCGTACTCACGCCCCGAAGTGAGGTCACGAACTCGAACCGTTTTCTGAGTCCGGTCGATCGCTTCGACCGACGACTGAGTCCGCACATCGAGGTTGAAACGTGACCGCAACAGCGCGGGCTTAGCGACGAGCAGTTTTTCTCGTTCAGCGATTTGTCCGCCGACGTAATACGGCAGGCCACAGTTGGCGAATGACACATCGGGACCACGCTCAAACAGAACAATGTGGGCCTCTTCGGAAAGGCGACGCGCACGAGCAGCCGCTGAAGCTCCACCAGCCACGCCACCGACAATCAACAGATTCATGATCGAGACTCCTCCACGGTTCGCTGGGAACCTTCAGTGGGTGCAGCTTGTCGCTTCGGTTTCACGGCACCGATTCCACGGCATCCGAGCCAGCAGCATTCCCATGCCGCAAGTGTCGGTGATTCCCGCAAAGGTCAGTCCCGCAAAGGTCAGTCCCGCACCGACGAAGGCCGCGAGACCAATCCAATACGGATGCACGAAGTAGCCGAGTGTTGCGCTGGTGACGACCAGTAACCCGGCGGCGATGCGCACCTGCCGCTCCAGCGAAATGGCCTTCTTGCCACGGACAACAGGTAAGCCAGCTTCCACGCAAGCCAGCGTGCCCCCTTCGATGTTGACCACGTTCGTGAAGCCCGCCTTGAGAAACTTCTCGCAAGCCTGCTGGCCTCGGCTTCCCGAACGACAGATGACATACAGCGGCTCGTTGGCCGACCCGTTGCGAGCCTGCATCAACGCCGCTGGATCGAGTTGGTCCAGCGGCACGTTCCGAGCGATTTCGACATGGACCTCCCGGAATTCAACGGGCGTGCGTACGTCGATGAGGTCGATCTTCCGCCCCTTCTTGCTGCGTTCGGCAAGCTCTTGAGGTTTGATGACTGCGATGCTCATGGTCTTTTCCTGTGAGAGAAGTGATACGTACTCAGCAAGAACCGGTCGCAGCACGAACAAGCTGCTTCAGCGCTTGGTGTCCGACTGGTGGTTCGATTTGCCAGGGAATGATCGCCGTGCGCTGGGAATGCTCGGAGATAACTTCCCGGATGAACTTTGCTTCGTGACTCTGCCGACCGCGAAGCGCGGGATCGGTCACCTTCAGCGGCAACAGACTCTGGTTGATGACCCAGGCATACGGTTCGATTTCGGCGCGACGCAGATCGCGCTGCAACTGGGCGGCTTCGTGAACGGGGGTCGCTTCGGGAAGCGTGACGATCAGCACGCGAGAAAAGCTGGGATCACGCAAGCGGGGCAGAAGTTGTGCGACGGATTCGGGCATCTCGCTCGACTGTCGCAGCACTTCGCGGTGATAGGCGAGCGCGGCATCGAGCAACAAGATGGTGTGTCCGGTCGGGGCGGTATCCAGAACGACGAACCGATCCGTTCCTTCGGCAACCGCTTCCGCGAAAGCTCGGAAAACGGCGATCTCTTCGGTGCAGGGCGATCGCAGGTCTTCAGCCAGCAACGATTGGCCTGCAACATCCAGCCCAGCACCGGCCGACTGCATCACTTCCGCTGAGTATTTCTTCGTTTCAACCGCAGGATCGATCCGACTTACCGAAAGGTTTGGTAGCGCGTCGCTCGCGATCGTCGCGGCAAGATGCGCGGCAGGATCGGTTGTGGAAAGATGAACGCGAAAGCCGAGTTCGGCGAGTCCCACCGCGACGGCCGCTGCGACGGTCGTCTTGCCCACACCCCCTTTGCCCATCGCGAGAATCACACCGTGGCCCGGAGCGGCCAGACCATCCATCAGCGCGCCAAGCGTCGAAGGCATCGTGAAGTCCAACTTGGGCGGAACGCTCTTGTCGGCGACCGTCGTTGGCTGTGTTCCGAAGGCGCGGAGTGCGGTCACGCCCAGCACGCCGCCCGTTGTGAGCGGAATCGCGCTGCGCGGAAGATCTCGCAACGAGTCGGGAATTGCTGACAGTGCGGCTTCGCCTCGCTGTTGCATGGCGACCGCAAGGCGATCCGACCGGTCGCTGGCCTGAAACACGCCATTCACCACGAGGTGCTGATTCTGCACTCCGAGCGCCGCGAGTTCGCCGCTGGTGCGAGCCGCTTCTCGCAACGCCGTCACCTCCGGGCGAGTCACCAGCACAAGCGTTGTGATCGCAGGATCGCTCAGCGCATGCACGGTGTCCTGATAGAGCTGCTGCTGAGCTTGCAACCCCGCCAATGGTCCGAGGCACGATGTCCCGGTGGTGTTCTTCTCCATGAACCCCGACCACGCGGACGGAAGCGTCAGCAGTCGCAGCGTGTGCCCCGTCGGCGCGGTGTCGAAAATCACATGGTCGAACACCGCCGTCGCACTCGCGTCACCAAGGAGCCGAGAGAACTCGTCGAACGCGGCGATCTCCAGCGTGCAGGAGCCGGAGAACTGTTCTTCCATGCTCGCAATCGCCGTGGCCGGAAGCTGTGATCGGTACGGACCGACCATCCGCTCACGATACTCGGCCGCCGATTTCTCCGGGTCGAGATTCATGGCCGAGAGTCCCGGCACCGATGGGACAGGAGTCGGATGATGTCCGAGCGGCGTCCCCAGCACTTCATCGAGATTCGAGGCCGGGTCCGTGGAAACGAGCAGCACTTTCTTGCCCGCATCAACCAGCCGAATCGCCGCTGCACACGCCAACGAGGTTTTGCCGACGCCCCCCTTCCCGGTGAAGAACAGGTTGCGAGTCGGATGATCGAGAAATTTCATGGGATGCCCTCTGGTGAGTGTGAAGGATCAAATGGCCTGCGGTCGCTCAGCCGCAGCGGCCGGATGAACCGCAGCACTCGCTCCCTTCGCTGACGATTGGCAGAGTCTCGATGGCAATCCCCGTTCCCGCCCACGTCGCCAGCATGTCCCGCGACGGATATTCGCTCCGACTCACGATGCGACCATCGACCGTGATCAACGGCAGACAGTCTGTCCCTTGCGAGGCCAAGAGCTGTTGAACCTCGGAGTTCTGAACGAACGCCGCTGGCTGCTGGGCCAGGTTGAATCGCTCGACCTGATGTCCCTGAGATTTCAGCCACGCCAGATCGGCCGCGAATCGCGGCAACACCGGATCAATCTGCGGTCCGCAGACCCCCGTCGAACAGCACATCGGCTTGTCGTAAACCTGAATCGTCTTCATCGTCGTTTCCATTTCATCTGAGATGACTGGTTCATGGGCAGTTGCCATGCCTTGAGGGCACAAAAAAAGCCGACGTGGCCGAACCCCCGGAGGGCTTCGACCACGTCGGCTTACTCTTCAACCAGCCCCCGGCACAACCGGGTTGCCTTTCAATGAGTCATCCGAAATTCAATTCCATGATTCGACGGAGCCGATTTCAAACTGACACAGGCTCCCTGCGGCGGGCAGCATACCATTCAAAATAGGAAAAGATCAGTCACGGTTCGCTGGAAGCCTTCAACGGGTAGGCATCCATTTGTCGCAGCAGATCGGCGGAGAGAGAGGGTGTCATACAACCGTTGTCCTTCCTGACAAAACGAGAAGTGATCGTTGTCTCACAGATCCTTGAATTGGATTAACTGAAGTACGCCTTCAGCACATATTCCTGCATCATGCGTTGAGTATTGAAAATACGAGCGGTTGAGCGCGATCGCATGACGCATCACGTCGAGGAAGCATCTGGATCTGGCTTTCATCTTTCCGTCCAGCATTTTCTGGTTGAGGTCTTCTGATGGCACTTCGTGGATGACGTGGGAGGGTGACAAGCTTCTACGGCAGCGAGTGTCACTTGTTGACGGTGCGGAAATCTTCGCGCCCGGCGAAGAAACGAAACGTGAGTAGTACGAAACTCCGCCCGTAAGGTGTTCTGTCGGAAACGTCAAAGAATCCTTGATTTCCGCCTCCGTGAGCAGATCAAATCTCGGACAAACTCCTCGGCCCTCAACCTGTCCCCACGACTTTTGTCGGGATCGACTTCCATGAGTCGGGCCATTCGTTGCTCGAATACCGATGATCGCCGTTCGCCGTCACTCGATCTCACCCACTTGAGCGAACTCCTGCAACTTTTCCAAGGACATGATCACAATCTGACGGATTCGTTCTTTGCTGAGATTCATCTGGACGGCGATGTCATGCAGGCTTTGCCCTTGTGGCTGGCCGTCAAGTCCGAACCGCGCGGCAACGATGATCCGCTCACGTTCGGAAAGTTGAGACAGCAACCGCTGCACGATCTCAGCGTGATGCGCCGCCTTCCGTTCGTCGATTTCGGGAGGAACACGAGCATCGACGAGACGACTGGCCCATTGGTCATAGTCGCTTCCAGCCGATTCAAGCTGAGATTGGCGACGCTTCAAAAGCCGGTACATCTGGTTGCGGACGGCCCATGTCGCATAAGTGCTGAAGCGGTTGCCGAGGCTGACATCGAATAGCTCGACCGATCGAATCAGTGGCAGAGTTCCTTCGCTGATGAGTTCCGACATTTGGTCGATCGCACCGGCCTGCTTCACTGCCGACAGTTTCTTCGATAGAGCGACCACGAGTCGCAGATTGCTGCGCATGATTCGATTTCTCACGTCGGTGGCTTCGCTCAGATTGGACTCGATGCGTTCGACGAGTGCTGCATCCGGACGGTTCAGGCTCAACCGCTGCCGGTTCAGTTCTGCCTGACACTTTAAGAAGTTCATCCGCACGAAGAGGTAGATCTCTTCCTCAATCGACAGCAGCGGCATCTCGACCATCGCCGCGACAAATGCCAAGCCGGGTTCGAGCTTGGTGGCCGGTTGAGTCTGATCGAGTGAATCAGGTCGCAGCGCGGCGAGCCTCGCGCTAGGATCGGTCTCGTGAAAGAGCGGGTGATCGACGAATGCGATCTCACGCTCGACCCAGTCTCGCACGCGCGCCAACAACTGCGGTGAGGGGCATCGCGGTGCCGAACATCGAGCCTCCTCTAGCTCCACTCGTGGAACGTCGCGAGATTGAGCCGCCGTTGTGGTTCGTGCGGTAGGAGGTGTCTCCTCAAATTGCTTCACCCCCGCGCGACACAAAGTAGTCCGTTTCCGATCGGCCCGACGGCAGGTCGTGGTCATCATGCTTGCTCCCGAGAAATCCGCTTCCGTGGCGGAGGTGCCTGTGTTTAGGAACGCGGTCGCAATCACTTCCCGAAGAAGAAGTGAAGCAGGCTCCGATCAGCCGCAGGGCGCTAGCCCCGGTTTGAATGACACAA
>JAYTGQ010000407.1:0-5643 GCA_043733345.1 Schlesneria sp.
GAGCGAAGTGGACGTTGAAATTGTTGGCCGACAAGCTGGTCGAGCTGGAGATCGTGTCCGAGATCAGTGATGAAACCGTGCGTCTGACGCTAAAAAAAAGGTAGCCGTTCACGGAATCAGGTACTGGCCAAGGTCGGGGCGGGGAGTTGTTTGAGTTGGGCTTCGAGGGAGGATTGTCGGAACTGGAAGAAGTTGCGTTGTTGTTTTCGGCAGGTGGCGATAGCGGTCCACATCCGTTCGTGGTAGCGCTGGCCGGCTTCGCCGCGGGTGCCTTGGGTGATCAGGCGGTCGATCACGCACTGGCGGATTTGTTGTTCGTTGTGGTTGTTCGTGGGTTCCAGTCCCTCGGCGAACAGGAACCGGAAATAGTCCTGCGACAAGTCGTAGGTCTGGAGTTCCGCGCTGTCCGGCGCGGGGTATTCCACGATGGAAAACCACGCAGCAAGATTCGCGGCCTCGTTCGTGGAAGGAGGTTGACGAACCAGCTCTAAGAAGCGGTCGCGGTGGGTCAGCATCGAGCGATGAAAACCCTCGGGACTCATTTCGTCGCGGCGATGCCAGGCCGAGAACAGTCGTCGCGATCGGTCTTCCAGTTGCTCGGCCCAGGCTCGGGTGGGCGGGTCGGGGTGTTTGATTAAGAACCGGATGTCGCGGATGAGGTGTGCCCAGCAAGACTGGGCCTTGACGCAATAGTTCCACGCGAACGAGCAGTTGGCGGAGAAATAGTCGAAGCTGAGATATCCCGAGAACTCGGCACCGACCAGCTCTTCGAGAACCTGGCGGGAGCGGGTCGCGGCAATGTGGAACACGGTGAACGTGGTCGCGGCGATACACCAGATCCAGTTCTTGTTACCGTTGTTCTTGAAGCGGGTCTCATCGCTGCCCAGTTGCGGCTGCCGGGGGATCGCGTCTTTCAGTTCCTGATAGCAGTCGTCGAGCGAATCCGCAATCAGGCCGGTGCAGAGCTTGGCCAGATAGCCGCGCGACACCGGCACCTGCAAGACATCCTCCAGATAAGTTTCGATGGTCGCATCACTGCCGTGAGCCACCGACTTCATCCAGCCGATCGTGGCCAACAAACGTGGACCAAATATCGGCCGGTTATAAATGTCGGGAACATCGGGCAGATAGACATCGCCTTCCCGCGAACGATACACCCGCAGCCGATGCTCCGTGACGTACACGGGCGACTCGGGGAGTTCGATGTGTTGGATGATTTCAAACTCGTCGGTCGGCGTCAGCTCCAGCCGCTGAATGTCTGCGGCGGTGATCTCATAGTCGATCTGTTCGTCAACCCGCTCGGGCGGCAGGGGCACACGCAGATTCCTCGGATGCCCCGGCTGACCGCCGCGCTTCGCTCGCCTGGGACGCCGCGGCGGTCGCAGCGGCTTGGGCTTCGTGAGATCACTCGACGGCGGCTTCGACGACGTGGTCGAATCCTTCCGAGCCTTGGCCAGCTGCAATTCCAACACCGCCACCCGTTGCGTCAGCCGCTCAATCTGTTGAGCCTGCTGTTCAACCAGCGCCCGCGATTCCGCGATCAACTCGTCCTTGGCGTCCATCAACGGACAGTACCATCACTCCTGAAAACCACCCAAGACCAATTTCAATTCCGTGAACGGCTACCAGAGTGCTGCGTCTCGAAGACTCGAGGCAGCCTACATGATTGAGCCACCCCACGGTCGGTTCCCCTCAAAACTCGGCAATCGTCTCGGAAGCTGCGCGAGTCGAGAGTGACCAATAGATTTCATTCGATATTGAATTACTCAGAAAACCGACGTGGCCGTCCCCGAAGAGGAAGTGTGTTCCGTGGGAATGGTGACTCCAGAAATGCAGATCGTTCTCTGGATTCCCTCGGATGCACTCACGCAGTCCGCCTCCTGTCGCGAGCCAACTGAAACGCTCAGATGTTCCGAACCCCGCACAGAGGTCCGCAGCGTAACCTTGGACGCCACGCTCACCCACCACGATTGTCGATGACGTGCCATCGTGAAGGTCGGCAACCGAAACGTGACTGCAGAAAAATAACGTTCCCTTCCTCGCCGGTGGCAATGGCACGCCGGGGCGATGCTCCCATGCAGTTGTCACATCACCGACACCGTCACCGCTAACTCCCAGATAATTCCCTTTTCGCCACCCGGGCAGTCCGCTACCGGCGCTCGGGTCACTTGGGCAGTAGAAGACGGGGCGGCTAACACGATCCGGCTCCACTGAAACTTGCGCCAGCCGCAACGACTCAGGGCCGCAGGAGTACCAACCGCTCAGTGGGTCGATGTTGTTCGAGAAATCAATCTGCGAGAAGCCGACGGCATCGCCCAGTTGCGGGAGGAGCATCGCCTTGAAGCACCATGCCGCCGGGACGCTTCCCGGTGGAAACGCACGATGGATGGAATCGTAGTTGTGCAGAGCTATGCCGAGTTGCTTGAGGTTGTTCCGGCACTGCGTGCGCCTAGCGGCTTCACGAGTTCGCTGAACGGCCGGAAGCAGAAATCCCATCAACATGGACAGAACGCCCAACGTGACCAGTACTTCAACGATGGAGAAACCTCGACGCCGCAAACACATTGGAGTCATCCCGCAGGCGCGATCACACAACGAACAGAAATCATTTTCTCCGGATCGATCCCCGAAACTTCAAAACGGATTTCATCATCCACGAATTGAAGGGGACTGGCCGTCAGTCTGACCCAAAAATGCTGCTGGTGCTCCTCGCCAACATCGGAATGAGCCGTGACCTCAACTCCTTCCGGTGCGTGAATTGAGCGAACGTAAAAAGGCTGCATGGCGGTGAGCGTGAGAATCTCCCTCTCGCCAACCTTGGTTGCCGCTCCAAACATCACTGTGGGTGGGCTGACTACGACGGATGATTCTCCATGGATGGTTAATGGCACTCGGATCTTCGAAGTCTCCGATCCTTCGAGCGTGATCGTCGCAAACTCGTGTCGCTCACGAACGTCTTTCACGACACGTTCACCAACGATGACGACAAAGTCTCGTCCATCGCTCTCAACGATCGCAGAGAGTGACGCATCCGAAGTTGTGACAGTCGGTGTTCCCATAACCGCCTCAGGGTTGCTGTGTCTGAGCAGAACCTTTTGCTCCCAGCCCAAGCCAACACGCACTTTTCCGACATTGACTGACAATGGAATCGCATACACCGAATCCCGCATCTTCCCAAAGAGCCGCAGTCGGCGCGTGGGATGAAGGGAGTCGTTGGAGGGAATGGTCGCATCCAACTCCACCCGTCCCCCTGGTCCCTGTGCGGCGTGGTAGGTGAAACTGATCCATCCCGTGGCACCAGGTGCGAGGGGCATTTCACTCAGCTTCACGGTGGTACACGCACAGCCTGCGGACGGTGTGCCAAGCTCCAACAGCCTTCCCCCAATGTTGCGAATGTTGACTACGACGGTTTTGAATTCATCATGATTCATTACGCCGAGATCAACGGCCACCGGGATCTCTAGGCTGGGGCCAGAATGGCGCTGCGACTGAAACAAAAAAACGACCGCTGCAATCACCACGGCGATCACGATCACTCGGCCTTTTGACATGGTCACCCTTTCCGAAGCAATCAGCCGAGTCGGCTGCGGCGATATCGAATCACCAAGCCGGCTGCGATGCCCAACGCGCCAATGATTAGGAACCAGTTAACCGGCGACCTGTGCGACATTGGTGTACTCGAAAGATTACCGATGGATCGAAACGGCTGCTCCCCTTTGGAATCACCGACCGTATAGAAGACCTGACGATCCACGTCCGTGACGAGACATCCCTTCGGAAACGTGATCTTAAACTCCTCGTCGCCGAATTTGGCGTTGGGGGTCACTGACGTGACGCGCAGCACGGTACTGCTCATTTCGTAGTCCCCATCCGTGCCTCCAATCGAATTGTTTCGGATCCTCACCTTGGAGGGGAGGAAGATGTCTCCTTCATTCCAATAGTCCTCGACCCGGATTTCATAGCGAGTTATTTTGCGGCGATCAGGATAATCCCCCGGATGATGCCGGGCCTCGAAGAGCACACGATCAATCTCATAGTTGCACTTCGGATTGAGCCAGTAGTGCTTTTCCCCTTGGATGCCCTTGATCGGCCAAGAGACGACGAGAAAGTCCCGGCCTTCGTCAACAACATGTTTGACTGATCGCGATTCCGGTTCAGATCTGAGGATTTTGGCTAGCGACTTGTCCGACATGTAAGCCAGCCGGTAATTCGGTGTAAAATCGCGTTGACTTTGGATCGCCCCTCGTGCCCCGATCCGGTCATGTCTCCGAAATGATTTCCCATCAAACACGTCCACAAATCCGGCTTGGGACTCCTGCGGATTGGCAGGGTCGATGCGTTCCAGTCGCCTCCGGTGCCCCGCCTCGCATTGTCGATAGGCAACATGATAGTGAACGGGAGTTGCTGCCTTGCCGGCAAACGAATGCGTTTCTTCCAATTCAAATCGGATCTCGTACTCACCGAGGGCCGTTTGCTGCCGGTCCAACACGGCCAGCGCCCACTGGAATTCCTCGGCGGGTTCCATTGCCGTTAACGCCGCAGCAACAACTAAGACCCACATGGGACACCTAATTAAATGTCGTTGGATTTGTACATTCGCGGTAGCATCGTGGTTTTGCGGGCAAGCCAGTCGTAGGACCAACACACCCTGGTAACCAAGTTTGGAAGACACACATCTTCTCGTCCGAGATGGGTGTGACGGCGGCGACACCGACGGCGGCTGTGCAGGTGTGGCCGCTCCAGCTCGTATACTGACAGGTTGGGAACGGGCCGTCGTTCATCGGCTTGTGATCAGACCCGACCGTGCAATGCGAAGGAGGAAGGCAAAAATATACGGATGAAAACGGACAGTAGATGCTGGACAGATTACTGCAATATTCGCTTGGAGTTCCCCAATTCCGGAAGTCGTAACTTTGTGACAGCCCAGTGCGACCCAAGACGAAGGCGCTTCCGAGAAACAGCAGCGGCAATGCGAGGCGACGAATGAATGGCATCGTTGGCATGGAAACCCTTTCTTGAGCAAACCGAGATTCGGACCAGTGATGGCGCTGAATCTGTGTCCGAGAGAGATTCAGCAAATTCCGTGGGTTGGCAATGGGCGTCAGCCCGCCGACTGGGCGAAACCTTATCCTCTCTCGCAACCGACGTGCCTGCGAATTCTGATGAGTTGAAAGGCCGATTCTCTTCATACTGACTGCGCTGTGGCAGGTACTTACGAACGCGCGATGGTCCGGATCGACATGAGCGAGTTCATGAAGAAGTGACGTAGGGTGCGTGGAGTCTTCGGAACGCACCGTCTCACGAATCGCAATTCTTGCCAGGTGCGTTCCGAAGACTCCACACACTCTACATGTCGCAATGCGACTACCGGGTGGGGACCAGATGTTCGGCGACCAACTTCGGGAGCAGTTGCTGTACGAACTGGATGACTTCTTCGACCTGATCGGCTTGGATCCGCACGAGGTCTCCTTGACGCATTTTTCTGAGCGTCATTTCGATTGCCAGCATCTCGCCCCGCGTCTCGTGGATGTTCTCGGGTAGAAGACGTTGGCCGCGTTCGAGGCCCTGTCGCATGAGACGGATCACTTCGCCATCGGCCCGGCCTCGCGTGCATTGATCTTCGTAGATCACCATCTCATCGAA
>JAYTGQ010000408.1:0-5639 GCA_043733345.1 Schlesneria sp.
GCAGCGTGAGCGAGGGCGATGACATGAGGCGTTTCCCCTTGTTTCCCTCGCTTACGCTGCGGGTTACTGAGGTAAAGTCAGTGCCATTGGGCTGACGCCGCCCCGCTCAGAGGTCTCACTACATGACCGCGTGAGGTATAAGGCCCCCCGGCAAGCCCATTGTGATGGTGTGGGTGTTTTATAAATCGGCCGGAATGAGCGGCCAGCCTCAAGTGGTAGAAAAACGATTTGGAACAATCTCTGCTGGCTGCGATATTTTCGGGAGAACGATGGCATTCGAGGGGCCGTGTCGTACTCCTGAAACTCCGGGACGATATGAGTTGCAGCTCGCCATTTGTGAACCACCTGAAGGTCAGGATGCAAATCCGTACAAGCCCGCGACGTTGGGAAAACCGATTCCGATTTGGCGGTGTATTGTTGAAGTGGTCCCAAAGTGACTCGCGGAGCAGTTTGCTCCCGTTACCGTTGATACTGGGCGTACAAAAAACTCGGCTCATCGAAGATACGTTTCGAGCCATTCGACCAACTTCGCACCCGCGTCATCGGGAATGGAGTGGCCTTGATGATGGTTGAGGAGGCCGATACGCGGGCGTTCGTGGTAGAGGCGGTAGACGGGGAGAGCCGCTTCGATGAGGGGCCAGCTTCGATCACCATCGGCCGCGCCGGGACCGGTCTCACCGCCGAGAAACAGGATCGCGCGGGGAGCCGTTAGCGCGAGCAACTCGTGATGGTTCCGTTCGAAGTTCGCTTCACGGCAGTGCGGGCCGAGATACCACGGGGCGTCCCAGTTGGTCGATCTCAACGCGAGACCTCCTTCACTCGCGACGGCCGCTTTGATCCGTTCATCGAACGCGGCGAGATAGAGAACCTCCTTCGCGCCGAGGGAATGGCCCACCGCACCGAGTCTCTTCGCGTCCACGCCGGGTTGAGCCGCGAGGATGTCGGTTGCGCGCAGCGCGTCGTAGAGCATCTTGTGCATTCCGAGCGTGCGCGGATGCCGTTCGTGAAATTGCTCGACCGCTTTGGGCAACGTCTCGGCATTCTGCCACAGGAAGCAGCGCGGACAAATCACGACGAAGCCGCGCCGCGCGAGACCCAATCCGAGATGACGCGACTCGCGACCGTCCACCCCCGCGATTTCGTCGATCGTCTTGTCCGTCGTCGAATGCAGCGCGACGATCCCCGGCCGCGCACCGGGAAACTTCGCTGAATCGGGTCGCAGCAGATACGCCTCGACAAACAATCCCACTTCACATTCGTAGCGGATCAGTTGCCGAGTCACCTCGGGATGCGACTCGCTCGACACGACTTCGCTCTTCAAAATCTCCAACATGTTGTTGGCCGGAGCGGCGGGCATCGGCCCGAGAAACGAGAGCCACGCGCCGCGAAGAGTCTCGCGCCGCTGTTGCCACTCCGCATGATCGCTCACCACTTTGCCGCCGTCCGTCACGAGCAGCGGTCGCATTGTGCCGACATCAAATGACGACGGTTTGTCGGGCGGACGTTGCACGTCCGCCAGCCAACTCACATCCACGTCAGCCGCGTGGCACGACAGGAACCTCGAACCGAATTCGGACTCCCAGCAGAACACCATCATCGACAGGCACAGAATCATTCGGACAAGACGCATGTTGCGGCACCTTTAAATAGCCTATTGAAAAACGTAGGGTAAGCGTCTCGTTTGCCCGTGAATACCGTTGGAAAAAAGGGCAAGCCAGAGGATTACCCTACGAAACAAGGGTCTCGTCACCAAGGAGGACATCCGCAGTCTGCGTGGCGTCGAGAGACTCATTTCGCCGGGTCTGCGCTGCCGCTAGAATCGAACAGGGCTCATCGGTTTCTGTCACTGTTGAATCTCACTCGCACGATGCGGCCTCAAAAACGTTTCAAAAATCGGCTGACGGAGAGTCTGCATGTCCAACTCATTGCGCGGTCAGTGTCTGGTTGCCGCCAAGTCTCTGCGTGATCCTCATTTCTACAAGACCGTGGTGTTGATGCTGGAGCACGGCTCACAAGGGGCCACCGGTTTGGTGCTGAATCGTCCCTCGTCTGTGCGTGTCTGTCATGCTCTCTCGGGACACTTCAACATTGCCGAATCCGACGAACCTGTTTTCATCGGTGGCCCCGTCGAACCCACCGCGTTGGTCATGCTGCATGATTCGGAAGAGGTCGGCAGTTCGGAGTCGTCTCCCGCAGCAGGCGTTTTCGTGGGAGGGAGCGCCGAGTCTTTCGAGCGCGTGCTGATGCCGGACGACGACGAGGACTCCTCGATCCGATATCGCGTCTTCTCGGGTTATTCCGGTTGGAGTTTGGAACAGCTTGAGAACGAAATTGAACGAGGTGACTGGCTGCTTCACACGGGGAGTCACTCGCTGGTGTTTGAAACCGATCCCTACGAAGTCTATGAAGTCGCTTTGGAGCAGGTTTTCAAGGCCGACTCGCTGATGCCGTACCGTGTGAAAGACGCCTCGCTGAACTGAGGTGAAGCCCTGTTGAAGTCCGGCATTTCGGAAAGCCGGACTTCTCTCCCCGGCGGATCACCCCTCTCCCCGGCTGGTCACCCCCGAAGAGAAGTCCGGCTAACAAAGCAATACCGCTCGCGGGTGAGGATGGCACATTTCACACTAACCCGAAGCGTAAGCGAGGACGTGCTTTGCCTCCTCGCTTACGCTTCGGGTTAGTGTCCGCTCCTCCCGCGAGCGGTATAAGCCGGACTTCCGTCGTTGATGACCACCGCCGTGGAAACAAACTGGTCTCCACGGTCTGAAGAGTGTCTGCTAGTCTTCGGCCCGCCCGGTCGTCGTTGAGCGGGACTGCGTCCTCGACGAGTGTTGAGCAGCAGGAAATAGTGTCGCCAGGAGGGTCGGACATGTTGGTTCGAGCGAGTTGGTTCCGTCGTGCGTTGGGCTGTGAAGTGATCGTCTACACGGTTCTGATCGCCGGTGTGAGTTTGATCGTCGGAACCGGGCAGTCCGTTCTCGCCGAAGAGTCGGAAGCGGCGGCTTCGGCAGTGGCTCCGTCCGTTGAGCCAGCCAAACCCGCAGCCACGACGGTGCTGCTCCAGTACAAGTTTCAGCCGGGGCAATTCTTTCACTACGAAGTGGCCGATCACGTTCGCTACGTAACACAGCAGGCGGGCAACGCGTTCGAGACGCTCCAACGAAACGACTCCGCCAAGCACTACCGCGTCGTCACGATCGAAGAAGATGGCTCGGCATTGCTCGAACCGATCATCGATCGAATCCGGATGTCGGCCAAGTTGCCCGAGAAGCCATTGGTCGAATTCGACAGCGCGAAAGACAAGCTCGCGCCTCCCGAATTTCAACGCCACAAAGAGACCGTCGGAAAGCCGATGGCCCGGTTCCTGTTCACTCCCAGCGGTGAGTTGAAGTCGGTGAAGTTGCTGGAGGCCAACGTCCCTCCGGCGGTCGCCGCTGCGGCCGCGAAGGCCGATCCCAAAATGAGCTTCCTCGTTCCGCTCCCCACCGAGCCCATCGCAGTCGGCCACCGCTGGAGGCAAAAGTACAACGAGTCGATCTCAGCAGGGCAGGGTCTGTACCAGCCGGTTCCAATGCTGCGGCAGTTTGAACTGATCGGGATCGCCGACGGCATCGCCACGATCAAGTTCAAGACCTCAATTCTGGCTCTGCTGAACGACGCCAAAGCACAGGGGCAACTCGCCCAGCAAACGCCTTCGGGAACGATCGAGTTTGACATCGAACGTGGCCTGATCCGCACACGCAAGTTCGTCACCAACGAGACCGTGTTGAATGCCTTTGGTCAACAAACGCTCTTGCAGGTTTCAGGTGAGTCGATCGAGAAGCTGGTCCCGCACGAAGCCGTGATTCAGCCAGCGGGCTTCACGACCGAGAAGGACTCGGCGGGCAAGTGACGCGGCGTTTTCTCCGCATTTCACCGCCTGCGATTGTCATCTTTCGCTCTGCGAAAGCACGTTCTTTGGCGGAGCGAAAGACGACACACATGATGCCGCGACTCTTCCGGCAGATCCGCCTCATGTTGTTCGTCGGCACTGCGTTGCTCGTTGGCGCTGACGCCTACGCGGGCAAGTTCAACCGCGTGTTGAGCGTTGGCGATGCGGCCCCCGCGTGGAGTGACTTGACCGGCATTGATGGCCGACGACACAGCCTGGCCGACTGCAAAGCCAAGCTCGTGGTGTTCGTGTTCATCGCCAACCACTGCCCGATCGCAGCGGCCTGCGAGGAGCGACTGAAACAACTCGCGACCGACTATCGGGCGCGCGATGTTGAACTGATCGCGATCAGTGTGAGTCAGTCCAAGTCAGACGGTCTCGACAAGATGAAGGAGCGAGCGGACGACGCCAAGTTTTCGTTCCTCTACCTGCACGATCCCTCGCAACTGACGGGGCAGAGGTACGGAGCGACCGCCACTCCGCAGGTCTTCGTGCTGAATGCCGATCGCCGCGTCAGCTACATGGGGGCGCTCGACGACAACGGGCGCGACGCCGCGAAGGTTGAGACCCACTACACTCGCGCTGCTCTCGACGCGCTGCTCACAGGGAAGCCGGTCGAGATTCGTGAGACGCGGCCGGTCGGTTGCGAGATCGAGTACGCGGCGGACTCGACGACGAAGCCGTGACCAACGGCTGTTTGCAGTGTCCCGGACTCTCAAAGCATCCGGGACACTCTTTCGGCAGCTTTCCGACAACGCTTAGTGCCCCGTCAGCCCTCAGTTTTGGGGTTGATTGTCTGCCGAGAGTCTCAGTCGTGGAACGACTGAGCTACGTAGGCGAGGCGTTCCACGACTCGCATTCCAACCCCTTAATCAAGTATCGACGAAGCACTAGCGCCGAACCATTCACCGTCGTTGCCACAGGCCGCGCCAGATGTTGCTGCCCGCTTTTCTGCCACGACGGTGGAAGTTGGTGAGATAGTCGAGATCGTTGGCACCGGCCGGTTCGGGCGGCGGCGACTGCGGCGTGAACTCGGCGTGATGATTCATCAGGGAGCTGATGACTTCAAAGTATTCGCCCACATCCGTCCACGAGTGAACGAATCCGCCGTGCTTGACTACACGAGCCAGCAGGTCGGCGAACTCATCCGTGAACAGCCGTCGCTTGTGGTGCTTGCGTTTCCACCACGGGTCGGGAAAGTAGACATGAGCCGCCGCGACGGAGTGCGGTTCGACGCGCTTCGACAATAGTTCATGAGCATCGCCACCGATGACGCGACCGTTGGGGAGCGATCGCTTGGCGAGTCGCGTCGCGGCGCGGCGGGCTTCGGTGTAATCGAGTTCCGCGCCGAGCCAGTTCGTTTCGGGATGCGCCACCGTCGAGTCGCACAGAAACTTGCCGCGTCCGCAGCCGATGTCCATCTCGACGGGATGGTCGTTCCCAAAGATCGCCTTCCAATCGAGAACGCCTTCCATCTCAACGAGCGGTACGAAGTAGGGACGCAGATCGACAGTCGGCAGGGGCATATCGGGTTTCGCGGGTCTGGGAGTGAAGTGAGCGTGGAAATTGACGAGTTACGTCTTGGTGGCAATTGAGCGTCGGCCGTTCTTCTGTGGTGCATTCGCTCCGCGAATGCCCGCGTGGTGGAAGCGGGCTGGCAAACGGGAAGCTCCCCACCCTCGAAAGGCATTCGCGGAGCGAATGCACC
>JAYTGQ010000409.1:0-5636 GCA_043733345.1 Schlesneria sp.
CGGTCGCCCGCACCATCACCGCCGCCGGACACCGCTCGATAAACTTGTCCAACACTCCACCCGGCAACATCCCTGTGCCCTCCCAATTGGTGACAAATCTCTGTCAACACGCGGGTTGTAGCACGAACCAAAGACCTTGAAAGGGGTGGGTGGGCACGGCCCACCAATACACCTTTGATTGTAGTGGGCGATGCTCACCCTACATTAAATGTGCAAAGCCGCCGTCAGGCCACCGGTTTCCCCGCGACGATCAAGCGCCCGCACCTGACGGCATGCGGCTCGCCAATGTTTCACTCAGGGGCGCGTGAGGAACAACCGGCCCAGCGCCAATGACCGATACGGACTGTCAGATGAGCCAGAAAAACAACCCGTTCTGAATTGGCAAAACAAGGTGGACCAGTATACTTTGCACGCTTTCGCTGCCCGAGTCTTGGCTTCAGAATCCTAGGCTTTGTCGGAAAACTATTAGCCGCTGGGCGCTAGCCCACGGTTTCCCGCAGAAACCGGACGCTAGCGCGTTCCGGCTGAAAATTTTCCGACAAAGCCTAGACTCACAACACGGCTCCGAAAGCCAAACCTCTTGCCTGATGGTGTAACGGTAGCACGAGTGACTCTGAATCACTTGGTCCAGGTTCAAATCCTGGTCGGGCAACTCTTCAGCATCGCGTTGTGAGTGATGCCAGGCGACATTGATGAAAGGACTCGGAGCAGATCGCTCCGAGTCCTTTTTTGTTGAACGTGACCGACAAAAGTCGGAATCCAGCGGGTGAAGGCCGTAGTCCGGACCCCTTGGTCCGGATGAGGCCGCTGAAACAACACGATTTGTCGGCGTATTCTGTCACGGTCACGGTCACGGTCACGTCCGGACCAAGGGGTCCGGACTACGGCGGCGACTTCTGTCGGTCGCGTCTTGAATTCGCTTCCAGCCGTTCGGCAGGAGTGCCCCCCCTTACAAACAGGAACCGCCGTCGTGAGTCTTCGCATCGTCTTCATGGGGACCGGGAATCTGGCCCTGCCGTCGTTTCTTTCGCTGCTCGATTCGCCGCACCAAGTGGTCGGCTTGGTCACGCAACCTGATCGCTTGGGACGCGGGCACCACCAGCACGTGAACCCACTGAAAGTCGCGGCCGTCGAGCGCGGTGTGACCGTACTTCAGCCCGAGTCGATCAAAACAGCAGAGTCCGTCGCCAACTTACAGGCATTGAATGCGGACCTGTTCGTTGTGGCGGCCTATGGTCAAATGCTTTCCTCTGCCGTGCTGGCCGTTCCGCCGCAAGGCACGATCAACATTCATGCGTCACTGCTGCCGAAGTACCGCGGCGCGACTCCCATTCACGCCGCCATCCTGAGCGGTGATGCTGAGACCGGCGTGACCATCATTGAGATCGAGCCAAAGATGGACGCTGGCCCGATGCTCGGCCGCGTCGCCACGCCGATCGACTCCAGCGAAACAACTGGCCAACTCGAACAGCGTCTGGCGGCGCTCGCCGTCTCGCTGACATTGCGCGTCATCGACGAAATCATCGCGGGAACCGTCTCGCGCGAGCTGCAAGACCCGGCACAAGTCACGCGCGTCCGTAAGCTCTCCAAGGCCGACGGCCGCATCGACTGGAAGCAATCCGCCGAACAGATCGCCCGTCATGTGCGCGGCATGCAACCCTGGCCCGGCTCGTTCACTGAACTGCATCAGACCGGCAAACCCCCGCTGCGGTTGCTGGTCCTGACTGTCGAAACGGTTGCTGCCGACTCCAGCGAAGCGACCGCATTAGGCACGGTCGCCAGCGTCGCCGATCATCAACTCATCGTTTCCTGCGGCGAAGGCTGCCTCAAAATCATCTCGCTTCAACCCGACGGCAAACGTCCCATGACAACCGCCGACTTTCTGCGCGGCCGCCACATCGCCCTTGGCGACCAGTTTGAATGAGCGTGTCGCCGCATCGTCCTGATTCGGCCGAGCGGCTCACTCCTGTGGCTGTGGCAGTGGCGGGCGCGACAGTCGCCACATCGTGAGGAAGTACAGGACCAGCGTGCTGAAGACGCCATGAATCACGACGAGGAATCGCGTCGAGAACGCCGGCTCCACGAAACCCAGCCATTCCAAAGCGGCGTAGCAGCGGAACAGGCTGATTCCGCAGACGACCGGGATCGCGACCAGCCAGACGTAGTGAGACAGCGGTGGAACCTCGGACATTCTCCCAGGGTTGCCGAGAAACACGGCGAATCTAGTGCTTCGTCAACACTCAGTTTGGGGGTTGGCGGTGGGGTGGCCGGGGGTTGGAGCATCTTCGCGAAACCCCGGGGCTACCTTCACTGAGCCTCAGTCCAGCCCCGGCCACCCAACCCCAAAGACTTTTTAGTACGTAGGGAGCGAAGCGGAACATGATCGGTTTCTCTTTGTCTTGGCTTTGTCCCCTCGCCCCGGCTCTGCGGGGAGAGGGCTAGGGTGAGGGGTCTTCGGCTTGTTTGATTGGAAACTTCCGTCGTGAGATTGCCTTCACAATCGCCAACAGAATCCACGGAGAGACGAAGAACACCAGAAAGCGGCACTGAAGTTGATGCGGAAATGGTTCAAGAAGGACCGCCTTGACGGCATCAGACAGTGGCTCCAGTTCATTCCAATCCATGATCGCAAAGTTCCTTTGCCCAGGTCCGTGGTATTGATTCTGGGTTGGCGTTGAATCGGTCACCAGTTGACGAGCTTCGCCCTGTTCATTCTCAACGACGATCTCGGAAAAGTTGATGTCGTCCAGGTCATAGGAAATGGACACACTTCCTCCGGGAGCAATTCTGAAACGTGATGCCTGTTTCGCGGGAACGTGAATGAAACCGGCGATCGATACCGGCAGGAGATGTCGATGGCCCCCCTTCCCAACGGCCCCGACGGGCGTCACGAGCAAGGACTCATTCGTCTGGTTCTCGATGGTGAAATCGACCATGAAAGCCAGCGGAATGAGACTGCCGATCACGAGCAGCCCGGAAAGCCCGGCCCACATGTAGAGACACCACCAAAAAACGACTCGTATCCATTTCATGGCTTCATCGCCTGTAATCGGTAATCACAAGAAGACCCCTCACCCTAACCCTCTCCCCGCAGAGCCGGGGAGAGGGGACCGGACACTGGCGTTCGTTTGCTCTCCATCAGCTTGCCCTTGTCGAGCCGCAACTGCCGTCCGGCGATGGCCGCTGCGTTGGGATCGTGCGTCACCATCAGCAGCGTCATGCCGAGTTCCGTGTTCAGCCGCCTCAGCAGTTCGAGGACTTGTTCGGTCGTTTCCGCATCGAGGTCTCCGGTTGGCTCGTCGGCCACGACGATGGTCGGGTTGGCAACGATGGCGCGTGCGATGCCGACGCGCTGCTCCTGACCACCCGAAAGTTGACGCGGATAGTGGTCGGCTCGGTCGGTCAGGTTGACGGCTTGCATCGCGATCTCGACTCGCCGCTGCCGGTCGGTGCGGGACATCGGCAGCAACAGCAGCGGCAGTTCGACGTTTTCGTAGGCGGTCAGGACCGGGATCAGGTTGTGCATTTGAAAGATGTAGCCGACGTTGGCTGCTCGCCAGCGCGCCAGCTTGGTGCGCGAGAGGCGAGTGATTTCTTCGCCATCGACGACGATGCGGCCCGCCGTCGGACGGTCGATCCCCGCGACGAGATTCAGCAGCGTACTCTTGCCCGAACCACTCGCCCCCATCAGCGAGACGAAGTCGCCCCGCTCGATGCTCAGGCTGGCTTCCTTCAGAGGCGTGATGGTCTGGTCGCCCTTGGCAAACGATTTCGTGACGGCTTCGATTTCGACGAGTGACATGGTGGTGTCCTGATTTTGTAGGGTGGGACCAGCGGAGCGCAGGCCCACCATGTTGTGGCATCAACATCGACTTGGTGGGCCTGCGCTCCGCTGGTCCCACCCTACGAAAACGTGTTCAATACAGCCTCTTGGGTTTGTCGTGCGGTTCGTGGGGCAAGACGCCCGTTGGTAAAGTCGCATTCTGCGAATCCTCCTCGCCCCGGATGCGGATGCGCTGGCGTTCGGTCAGTCCTTCCCGGCCCGAGGCGATCAGGCGGTCGCCGATGGAGAGGCCGGTGGTGGCCTCGACCAGTTCGTTGGACTGGGCCGCTCCGGTGGTAATCGTACGACGGCGGGCGACGCCTTCGGATTGGTCGGCGATCCAGACGGTGGACGATCCCGACGAGGTGTCGATCAGGCCGCGCGGGATCATCAGTCGCAGCGGCGACTCGCTACCGTCGAGCGGCTTCAGCGACGGCGGTGCGAGAAACGTCACCTGCACCAGCATGTCGGGCTTGATGACCGAGGGCGGTGCGTCGATGGCGACCTTCACTTGCAGCGTGTTCTTCTGAATGTCGGCCAGCGAGGTCGCCGTGATGACTTTGCCGGTCATTGGCTCGCCCACTGCCGCCGTCTCGATCCGCACGGACTGGCCGACGAGGACGCGCGGCAGGTCTTCGAGCCGTACGTCGGCGCGAACTTGCAGGCTGTGCGGGTCGTACATCGTGACGACGGTACTCGCGTCCTGCATGGCTCCCGGCGCGAGGCCCATCAGTTTTGTGCCCGGTCGCGCAACGAGGGCCAGCACGCGCCCGGAGATCGGTGCCGGAACGGTCATCCGCTCCAGCTTCAGCATCGCCAACTCGAGCGCTGTTTCGGCGAGCTTCACCTGTGCCTCCGACGAATGCCGCTTCGCATCAGACTCGGCCAGATTGCGCGTCTCCTCGACCTTGAGTTCGAGCTGACGCTGCACCACGTCGCGGCGCTTCGTCAGCGCGACTCGTTCGAGGGCGAGCGACTTGGTCTGCGCTGCGTACTCGTCAATCGAGGCCCGGGCGACTTCGAGTTCGCTGCGTGCGCGCTGCAGGATGATGGCGGCGACCGCGTCCTGCGACTTGGTCTTGCTCTCGACCTCCTGCTCGGCCAGTGCCACCTTGGCCTGAGCCGCACGCTGGAGCGACGGGAGCCGGTTCAACTCGGTTTGTACCTTCGCCAGTTGAGCCTCCGCCTCGGCCAGCCCCGCTTGAAGTGAGATCGGTTCGCGGAAGTAGACCTTCGCCGCCTCGAGCGCCGCCTTGGATGAGTCGAGTACCGCGCGATGATGTTGCACTTCGGCCTCGGCCTGCTGGACACCGAGCTTCGCTTCCTTGTCGATCAGAAACGCCACCGGTTCACCCGCCTCGATGGCTTGCCCCTCGATGACCGTCAGTTTCTCGATGACTCCCTCGACGAGCGAACTGACGATGACCGGCGTCGGCCGAGGCTCGACCCATCCGGCCGCCTGGAACAACGGCGTGTCGGCCTGCTGAACTTCGGCGCGACTGGCGACGACAGGGACGACCGTCACCGAGGCCGCTGTCCACAGCGTGTCTCGCAACGCCCAAACCATCAGCCCGACGAAGCCAGCCAGAATCACAACGGGCAGCACGTAGCGCGACATCAAATGCCGACGGCGCGGCCTCACCGAGCCGCCGGTGCGGCTCGGTCGGTCATACGCCAGTTCCCGAAGATCGACTGGGGTTGTCATGGTTTGAAGTCTCGTGTTGCGAACGACGAACGTTTCTCAAAATTCTCCGAGGTGAGCCGGGTGCCGTCAGGCCCCGGATTCTTCATCGCAGAATCCGGGGCCTGACGG
>JAYTGQ010000410.1:0-1934 GCA_043733345.1 Schlesneria sp.
TAGCCTTCATCGCTCCGCGTGAAGGAAGCCGATGGGGAGTCGATGCTGCTGATGCCAATCGATGCTGGAATCGTACTCGGCTTCCTTCACGCGGAGCGATGAAGGCTACTTTTGGAAGACGGAAATGCGCGCCGTACGACAGGATTCCGAGACCGAGTAGTACGAAACCGCCAACCATCGCTGGTCTACAGGTGCGTCTCGGGGAGCGGGGGCGATTCATGGTGGATCAGGTTCATCGTTTTCCAACGCCCACTCCTGAACCGGATCAAAAATACGAAGCCCAGCACGGTGACGTAGACCGTACACCAGATCCAACTCCAGAAAAGACTTGGCCCGTAAAACTTCCACGTCAGATACGTGGGTGCGACGAGGAGTCCCCAAGCACAGAAGCAGGTGGCGACCATCGAGAACGTCGTGTCTCCCGCCGCGCGGACCGCTGATCCAAACACGATCGCCATCGCGTCGAAGAACGAGTAGAGGGCCACGAATCGCAGCAACACGACCACCACGTTGCGAACTTCCTGAAAGTTCTCACCGTCAGCGTGATAGGCGTAAGGAGCCAGCAGAACCTGCGGCGCGAAGACGTACACGGCACCACAAAAGGCCATGATCCCTCCCGCCACGACGAAGCCTTTGCGGGCAGACTTTTCGGCGATGTCGGGGCGTCCCTCGCCGATCCGTTGCCCGACGAGTGTGGAGACCGCGATGCCGACGCCGATGACCGGTGTGAAGGCGAGCGTGTTCAGGTTAAAGGCGATGTTCGTGGCCGCCAGTTCGTGCTTGCCGATCCAACCGATGACAATGATGAACGCCGTGAAGCCCGCCACGTCGAGAAACATTTGCAAGCCGCTCGGGCCGCCGAACTTCAACAGATCGCCCATCAGACGACGATCGAAACGCCAGTGCTTCCAAAACTCATACGTGTCTCGCGCATCAGATCGCGTTAGCAGGAACACGTAGCAGAGCGTGGCAAACGCATTGGCCAAGTTCGTGGCGATGGCGGCTCCCGTCATCCCCAGCTTGGGAATCGATCCCCATCCAAACACGAGGATCACAACGAGAACGGCGTTGACCAGCACACTCGATCCATTCACCAGCAAGACCATTCGCGTCTGACCGCGTCCGCTGTAGAAGGTTGAGAGCGCGGCAGGCAGCAGCGCGAAGACCGCTCCCAGGCAGAGCCAGGAGAAGTATTCCGCTTCCAATTTTCGCACGCTCTCTTCGTGTCCGACCAAATCAAACAACGCAACCGAGAACCACGCGCACGGGATGAGCAGCAGCCCACAAGCCAACGCGAAATAGGCCGCTTGCCAGACCGCAGCCGCGACGCGCGCCGGCTGTTTCGCACCGTCGTATTGAGCCACGAAAGCGTTCGCGTAGGAGACGATTCCAAAGGGCAGGCTGAGGCACGACCAGAACAGAATTCCCGCCGGCAACGCCGCCGCGACCGCTTCCTTGGAGTACCAGGTCATGAAGACGCGATCGACGACGTGCATCAGCGATTGCGTGCTGGAACTCAAAACCATCGGCACCGCGATGGCGAGCAGTTCGACGTAGCCTCCCGCCAGCGGCGTCTGAGCGGGCGCTTGCTGTGGCAAAGAAGGGGACGGCGTGACATCAGATTCCATCAGGGAACTCATCGCTGTTTTGGTGGGGCAATGTTTGGGAGCGAGACACTACGAAGTTCGTGCGCACTCTGACAACCAACGTACTGCGGAACTCTGCGTCTCTCACTAGAGGGCATTTCAAAACCTGTTTTCGCCTCGACAAACTAGCCCGACGCGCAAGCGAGGGCTGAACATTCGATGACGGTGAGCCCCTCGCTTGCGCGTCGGGCTAGTGCCGCGTCACGTCTTAATTTTCGGGTTCAGCAAATCAGCCGGAACGCGCTAGCGTCCGGTTCTAACCGTGGGCTAGCGCCCAGCGGCTGATGG
>JAYTGQ010000411.1:0-5630 GCA_043733345.1 Schlesneria sp.
GCTCGCACGGAGACCGACCGCCTGGATGATTCTGTGCTTCATCATTTTGCCAAATCGGCTCTGCCGAAATTCTGTGCGACCGGCGAAGAAACAAAACGTTAGTCGTACAGAAACTCACGGAAGGGAAAGAGGTGCCGTACAAAGCCGGTTCACAAAGTGCCTGCGGTGTGCGATGTGATTCATTCATCGCAACTTCTGACTCTGCTTCCCTTCCGTGCATTTCCGTACGACTAAGGTTTCGTTTCTTCGCGGGGCGCGAAGATTTCCGCACCTTCAACAAGTGACCCTCGCTGCCGTAGAATCTGTCACCTCCCACGTCATCCACGAAGAGCCATCAGAAGACCTCAACCAGAAAATGGTGGACAAGAAGATGAAAGCCAGATCCAGATGCTTCCTCTCCGATCTTCTTGTCCACCATCTTCTTGTTCCTTTCGGTTGCGGCGGAGCCGCGCTGGGTTTCCGTGGTGAATCAACCGGGCTAGCCGACGTTGTGCAATGAATCTGCCCCAGACCAAGACCGTCAAACGAAGCGGCGAATGATCGCCATAGTCCTTAGGAGTTGCTCGTATGAAACGTGTTCCGATGTTCCGACCGACCGTGTTTGGATCGACCTTGGCGGCGCTGGCCGTTGGTTTGAGTTTGGCTACGGCAGCGCTGGCTCAGGACGCGCCCGCCGTCGTCAAAATTCAGACCATTCCCGAGCGGTTGACACTCGGTGACGTGCGCGATGCGCGCAGCGTGCTGGTCATCGGGCAAACGGCCGACGGTAAGTCGGTCGATCTGTCGGACACGGCGACGCGCACGGCGGGCGGGCCGCAGATCGTGATTGATCGCGATGGCTATGCGGTGCCGGTGGCAGTTGGTTCGACGGAACTGGTCGTCTCAGCGGGAGGCCACACGGTCAAGGTGCCCGTGGATGTGAAAGACATCACGCCGCGCGAGACCGATTTCGTCCGCGATGTCGAACCGATCATGGCGAAGGTCGGCTGCAACGCGGGAACGTGTCACGGTGCTCAAGCCGGACGCAAGGGTTTCAAGTTGAGCCTGCGCGGGTACGACCCGATCTATGACTACCGGGCACTCGTGGATGATGTCTCCGGTCGCCGCTTCAACCGCGCGAATCCCAGTGACAGCCTGATGCTGCTCAAGCCGACTCAAGGCGTTCCTCACGAGGGGGGCTTCCTGTTCGATGAAGAATCGCGGGCCTACAAAATCGTTCACCAATGGATCGCGGAAGGCTGCAAGTTCAGCGAAGCGGCTCGCCCGACGAAGCTCGAAATCCTGCCGAAGAACCCGATTCTTGATCGGTCGGGCAGCAAGCAGCAGATGCTCGCGATCGCCACTTTCGCCGACGGCTCGTCGCGCGATGTGACTCGCGATGCGATCTTTGAGACCAGCAATTTTGAAGTCGCCACTGTCAGCGGAACGGGGCAAGTTAAAGCCGTTCGGCGCGGCGAGGCATCGGTGCTGGTTCGCTACGAAGGAACGTATGCGTCCAACACGGTCATTGTTCTCGGCACGCGTGAGGGGTATGCGTGGCAGGAGTCGGCCGAATTCAACTTCATCGACACGCACGTCAACAACAAGTTGAAGAAGCTGAAGATTCAGGCAGCGGGCCTCTGCACCGATGCCGACTTCCTGCGTCGCGCGTCACTCGATTTGACCGGTCTCCCCGCGACGGCCGATCAGACGCGGGCGTTCATCGCAGATGCACGCGATTCGCGCACCAAGCGTTCGGCGATGATTGAAGAGTTGCTCGCGTCGCCCGCCTATGTCGATCACTGGACGCTCAAGTGGAGCGACTTGCTCCTCTCAAACCGCAAGTTCATCAACGAACAAGGCGTGTGGGCCTTCCGCAATTGGATTCGTGAAGGGGTCGCGACCAACAAGCGGTACAACGACTTCGTGTACGACTTGATGACGGCCAGCGGCAGCACGCTCGAAAACCCGCCCGCCAACTACTACCGCATTGCTCGCGAGCCGCGCGAAGTCATGGAGAACATGACGCAGGTCTTCGTCGGCACGCGGTTCGTCTGTGCCCAGTGTCACGACCATCCCTTCGAGAAGTGGACGCAGACGCAGTACTACCAGCTCTCGTCGTTCTTCGGCGGCGTTGGTCGCAAAGGTGGCAAGAACGGTACGGAGGAGATGATCTACGACATGCGGACCCCGGCGCTGGTGACTCACGTCGGTACTGGTCAGCCCGTCGCGGCAGTCTTCCCGTTCCAGCTTGAAGGAGTCGATCTCTCCAGCGATGTGCCGCGAGTCAAGCTGGCGCAGTGGCTCACCGCGAAAGAGAACCCGTACTTCGCGAAGAGTCTCGCGAACCGTTACTGGAGCTACCTGAACGGCAAGGGAATCATTGACCCGGTGGACGACATCCGGCTCAGCAACCCGGCGTCCAATCCGGAGCTACTCGATGCCTTGACGAGCGATTTTGTGGCGAGCGGCTTCGATCTCAAGCAACTGCTCCGCACGATCGCCAACTCGCACACGTACCAGCGAACGTTCGTGACGGACCAATGGAACGAGGACGACGACACGAACTACTCGCACGTGACGCCCCGCCGTTTGGCTGCCGAATCACTGTTCGACGCGATCATGACGGCGACCGGTTCGCCCACGAATCTGCCCGGTGTTCCCAGCGGTTTTCACGCGTCGCAATTGCCGGACGCCTCGGGTGCCGTCGCGTTTCTCGACATGTTCGGCCGCGCCCCGCGCGAGTCTCCGTGCGAGTGCGAGCGCTCGTCCGAGGTGAGCCTCGCACAGACGTTGACACTCATCAACGGCCCGACGATCTCCGAGGCCATCGTTCATCCTCAGGGCCTGATCGCGAAGCAGCTCGCCGCGAAGGCCGAGCCAACAAAAATGGTCGAAGAAATTTACCTGTCGGTCTTCAACCGGATGCCGACCGACGCGGAACGCCAGCAGGGCGAGAAGTATCTCGCCGACAACGGCCTCGCCGAAGGTGCCCAAGACCTGATGTGGGCGCTCATCAACAGTCCGGCGTTCCTGTTCAACCGGTGATGCCGCAACGAACGACGGACGGACGGACGTGACAACACCAACCGGAAGCGTGAGCGAGGAAGTGCGGTAGCGCGTCAGTGCTATTGGCTTGCTCACTCACGTTTTTTCGTGTCCTCGCTCACGCTTCGGGTTGGTGTTGGTTCTCCAGATTCCTGATCCCCTCCAAGACTGACGATCACCATGCGGAAGCCGATTCGTGGCGTGTTGCCGATCGCTCACACGCCGTTTCTCGATGATGACTCAATCGACGTTGAGAGTCTGCGGCGGCAGGTCGATTGGGCGTTTGAGGCCGGAGCCGATGGGCTGGGGACCGGCATGGTTTCGGAACTGTTGCGACTGACGTTCGATGAGCGAGTCGCGCTGACCGAGAAACTGGCAGAGTTCACTGCGGGACGTGGTGTGTTCTTTGCGGGAGTCGGAGCGGAATCGACGAAGCAGGCGCTCGAGTACGCGCGGCTTGCTGAACGTGCGGGTGCCGACGCGGTGATGGCGATCCCCCCGATCTCGACGCGCCTGCCGGTGGCCGCCGTGCGCGACTACTTCATTGCGTTGGCCGACGGCGTGGGAATACCGGTCATCGTGCAAGATGCGTCCGGTTACGTCGGTCAACCGATCCCGATTCCGGCCTGCATCGAGCTGCTGCGCAGGTTCGGTCCCGACAAGATTCTGTTCAAACCGGAGGCATCGCCAATCGGCCCCAATCTGTCGGCGCTGCGCGATGCGACTGGTGGTGAGGCCCGCATTTTTGAAGGCTCGGGCGGCGTCTGTCTGATCGACAGCTTCCGTCGTGGCATCACGGGGACGATGCCGGGGATGGAGTTCCTCCCCGCGATCGTCGCGTTGTGGCAGGCTCTCGCGCGACGGGACGATGACGCGGCGTATCGCCTCTATTTTCCAATTTGCGCGTTGGTGAGTCTGCAACTTCAAGCGGGGCTGGATGGTTTTCTAGCCGTCGAAAAATACGTGCTGCACCGGCGGGGTCTCTTCACCACCGATCGCCGCCGCACGCCGAATGCGTGGAGTCTTGATGACGAGACGCGGGCCGAGTTGGACCGCCTGCTCGAACGCTTGGATGTGGCGGTGGCAGCCGTCGATCGGGGCTGAGTCGAAGTCCGGCTTTTCCGAAAGCCGGACTTCTCGTTGCGGAGCGCGTGCTCTCGATGCGAAGTCCGGCTAACAAGGCTAAGCCGGACTTCGGTCTCTGGACTTCAGTCTCGGGATGAAAAGTCGTTTCGCGAGGGCCGTCTGGATGGCCGAGCACCCGAACGGCCACGGGAGCCATTCGGCCGAAATCGCCGGTGCAAGTTGGTCACGAGGGGGGCTTGACCGTCAAACTCAGCCAACGCTTTCAACCCGATTCAAGCGGCACGAGGAAACTCGTCGATAGCGACGAGGCAGGGGTATGTCTGTGCGGGACGGGGGCATTGCGCGAAGGATCGTGCGTGTTGGTAGGAATGGCCCCCGATCACAGATGATCGACCTGACAGGATGATGGAGAAACGGCATGGACGGCCGAATCAAGGCGATGCTGGCGCTGACCGGCCTGTGGCTGGCGAACGGCGAAGCTTTGGCCGCTCCGCTGCCGAAGCCGATTGCGACCAACAAGAATCGCTTCCGCATCCCCTTCAAATTTGACTCGGTGGCGCTCCAGCGCATGAACGCTCGCGAGCTGCAGTTGCATGTGTCAACGGATCGCGGTCTGACTTGGAACTTGACTCAGACGCTGGCACCCGATGGCGGGAAGTTCGAGTACGAAGCACCGAGCGACGGTGAGTACTGGTTCGCCGTGAAGACGCTCGACGGGCGCAATCAATTGCACCCCCAAGTCGGTTCGTACGAGACCGGGCTGATCGTCGTGGTCGATACGGCTCAGCCGTTGTTGGACGTGAAGCTTCAGCAAGTCGGACCGGGGCGGGTCCAGCTTTCGTGGCAGGCGGCCGACGCGAACTTGGATGCTTCGACGCTGAAGCTGGAGTACTTCCAACCCGGCAGTGAAGCGTGGGACGTGGTCGAGGTCGCGCCGCGTGCCAGTGGGCAGACGACATGGAATGTCGCTCAACCAGGTAAAGTGACCGTGCGTGGGACCATCGCTGACAGTGCGACCAACGTGGGACGCGGTGAATCGCAATTGCAGGTTGCCGCGGATGGCGAGCCGATCTCGAAGCCAAAACCGGCGCGTCGCGTCCCGATCGCGGGCCTCGAAGACGGCGGCGAACAAGCGGCTCTCGATTTCAACCGCGCTCCTGCAACGCAACGTTTTCAGCCTGATGATCTCGCGGATTCCCGTCCGCCTGTACTTTCACCGGCTGTCGAACTGCCACCAGTCGGTGGCTCGTACAACGGCCCGGTCATCACGCCGTTTGGCGGGACCACGTTCCAGAATGCTCCCGAGAAGTTCGTTTCGGGCAACTCCGTGACCAAGCCGGAGATCACACAGGACCGCTGGAACAGCAACCCGGAACCGGTCTTTACTCAGCCAATGCCTGTTCCGCGCACGGTCGTCGGACGGCAGCGCGTGGTGAACACTCGCAAATTTCAAGTGGGGTACAAGGTCGAAGATGTCGGTCCCTCGGGCATCGGCGGCGTTGAGATGTTCATCACGC
>JAYTGQ010000412.1:0-14337 GCA_043733345.1 Schlesneria sp.
GACGATTCAACACTAACCCGAAGCGTGAGCGAGGGACGACTCCAACACTAACCCGAAGCGTGAGCGAGGGACGACTCCAACACTAACCCGAAGCGTGAGCGAGGGACGATTCAACACTAACCCGAAGCGTGAGCGAGGGACGACTCCAAGCGGAACTCTCGACGCCCTCGCTCACGCTTCGGGTTAGTGTTTGAACTCTGCCCCCTACTTCCTAACCACTAACCACTATCCCCCATGCCCACCCCCGCCATCCGCGTTGAGAATCTCGGCAAGCGCTACCGTCTCGGGGCCACGCATTCCCAATCGCTGGGAGCGCGGCTCTCGTCAGCGGCTGGCCGGCTGTTCGGTCGCCACAACGGCCACGCCCCTGCGCCGAAGCTGCCAGGTAACGGTCCCAGCCAAATAGACGACGACGGCAACTTCTGGGCCTTGAAAGACGTTTCGTTTGACGTTCAACCCGGCGAGGTGGTGGGCATCATCGGTCGCAACGGTGCGGGTAAGAGCACGCTGCTGAAGATCCTGTCGAACATCGTCAGCCCGACCGCCGGCCACGTCGAACTCCACGGCCGCGTCGCCAGCCTGCTGGAAGTCGGCACAGGCTTTCACCCCGAACTCACCGGCCGCGAAAACGTCTACCTCAACGGCGCGATCCTCGGGATGAGCAACACAGAAGTCCGTCGCAAGTTCGATGAGATCATCGACTTCGCGGGCGTGGAACAGTTCATTGACACGCCCGTCAAACGCTATTCGTCGGGCATGACAGTCCGACTGGCGTTTGCAGTGGCGGCCTATCTGGAATCAGAAATCTTGATCATTGACGAAGTGTTAGCGGTCGGCGATGTGGAGTTTCAGCGGAAGTGTCTCGGCCAGATGCAGGCGGTTTCAGCATCAGGCAGGACTGTGTTGTTTGTCAGTCATAACATCGCGTCCGTCCGCACACTCACCAGCCGGTCGCTGGTCCTTTCTCGCGGGAAGTTGGTCTTCAGCGGGCTCACCTCTGATGCCATCAACCGCTACATTGAGGAAAACGCGAGCTCACAGGTGACGGCGTCTTCGGTCGCCGAATTGGCCCGCCCGTTCGGAGGCCTCAGTGGGGTACTCAACTTCGATACCTTGGAGATGGAGCAGTCAGAACCGTTGGTGGAGGGTGCCCAACTCGTCATTTGCATCGGCGTTCGAGGAAAACAAGCCGCAAAAGAGTTTCTCGTGGGACTCACATTTTTTCGGCAGGATGAATCGCCCGTCGGCAGCATGTTCAGTACTCCACTCTCCGCGCCGTCGAGGGGAGAACGTCGCTGCTATCGGCTCTGCATGCCGACCGGGCAACTCGCGCCAGGACGATATCACTGCGGGATTTCCTTGGCAGAGGTTCGAAGTGACGGTCGGCATCTGATCGATTCTCTCGCCGATGTCCTGCATTTTGAGATTGAGCCGGGACCGCTGCAGGGCCGCGGCTGGCCCTCCACTTGGGGGCCCATTCGCTTTGCCAACATGCGACTACTCGATGCTGATTCCGAGGTGGACTCAGTACCTTCCCTGATGCTGGCGACGGCAGAATAGCATGCACGAATTGGTGAAACGCCGAGTCATGGAAGCAACCGAGCCAGTGGCCGCTTGCGTCTGCCCCGATTGCGGCAGTCGGGCGGTGCAAGATCACGGAGCGTGTCGTTCGCCGGCCTCTCTCGAGTCGCTTCCCCCTGAGGAAAGACATCTGGTCGATTCCGCAGCGGCCTCGCGGCTTTATATCTGTCAGTCCTGCGGGCTGGGGTTTCGACATCCGACACTCAGCGATTCAAGTCTGCAACGAATGTATGCGCTGATGCCGACCGAGCGGTGGCAGTACCCCGCCGAGAATGTCGCTTGGACGATGGCCCGGACTTGGCTGCTGCGACGGTACGCTCGCACCGACAGAATTCGCGTGTTGGACATCGGGGCCTTTGACGGTGCATTTTTGAAACTGCTCCCAGCCGAATGGGACCGCAACGCGATTGAACCCTCAGCTGCGGCGCGGCGCACGTTGCAGCAATCAGGGATTCCGTGTGTCTCCGAGTTCCTCACGACTCCTAGCAAGTCACAGGCAGGCACATTCGAGGTCGTCACAATGTTTGATGTCTTCGAGCATCTGGCGTCCCCCTCGGAATCCCTCGCCCAAGCCATCGCGTATCTCAAACCGGGCGGCCATCTCCTGATCTCCACCGGAAATTGCGATCACTGGACATGGAGGCTCCTCGGCGGCGATCACTGGTATTGCGAGCCGCTCCAGCACATTCGGTTCGGCAGTCCCAAATACGTCAGCATGTTGGCCAAACGGTGTGGCGCCTGCTTGCTGCAATCCCGATCGCATTCGCACCGGCAACGTCGGATTGTCGAACTCGCGAAAGAATCATTCGAGACGGTTGCCTTCGCCGCTCTCCGGGATCGTCCATGGTGGTTACCGATAATCAAACTCGCATTGAAGTGCCCCGGTATTACCTACGTGCGCCACAAGACCACGGCACCGTACGCCCCAGCACTAAGCGATCACCTGTTTGCCGTTTTGCAGAGGCCACGATGATCAAAAGAGAACCCGACCTTCCCCCCAGCCGCTTCGAACGAAGCTTTCGGACGTGGGTGCGCGACTGCCTGTTGCGTTGCGGATGGGATGTACGGCGGACGGTCAGTTATGTCGAGGCGCGATATGCCGAGTGGCACCGCCGGGAACTGGCGAAGTGGAGGTTGATCCGCAACTATTCGCCGCGAACGGTCCTGGATATCGGAGCCAACACAGGCCAATTCGCAGAGTTGGTTCGGGAGCTGCTGCCGGAAGCTCGAATCATTTCGTTTGAACCCCTCCGTGACTGTTTTGAACTCCTGACGGGGCAGACGAACCGGCTGGCACCATTCATTGCCTATCCGTTCGCGCTTGGCAGCGAAAATGCGACGGCCCGTATGCATCACAACCATTCTTCACCAAGTTCGTCGCTCTTGGTAATGGATTGTCTGCACCATGAAGAGTTGCCAAACACGGTCAATACCGTTGTCGAAGACGTGCAGATTCGTCGCCTTGATGATCTCGAATCCGAACTACTTTTGGAGGATCCCGTGTTCGTCAAGATTGACGTGCAGGGTTACACCGAACCGGTCTTGCGGGGCGGCGAACGGGTGATACGCCGGGCTAGTGCGATCGTGGCTGAAGTCAGCGTTCAGCCGCTGTATCGGGGGGAGACAACCTTCGATCAGGTATGCACACTCCTCACCGGGTGGGGGTTCGTCTACCGGGGAAATGTGGACCAGTGGTCCAGCGAACGCGACGGACGCATTCTGCAATGTGACTGCCTGTTCGAGAACATTCATCGTTCCGAGATCGTTTAGAAAAGTTCGTTGTGGACAATCACATGTCACCACGCATCGTCCTCGTCACCGGGTCTAGCGGGCTAATCGGTTCGGAGGCGTTGACTTACTTCCGTAGCCGTCCATTGTGACGCAGAAATTGGACAAAAACGCCGAATCAAGCCCAGTTTTCTGAGACTTTGGAGAACCAGCAACGGATGAGTTCCTCTTGACTTGGCCGTTTTCTGGCAATTCTGCGCTACAATGGACGGCTACCAGACTGGCTAGCTCGACTTCTTGCCGCCTTGAGACGGTGCTAAGTGTGTGGGAATTAGCCAGAGTTCTTCGCGTCAAGCAATTAGCGGCATTCTTTCTTTTGAACATGTGGGGGCACTCCGACGACACCACACTGCTCTGTCGCGCGCGGCTCACGTCAGTTAAAGGCAGGGCATTTCCATGCGGATAAATGAACCTACGGCCTCAGAGAGCCTAACGCGCAGGCATATCCCGGAACTCGATGGCATTCGCGGCTGCGCCGTTGTAATGGTTCTGATCTGGCATTACGTCAACTGCCAAGGGGCTGGAAGCGTACATTCCGCTGCCGCGTACTTCACACGAGCAACTAGTCTCTTTTGGAGTGGTGTCGATCTGTTTTTTGTGCTCTCAGGATTCCTCATTGGTGGAATCCTACTGGATTATGGTCAGCGGTCGGGATTCTATCGGACGTTTTACGTTCGCCGAGCAGTACGCATTCTCCCCGTGTATTGTTTCACGTTATCGTGTTTTTTTGTGTTTCGGAGCGTCGTTGATCCTCAACGTTTTAGGTGGTTGTTTGATGATGCCATACCCGACATTACCTACCTAACATTCACACAGAATGTCGCGATGGGTTTGCGAGGCACATTTGGAGGCCATTTTCTTGGAATAACTTGGAGCCTTGCCGTCGAGGAACAGTTTTACCTTGGCTTACCATTAATGTTGCTGGTTGTTGGGATAATACGCTTCAAGCAAGCAATCGTTCTTCTGACGGTTACAGCACCGTTTCTCCGATTAGCAATCCCCGGATTTACGTCGTGGATAAACACACCTTTCAGAATGGATTCCCTGCTGATAGGTGTTATTCTTGCAGCGATGTTTCGCTCTGACAGGGTCGTTACCATTCTCAAAGACAACCGACGGACATTGTGGGCACTTTTCGCGGTTTTGCTCTTTGGTATGGGAATGATGACGCTTCGCAGCGTCGGCCGATCTTTTCTAGATCCAACCGCCATAGCGGTCTTCTATGCAGTGTTCATCGCGTTGGCATTGTTGCACCAAGGTGAACGTGTTACGGCCATGTTGCGGTCGGCCCTCTTTACTCGGCTTGGCGTGTATTCGTACGGCCTCTACATGTACCATCAGATGGTTGCGGGGTTAATGCACGGGTATTTTCTCGGTGAAAGTCCGCAATTGGTCACAACTCATGGCCAGATCGCGACGTTCGCAAGCCTAATCGTAACTCTCGGACTCTCTATCATCTCCCACCATACGTTCGAGGCGTACTTCATTAATCTTGGTAAGCGCTTTCGATACGATAGCCACCTATCCAAGCGATGAGTCGGAGCCGCTGTTTTCGGTCCCGCACAGTGGATCGACCGCCGCCCAGTTGTCGCCAACCTCGAGATTATCTGCGAAACCAGAAAGTGGTGTTATGAAACTTCCTACGATTCGAGGAATTGTGCGACGGGCGAGAGCCGTATTTGGGAAAGACAATGACCCCGACCGGTTCCTCAGGCAGGCCTCGGGGGTGATTCATGTTGGCGCGAACACGGGCCAAGAAAGAGATATTTACAAGAGGCATGGCTTACGTGGTAACCGTCCATTGTGGCGCAGAAATTGGACAAAAGCGCCGACTCAAGCCCAGTGTTCTGAGACTTTGGAGAACCAGCAAAGGATGAGTTCCTCTTGACTTGGCCGTTTTCTGGCAATTCTGCGCTACAATGGACGGCTACGACCGGAACCTTGGAATCGCAGCCTCCGCCTCAGGCAACCGCCGTCCGTCTTCGGTGGGTTTCTCGACAATGCCGACGATGGAGAATGATCAGTGGACCGCCCCATGTTTTTGCGTCAATAAAAGCAATCTGCTTAATTGTGGGACATGCCGCTCAATCTAATCCTTCCGTCTTGGCACGCAAACGATATCTAGACCTTTGAACAAAATGAACTCGACCTCAGGCACTCCTCGCATTCTGCTGGTTTCGGGCACCGTTCCCGGGGACGAGGGCGTCGGGGGGATTGTGTTGCGCGATCTGTGCGACGCACTCAAGACCGGGACCATTCAATGCTTTGCCGTGATACCACGCGGTGAAGCGGCTTTCAAAATGGCGGAAGCGTGTCCTGAAGTCATCGACAAGGCCGAGCGTCGTTATGAGACGTCCTGGCGCCCGGTTGGAGGCTATGTCGGCGAAATCGTCTCGTCGCTGGCCGCCCGTATGCTGCACGGCGGACTGGTCCGGCGGCTGATTGACAGGACCGTCGCCTGCGGACGTCGTGTACAGCCGGATGTCGTCTGGGCAATTCTCGATTGTCCCACGACGATCGCCATCGCCGAACATGTCGCGGAGCGACTTGGGCTGCCATTGTTTACGCTCGTGTGGGACGCCCCCGAACTTTTGGCCGATCAATGGCACCTCGATCGCTTCACCCGTCGACGTCTGCTGGCCCAATTTGGCCGCGTGCTGAGACGCTCCAAGCAGGTGGCAGTCTGCGGGGAGTCAATGCAGGCCGCGTACGATCGACAATTCAGTTGTCAGTCGATCGTGGTGCGTCACGGAATCAGCGACGATCTGTGGCGGCCCGTGTCGTCGGCGATTTCGTCCCGTCGCGAGTGGATCATCGGGTATGCGGGTTCGATTACGGCCCCCGACGCGTTCGAGCAACTCATCAAGACTCTCGATGCCTACCAGTGGCAAATTGCCGGTCGCGATGTGGTGCTGCGCCTCATGGGAGCCCGCTATTTGCTGAACACCAGCCAGCCGCAACGCATTGAATACTTCGGAAGACAGCGTTCGGTAGACGATGCGATCAATCTGCTGGCCGATTGCGACATACTCTACTTGCCCCAGCCGTTCTCGGAGCCACTGCGGCCGCTCGCGGAACTTTCGTTTCCGACAAAGCTGAGTACCTACGTTGCGGCTGGACGACCGATCCTCCTGCATGCTCCCGCGTATGCGTCAGTCGTGCCATTTTTTGACAGGTATCCGTTTGGGGAGTGGTGCTCCAGCCTCAACGGCGACGATCTCGGCGACCGGTTGACCCGGTTGGCAACCGACCATGCCGTTCGTGAAACCGCCTGCGCTGCCATCTCCGCCGCTCGTCAAGAAGAGCTCAATGCCGACCAGTTTGTTCGTAGTTTTCGCGAATTCCTCGACCCGGTCGCGGTTCGCCGGCCGGATGTGGCATCCACGTCGTTGATTTGAAGTGGCATCCGCAGTAACCCGAGAGCGTGAGCGAGGGCGATCCCCCGCTGAATATGCCGATGCCCTCGCTCACGCTTTTTGAAGTTGCGCTGTTTGGATTTCCGCCCCAACGAGGCAGCCCTAAGTCAGCCCAGGGCAAGCGACCAACGGGAGCGCCGCCCTGGGTTCCGAGTGTCACAGAATTCGAAGCCCCGAAGGGGCGGCCCTAAAATGCTCGCATGAATAGTGCCGCCCTTTCAGGGCTTGAGATTCACGGAAGCCGCCAACCCAGGGCGTTACCCTGGGCTGGCATAACATCGCCCCTTTGGGGCTGAAATCCCCAAAGGCGCAACTTCAAAACTCACGCTTCGGGTTGGTTTTGAAACGGCCTGTAGGACTGTTCGCTAAATGTGTGGCATCGTCGCCTTGTTATTGACTGACGGTCGGCCGGTCCAGCGTGCGGACGTGGATCGGATGAATGTCGCGCAGGCCCACCGTGGCCCGGATGGAGAGGGGGTGCATTGCGCCGGTGCTGTGGGATTGGGACATCGGCGACTGTCGATCATCGATCTGGAGGGGGGGAAGCAGCCGCTCTCCAACGAAGATGGAACCGTCTGGATTACCTTCAACGGCGAGATCTACAACTACCGCGAACTGCGCCGCGATCTCATGTCGCGGGGTCACGCGTTCCGTACCGATTCCGACACCGAAACCATTGTCCACGCCTACGAAGAGTGGGGAACAGCTTGCCTTGACCGACTGCGTGGCATGTTCGCGTTCGTCATTTGGGACAGCCGACGACGCGAGTTGTTCCTGGCCCGGGATCGCTTCGGGATCAAACCGTTGGTGTATTGGGAGCGTCCCGGTCTGTTCGCCGTGGCCTCGGAAATCCAGGCTCTGCGGGCGCATCCCGCGTTTGATTCCGAGATCGATCTGCCGGCGATCGATCTCTACCTGCACTATCAGTACATCCCCGCACCGCACACGATCTATCGCGATGTTCGCAAACTACCTCCCGCGCATTACCTGGTCGTGCGCGCGGACGGCACGCATGCGGCACCCGTGCGTTACTGGGACTTTAAGTTCGAGCCGGATCGAAGCCTGAACGAGGCGGCCTGGATTGAGCGGCTGGATGCAGCGCTGCAGGAGACGGTGTCCGCACATCTGGTGTCCGACGTTCCCTTCGGTGCGTTCTTGTCCGGTGGTATCGATTCCAGCACCGTCGTGGCCTACATGAGTCGCCTGCTGCCGACTCCGGTTCGCGCCTTCACGATTGCTCACCACTCCGCCGACTACGATGAGCGCCAATGGGCGGAAGAGGCGGCCCGGATCTGTGGTGTCGAGCATTTTCTGGAGACAGTGGAACCCGATGCACTGGAATTGCTGCCCGAGTTGGTGCGGCACTTCGGCGAACCGTTCGCGGACAGTTCGGCGGTCGCCACACTCTATGTGTCTCGGCTCGCGCGACGCCATGTGAAGATGGCTCTGTCGGGTGACGGCGGCGACGAGTTGTTCGCCGGTTATTACGGCTACCCGGCAATTCTGTGGGAGCACGATCCGCCACTCAGCGCGGCGCGGCGCGCGAAGCGATGGCTCGCCGACAGAATGCGGACCTGCGGTCTGTGGGCGCCACGCGTCTCGGTGGCGGATTCAAAGTACGAGCGCACCGCCGTCATCCCTTCAATGGTCCGCCGCGCACTGTGGCAACCGGACTTGGCGGGACTGGTGGATGCGACCCGGACACAGTTCGACACAGACTTCGCCGCGCGTCGGGGTGAGGGGCTGTTGGGGCGGCTGCAGCATTACGACGTTGCCAACTACATTGCCTATGACAACCTGCCCAAGGTCGATACGGCCTCAATGTATCATGGGCTGGAAGTTCGCGTGCCCCTGCTCGATCATGTGTTTGTCGAGACGGCTCGACAGGTGCCGCCAGAACTAAAACTACGGTCACCGGATGCCGGCTCGTCCGTGCGGCCAGAGCGATTACGTCCCGGCGCTCCCGTCATTGGCAAGTATCTGCTGAAGAAGAATGCGGAGCGATTTTTCCCGCAGGACTTTGTGCATCGTCCCAAACGCGGTTTTGAAGTCCCGGTTCAGGACTGGTTTCGCGGGCCGTATGCTGGCGAATTGACGGAGCGGCTGACCGGACCGGGCAGTCCGTTGCGAGACTATTTTCGGCGCGAGAGCCTGCAATCGCTGGTCATGGACGCCACGCACGACCGACCAGCCGCCTGGCGCGGTTGGGCACTTCTTGTCCTCGAAGAGTGGTTGCGGCAATCGCGTGTGAGTGCCGCGCCACGCGTGGCCTCGACGAGTAGCTCCGACATGCTGGAGCGGCCGGTATGACAACTCCTGCATTAGCATCGCAGACGGAAGCCGCCACCGTCGGCATGGTTAACTCTGCCGTCGATCTCGCTGTACAACGGCCGCTGGATATTGCACTGGTGCATGCTGCCGACCACGGAGGCGGCGCCGAACGGTCAGTGTTGACGCTGCATCAAACGCTGCGGCGGCTGGGACATCGCAGCCGGCTATTTGTGGGGTCGAAACAGACCGACGAACCGGATGTCTACGAGATCCTCCGCGAGCGTTCCATTCCCGGCGTCTTGCGGGTCACTCGCTGGCTCGAAAACGAAATGGGATGGCAGAACCTGTATGCCCCCTGGTTTCGAGAGTTGCATCGTCAAATCGGAGCGGCGGACGTCTTGCACATTCACACCTTGTGGGGAGGCACCTTTGGATACTCGGATCTGACCGGCCTCGTCCGGCTGGCGCGGCGGTATCCGACGGTGATGACCCTGCGAGACGGCTTCATGCTGACGGGGCACTGTGCATGTCCGATTCAATGTGAGCGTTGGCAGACCGGCTGCGGTCGTTGTCCTGATTTGAAGCGCGTGCCAGCGATTCCGCGCGACGCCACCGCACTGAACTGGCGACGCAAACGCAACGCGATCCAACGCAGCCCAATCCACGTGACGACGGTGTCGCACTGGTTGAAGACGCAGGTCGAACAGAGTCCAATCTTCACGGGCAAGCCCGTGTCGGTAGTCCACAACAGCATCGACGAGACGGTTTTCCACCCCGACTCGCAACACCGCGCCCGCGCTGAACTGGGCCTGCCAGCGGATGCGTTCCTGGTGCTGCTCGCGGGACAGAGCGTGGAAGGCATTCATCAGGGGATCGCGCAGCAGGGCGTGGCGGCTCTAAACCAATTGGGGAACCCCGGAATCACAGCATTACTCGTCGGGCATTCCGCACAACGTGTGGCAGCGACGCTGACCGGTTCGTCCGTGGTACGTCCCTTCCAGAAGACCCCCGAGGAGATGGCACGGTACTATCGCGCCGCCGATGTGACCCTCGTCTGCTCTGAGTATGAAACCTTCGGTCGCGTGGCTGCCGAGTCGATCTACTGCGGCACGCCGGTGATCGCATTTGCGACCGGCGGTCTGACGGATATTGTCGTGCCAGATGTCACCGGGTGGCGGGTTCCTACGGGCAATGTCGATGGCTTGGCGAAAGCGCTCGACGACGCCTTTCGGCGGCGACAGACGCTGCCCGAATTTGGTCGGCAGGCCAGCCGTTGGGCAGCGAATCAGTTTTCGATGGACCTCATCGCCCATCAATACTTGGATGTCTATCGACGCACACGGCAGTCCCTTCCCACGGGATCGACGCCACACGACCATTGAGTTCGCCGACTTTCCCCATGCGCATCAGCACCATCATCCCGGCATACAACTGCGAGCCGTACTTGCGGCGGGCGGTCGAGTCCCTGCTGGCAACTCAGTATCACGACTTGGAGATCGTGATCGTCGATGATGGTTCCCGTGATGGCACACTTGGTTTGGCGGAGACGCTTCAACGAGAACATCCCGGTGTGATTCGAGTGTTGACTCATCCTGGACGCCGCAACTGCGGCGTGTCCGCGACGCGCAATCTGGGTATCCAGTCCAGCAGTGGGGAGCTGATCGCCTTCCTCGACGCCGACGACTACGTTCATCCCTGGAGGTTCCAATCGGCTATAGAACTGCTCGAAACAGAGCCGGATGTTGATGGTGTGCATCAACTCTGCGAATTGGTCTTCTCGGATGAGGAATCATCCAGTCGCTGGTGGCCGGGTCAAAGGCTGTTCGGTTTCGCTGAATCGGTTGCGAATGACGAAATCCTGTTCTCGTTGTTGGGGGGCTACTGTTGGGCGACCAGCGCGATTCTGTTCCGGCGAACGTTGCTGTCGAAATCGGGAATGTTCGATCCACGGCTCAAAGTGTGTGAAGACTGCCATCTCTGGTTTCGCATGGCGTGTTGCGGACGCATCGTCTCGGGAGACTTGAGCCGCCCGGTCAGCGTGTACTGGCGACGCACTGACAGTGCCTATCAGCCTTCGCCTTGGGGGCGAGTCCCGATGGTCCGGGCAATGGCCTCGTTCTACGGGTGGATGCGCTGCCGCAATCCACTCGACGCTCGACTGCCTCGGGTCTCACGTCGCATCACGGAATACATCCTCACGGGAGTTGAGGAAGCACGCGGCGCAGGACAGTCGCGCCTGGCGTGGCTGCTCGCGGGAAACGGGACCGTGCGGTTTCCGCCGCTGCGCAGACAACGGCGGCTGTATGGCAACCTGGTCCGGATGGCCATCGGTCGCTGACACACTTTCAACAGAAGCGATTCCAACACGAACCCGAAGCGTGAGCGAGGACTGATTCCACGCGGAACTTTCCGACGCCCTCGCTCACGCTTCGGGTTCGTGTTGAGGTTTTGAAACCACCTCCACCATTTACTTCGCGAACAGTGCCACCCGTGTTCCAGCGTCTTGAGCGTGCTTGGTTTGAGTTCATCGAGCTGGCAGGCGCAGCCCGACTGGAACGGCGGGTTGCCAAGCGGCTAACAGCGCTCGGGGATGTGCGGATCGCGTTTGTCAAACAGGATGTCCAGGACGATTTGTATTGCTGCGCTCGCGGATCCAATGCCGCCGAGATCGTGTTGTCGACGCTGATGCGGTCCGGTCCCGTGGCACTCTTCACGCGACTGGGCGCCGAGTTTTTGATCGTCGAAACAGAGTCCGACCCCGAATGTCAGGCGTGGGCCGAGAAGGCCGTGGATCTCGGCTGGTACGATTTGGAGTCGCTCCGGGGACTTCGGAATGTTGTTCCGGGTCGCGATCATGGTCAGTCGGCATTCGCCGTACGGTGTGAGGCCGTCGATTGGTCCGACTTCGACATCGTCATCAGTCTGGATGTGTCGATCCCGGCGCGGATCACGCGCCGCTTTCCGCAAACGCTGTGGTGTTATTACATCCGTGAGCCCAAGACGAAGAGTTACTCGCATTCGGAACGGGCACCGCTGCCGGGACAAGATGTGTTTTTGGATCAGACCTTTGGCTCCCGCAGGCGACAAGACGGTCGGCACTCGCTCTGCTTTCCGTATTACCTGCACTACTACGGCTGTTTTCACGAACTCCTCGAACGCCCGCTGGATGACGGCATTCCACGCACAACCTTGTTCCTCGAACACCACACGCCGGAAGCGCTGACCTCGGACCAACTGCGTCAACTGGAAGGCATCGGGCCGCTGGACTCCACCTCGCGGCCCAGGGCGGGTGAGGGACCGTTCGCGCCCCCGAATCAAAAGTGCCAGCGGCCGCCGCGGGAGGTTCTTGCGGCCCTGCTGGGTGCCAAATACTTCATTGCTTGTCCCCACCATCGCAATCTGTGGGCCAACGCCGCCGTGGAAGCCGTTGCCGCAGGAGCACTCGTCCTGGGTGATCCGCAGATTCACATCCATCGCGATCTGTTCTCACCCCGCACTTCGATCAGTTCGTTTGACGAGCTGTTCGCAGCCTTGGTGTTTCTGGAAAGACATCCCGCTGTGTACCGGGCCGAAGTTCAACGGCAGCGACGAATTGTCGATTACCTTTGTTACTGGCGGCCGGTTCGCGATCTCCTCCAGGCTCTTTTGAAGCATCGACAGCAATGATGAATCTGCCGCGTGAGCCGCTGGTGTCAGTCGTCGTGCCTACCTACAACAGACGGGATCTCATTGGCGAAACCTTGGCCAGCGTCATGGCGCAGACCTATGCCAACTTGGAATTGATTGTGGTGGATGACGGCTCGACGGACGGCACTCAGGAATTTGTCCTCGACGCTTTCGGCCATGATCCGCGACTTCGTTACATCAGCCAACCGAACGGCGAACGCGCTGTGGCGCGCAACCGGGGCATCCGTGAGTCGCGCGGAGAATTCGTGGCGTTTCTCGATTCCGACGACCTGTGGCTGCCATCGAAGCTCGAACGTCAAGTCTCGGCGATGTGGATTGATGGAGCACCGGAGTGCTGCTTTAGTCTATTCGACGTGCTGACCTCGGACGCGCCTAATTTCGAGCCGGTATCGCTTCCGCCGCAGGGCGACATTTTCGAACCGCTGCTGAACCACTGCTTCATTGGGTCGATGACGCCGCTCATCCAGCGGCGCTGCTTCGATGTTGTGGGCGGATTCTGCGAAGACCGCCGACTGTTGTGCTTTGAAGACTGGGAGATGTGGACCCGGCTGGCGAGCGCGTTCCGTTGGACGCTCGTGCCCGAGATTCTCGGAAGGCATCGGCTGCATCCCGGAAATACCCAGCACGCCGCCGACCTCGCCATCGATGAACTGCGGATGCGGCTGATGTTGTCGTATCGACTGTCGTCTTATCACAAGGCAGCGCTCGAGAACTACATGACCGGTCGCCGCTGGCATTGGGCAACCAGTCTTTACCGCGACGAGCCACGAGCCGTCCTGCGGCTCTTGATGCGCCTCGCGGTTCAAAACCCGCGCCGCCTGTTGTTCAAGAACTTTTGGGGCCTGCTCGCTCGGGCTGGGACTCACTCCACAGGCCGGCGCAGTCGATCAGTTTCATCGCTGTGACGGCCCCGGCATTCCATTCTCAAGACAAACCGTTTCGTCCCATGCACGATATGCGAACATTAGCCAAAAATGCATTCTTGAATGTAGCATCGCCATGGATGCATCGTATCCTCAGCCGCTGGATACCCGGCGGGTCGGTCTTGAGCGGCGCATGGCAGCACGTGGGCAAGAAGGAAGTATCATGGCCTTGAAACATTTGGTCCCGCTCGGCGTTCGCAATTTCCTCCGCCCCACCTATCAGTGGGCATACGCGCCGATCCATCGAATGACGCAGTCGCATGCACAATGGAAGCAACTCCGAGCAGAACTCGCTGAATGGGAGCGGAAGGGCAGGCCGGTTCCGCCACCGCACATAGTCAAGCAACAAGCACTGCGACAATATGCTGCAAGATACAACCTACACGTTCTCGTTGAGACGGGCACATATAACGGCGACATGGTCGAAGCAATGAGGGCAGTTTTCGACAGGATATACTCTATCGAATTGAGCAAAGAGCTATACGAGAAAGCCAGAAGTCGATTTCGCGGCGTAGCCCATATCGAACTCATGCATGGGGACAGCGGCAGCGAACTTAAAGGAATAATGTCTGCATTATGGCCCGTTCGGAAAAAAATGTCCCATTCACAAGTTGAACAATTCAGCGACGCAACATCTAAAGAATATTCCACGCATAAGTGCGGGGCGTTTG
>JAYTGQ010000413.1:0-14324 GCA_043733345.1 Schlesneria sp.
TGAGGAAAGTCGCTTGTTTCTCGCGGCTCGGCAGGAGCCTCGCCCTCCCGACAGCCGTTTTTCAACAGGCTGCTAAGCGTCTCGCTTGCCCGTTCTTCAAAACAACAGCAGCACGTTGAACGCAGGTTCAACGTGCTGCTGTTGTTTTGAAGAACGCTGATTCTGTGATACCTCGCGCGGTCGAGGCTGACACTCACCCGCAGCGTAAGCGAGGAACGCCACACACCTCCTCGCTCACGCTGCGGGTGAGTGTTCCTCAGATAATCTGCTGGATCGGTTCGATGTGTTCCACACCGACGAGCTTCTGGTCCAGACCCCCGTGGAAGTACGAGAGCTTGTTGGGGTCGAAGCCCAACTGGTGCAGGATCGTCGCGTGCAGGTACTTGACGTGGAACGGTGAATCGACCGCCGCCGCGCCGAGTTCATCCGTCGTGCCGACCTTCTGGCCACCCTTGATCCCGCCGCCAGCCATCCACATCGTGAAGCCGTAGGCGTTGTGATCGCGGCCCGTCCCGGCGGCGTACTCGGCGGTCGGCTGACGGCCGAACTCGCCGCCCCACACGACGAGCGTTTCGTCGAGCAGGTTGCGTTGCTTGAGGTCTTTCAGCAGCGCGGCCACCGGCTGGTCGGTGTTGCCCGCGTGAAAGTTGTGGTTCTTTTCGAGGTCTCCGTGCGCGTCCCAGTTCGAGTCGTTGTGATTGCCGCCCGAGTAGAGCTGGATGAACCGAACGCCGCGTTCGACGAGCCGTCTCGCCAACAAACATCGCTTGCCGAAGTCAGCCGTGCGCGGTTGATCGACGCCGTACATCTTCTGCGTCGCTTCGGTCTCTTGTGAGAGATCGACCGCTTCGGGGGCGTGCTGCTGCATCTTGAACGCCAACTCGTAGCTGTTGATCCGCGCGGCGAGGTCCGAGTTGTCCGCACGGGCTGCGGCGTGGATCGAGTTCACATCGCCGAGGGCATCGAGCAACTCGCGCTGCATGGCGCGGGTCGTTCCTTCACGATTGGCGAGGTCGATGATCGACGCTCCCTTCGACCGGAAGATCGTCCCTTGATAGGTCGCGGGCATGTAACCGCTCGACCAGTTCTTGGCTCCGCTGATCGGGCCGCCGGTCGGGTCGAGCATCACCACGAAACCGGGCAGGTTCTCGTTGACGCTGCCCAACCCGTAATTGACCCATGAGCCGAGGCACGGGCTGCCCGACTGCACCTTGCCGCTGTTCATCATCAGCATGGCCGAGCCGTGAATGGGCGAATCGGCCGTCATCGACTGGAGAAACGCAATGTCATCGACGCAGGTGGCCACGTTCGGAAAGAGGTCGCTCACCCAGTGACCGCATTGGCCGTACTGCTTGAAATTCCAGCGCGGCTCGACGATGCGGCCTTCATTCTTGTGACCACCGCGACCAAACGTCTTGACGGTGATCGTCTGGTTGTCTCGCCCCTTCATCGCGGGCTTGTAGTCGAACGTGTCGATGTGACTCGGCCCACCGTACATGAACAGAAAGATCACGCTCTTCGCCTTCGGCGCGAAGTGCGGTGGCTTGGGAGACAACGGGTTCTGGTGCTCGCTCGCTTCAGCAGCTAACAGCGCCGACGAACCGCCTCCCGCCGCGAAGAACCCGTCCCCTTGCAGCATCCCCGCCAAAGCGGTCCCAGCAAACCCGCCCCCTGCCTGCCAGAGAAACTCACGCCGCGTGCGGCCACAGAAATTGGAGGTTGTCATGTTGAAGTCCTCGTCGTCAGGGGATGAATCGGTAAGTGTCCGCCCACTCGTTTGTGGTCGAACTGGTGGCTATCAATAGGAGGTATTCAGCCAGTTCTACGGGTGAAAGCCTCTTGGACGTGAACACGATTCCCGGTGAATGGCCGCCGGATGACACGTAATCAAGCAAATGTTGAGGCAATGTTCGTTTGTCGTGAGAGACGAGAAGGCGTTGTTCCACAGCCGCCCATTCGAGTAAATGGGCATCGTCAATTCCGAGCGGAGGCCCATTTTGATCGCCGACTCGAATGATGTCGAAGGGGAACGATTCCATCGTCGCGCAGACGGCATTCCAGATCGACTCGGCTCGGATGTTTTCATCGAGAAGCAATCGAACCATCTCATCACTCTCGCCCCTTTCGTTGATCGATGTCCACGGTCTTGGTTGTCACTCCGCAGTTGTTGAAACGGCTCTGGCTCGCAGTTCTTCCAGCGACGGCCCTCGATGTTCCGAACGGAACCGAGCGTCGTCGTCTCGCTGGGATTGGAGATAGTGACGCAGAGCCTCCGACGGACATTGAGCCAGCGCAGCCAAACGGGTGATCACAGCGAGGTTCGCCGTTGGAAGCCGTTCGTGAATCGCAGCCGGCCCCAAACCGTCGGCGGCGAATTCCAGAATCAGCTTCACCGTGATCCTCGTCCCACGCAGGCTAAGTAGTCCGTCGATGTGGGCGATTTGGCGGGCCAACTCGGAATCGAGCTGAAGCTCCTGCCAAAACCGCTCAGTCGCGTTCACTGCTTCACAGACTTCTTCCACCTCCACAGAGACCCACTGGCCAACTCGCAAATCGAGCGGTCGATCGGGAACGAGTGCATGTCCGTCGTAACGGGCGGCGATGGTGATGCTCATGGTTTCCTCACTTCTTTGGTCTCAATCTCGACGGGCTGGAGCGGCGGTGCGAGTACCTTCTTCCAACGATCGGGGAGGCCGGTCCACGCGGCCAAGTACGTCGCTTCGAGGGGGACGTTGATGTAGTGCTGTTGGTCGAGAAACAGCGGCGCATCGACCAGCGTCTCACCGACAGCCATCGGTTCGAGATGGGCGACGGGGGAGGGACTCGCACGGTAGCTGACGAGTGTGAGCGGCTCGTCGTCGGTCATGGGAGGATCGGCCTTGCCCCACAGTTTGGCGTGCAGGCCCTGGGGATCATTGGGGCCGGGTGGGAAGAGGTCGATCAGGATGACGTGACAACTCTGCGCGAGGGCATTGGCCAGCTTGTCGATCAACTGGCGAACGGCCACGCTCGAATGCTTGTTGCCGGGCGAGACAATCTCGATGAACGCGATGACTCGATCACCGGTCGAGTGGTAGATGGCGACTCGATCCGCCTTCGAGGCATAGATTGCCTCTTCGGCTTCTAGCGTGTAACGCAGCTTGGGCGGATGGTCGGCGATGGCGGAGACCACGGCGGTTCCGCCCCCGCCAAATCCGAAGGACGGTTCGTCACCGTAGCCGTCGGAATACTCATCCTCGTCCTCTTCGACCTCTTCCAACATCAGGACATCGGGATGAGGGCCGCCCGCGACTTGATCGGTGAGGGCGTAATAGCCAGTAGGCAGCAAGCCACCGTTCAGCGCGCGGCCGATCTCACTAATCCACTCTTGATGAAAATGGTGGAATGTTCCCGCTGTAACGCGACGCCAGTCATGAATCGGCATGATGAGTCTCCGTCGTAGGGTAAGCGTCTCGCTTGCCCAGCATTTTGTATTTCATGACGGGCAAGCGAGACGCTTACCCTACGATCAGTCCAAATACACGAATTCGTTGAGGTTGAGGACCATCAGGCAGAACCCTTTCAGGCTCTCGTCCCGTGACTGCTTGTGCTTTTGTTGGAGGGCGTCGATCAGCTTGAGGCCCCGTTGGACGAGAGCCTTGTCCGGCTCATGTCCCAGTGCGAGGCGGTAGGCGAGTGTGACTTGAGGCTCCACTTTGTCGCCCGCTTCTTTGCGGAGGCGTTTGGCAAACTCGGCCGCTTGGTCGTTGAGGAATTTTCCGTTCAGCATCCCGAGCGCTTGGGTTGGCTGAGTCGTGGCGAAGCGGGCCGCGCAGGTGGTGTCGGAGTCGGCAACATCGAAGTCGGCGAGAATCGGCAGGACGAGTGAACGCTTCACTTGGACATAGACACTGCGTCGCGGTTGCTCTTCTTGGGGAGAGGTGTGCCAGCCGCTGCCCGGTACGGATTGGCCCGCTTTCACTTCGTCACTGATCTCGGGATAGATGCCGGGACCGTACATCTTCGGGTTGAGTTGCCCGGACGTGGCGAGAATCGAGTCCCGTAGTTCTTCCGCCCCCAGCCGCCGCATGTCATAGCGCCAGAAAAGTTGGTTGAGCGGGTCGAGAAGGGAGGGTTGAGGGTTGAGGGTCGAGGGTTGAGGGACAGAGATAGTGGTTGACGTGGAAGCTTGCCTTCCCTCGTCCCTCAGCCCTCGTCCCTCAGCCCTGCTCGACATCCGGTACGTGTTGGACATCACGATCAGTTTGTGCATCGGCTTCATGCGCCAGCCATCAGCGCTGAACTTCGCTGCCAGCCAATCGAGCAACTCGGGATGCGTGGGGGAATCGCCGAGTAGGCCGACGTTGTTGGGAGACCTCACGATTCCACGTCCGAAGTGATGTTGCCAGAGGCGGTTCACCATGACGCGCGCGGTGAGCCGGTTGTCGGGTGAGGCGATCCAATTTGCGAGAGCCAACCGACGGCCCGAAGTCTTCGCACCGGGCGCGGGTTGCGGAATCGTCGGTAAGCCGCCACCAATGACCGACTGGAAGGCCGGGACCACTTTGTCACCGGGCGATTGCGGGTTGCCTCGTTTGAGGAGGAACGTCTCGGGCGGATTCGGCCCGATCTCGGTGACGCACAGCGCGTAGTCGGCTTCGATTTTGTGTCGCTTCAAATCCTCAAGCTGCTTCGCGGCGGCTTGGTATTCATCAAAGCGAGTCTGTCCCAGCACACCCGACCCACGCTGCTTGATGAGTTCGTTGAAGTCGCGTTTCTTGCCGCGACGGTTGCCGATCGGCTCGCCCTCTTCGGATGTCGCCGACAGGTAACGCTGCTCGAAGCCGGGGCCATACCACTTCACGACGAGACCCTTCGCGCCGGTGGGGCCTTGAAAGTAATCGAGTCGGATCGGGACACGGCCTTGCTTGAGTCGTGCCTTGCCGACTTTCGGACTGCCGGTCCCGTGAATGCCGTCGTGTTCGGCGACCATCTGGCCATCGACCGTCAGCCGCGAACCGTCGTCGGAATCGAGTTCAAACACATAGAGACCATCCGCCGGAACTTTCAATGTCCCGGTGAAGACGAAGCCGAATGAGAACTCGCGCGTGGCGGGCGAGATGTCGAAGAAGCCTTGCTCCAGCTTGGCGGTCGTCTCGGCCTTGAGTTCGTCGAACTTGGGAAGTTTTTCCCATGTGTCGCGATAGAAGCGGTATTCGAGGTCATCTAGGTCGGGGTTGTCGGCCTGCTGCTCGGTCTTGGAGACGCGGTCGCGAAACTCTTTCTCGATCGCCGTGACGGACGCTTGCGTCGAGTTCAACTTCTCTTGATGCGCCTGTTGTTTCGACTCGAACTCAGCCCGCGCGGCATCGTTCTCGAAGACCGCTCGCTCGACGTTCGGGTTTGGGTTGCCGTTCGGCGTGATCCCTTGGAAGAAAGCGAGCATCGCGTAGTAATCGCGCTGCGGGATCGGGTCGATTTTGTGATCGTGGCAGCGGGCGCAGTTCACCGTCAGTCCGAGAAACGCCTGGCTGGTGGTCGTGATGATGTCGTCGAGGCCGTCGTACAGCGCGAGCAACCGGTCGGCCGGTTCATCGTCCCACAGGCCAAGTCGGTAGAAACCGGTGGCGATGATCGAGTCGCTTGTCACGGTCGGCAGCTCGTCTCCGGCAAGTTGCTCGCGCACAAACTGATCGTACGGCTTGTCGTTGTTGAACGAGCGGATCACATAGTCGCGATACCGCCACGCATTGGGCTTGGCACCGTCACGTTCAAAGCTGTTGGTGTCGGCGTAACGGACCACATCCAGCCAGTGCCGCGCCCACTTCTCGCCGTAGTGCTGCGACTGAAGGAGCCGGTCCACGACTTTTTCGTAGGCGGTGGGTGAATCATCGGCCAAGAAGCTTTCGACATCAGCCAGCGTTGGCGGGAGGCCGGTCAGATCGAACGTGACTCGTCGCAGGAGCGCCGTCTTGTCGGCAGGTGGAGCGGGAACAAACCCCTTCTGTTCGAGCTTGCTCAGGATGAACGAGTCAATCGGATTCGCGACCCACTTCACGTCCTTCACCATCGGCGGCTGTTGAGGCTGCGGTGCGAGGAAGGCCCAGTGCTCCTTCCACTCGGCCCCTTCGTCGATCCACCGACGAAGAAGTGCAATTTGCGAGTCGGTCAGCGGCGCGCCCTCGGGCGGCATTTGAACGCCCTCTTCACGCGACGTGACTCGCTTCAGCAGTTCGCTCTTCGCAGCGTCCTTGGCGGTGATCGCGTGCGTTCCCGATTCGAGCTTCGCAAACGCGGCCTCTTTGCTGTTGAGCCGCAAGCCCCCTTCAGCTTTATCCGGCCCATGACAGGCATAGCATCGCTTGGCCAAGATCGGCTGAATCTGGCGACCAAAGTCGATCGGCTCGGCAGGAGACTGCGCGGCGGTGAACTGCGGAAGCAACAGGTTGGCGAACATCAGGCAAAAGAAAGTACGCATCATTTCAACGGTCTCGGTTCGTGGCTGTCCGTTCGGTGTCATGTAGGATGGGCACTCCTGCCCGTCCGCGTTTTTTCTTCGTTTAACCGCGTGGGCAACGCCCCGCGCGTCAAACGACGTTTGAGCCTGTATTGCCCTCGACGAGCGGGGCGTTGCCCACGCGGTTAAACGAGGCCGCCAATTCAAAAGGCCGGACGGACGAGGCGTCCATCCTACGTTGAGTTTAGTCAAACGGTTCCCCAACTCCATGAGCCAGCCCGACCAACAGCTATCGGAAACCGACACCCGTCCGGCGGGGGCAATCGTGTCGATGATACGCGCCGACGCGGGCGATTCGCGAGTGTGGTTGAAAGATGCGGTCGTCTGTTCGGCTCTCGCACCGCACCGCATCCGACATCTGGCGGTCGCTCACATGCCGTCGCCGTTTGAAATTGTGCGGGCAAAGTTGGGAGGGAGCTATTTTCTGGCGTGCTTCGGTGGAGAAGGCCGCGTGCTTGTCGATGGCCGGTGGACGAAGTGCCGCCCCGGCCAGGCGGTCTTACTACCGCCGGGAACGTTGCACGCTTTTCACACCGCACCGGGGAAATCGTGGGATTTCTGTTGGGTCCGCTATCAAGAGCGAGCGGGGCAAAGACCACTCGCTGCAGCACAGACTCCCGTCGTGGCACGCTTCGACACCGAGCCGCTGCGCCTTGCGATCCTCGGGCTGCATCGAGAATGCTCGTCCGCGCGCGGCCCCGCCGCGATGGATCGTTGGGTCGATCTCATTCAGCACTACGTGCAAAGCTTTGCCGAACCCGCGAGTCTCGATCCGCGCCTGTGGGGGTTGTGGGGCAAGGTCTCGTCGTCGCTCGGTCATCCGTGGACCATCACTGAGATGGCGAAGTCCGTCCATCTGAGTGAGAAGCATCTGCAACGCCTCTGTCAAAAGGAACTCGGCCGCAGCCCACGCCAGCAACTGATCTGGCTGCGCATGCGCCGCGCGGCCGAGCTATTGCGGTTACGCCGTTCCAAGATCGAGACCATTGCCGCCGCAGTCGGTTACCAAAACCCGTTCGTGTTCTCGACGACGTTCAAACGAATCATGGGCTGGTCGCCCAGCGAGTACCCCGGACGAAGGTGAACCTTTGCGAGGCAGGGATGTCTGATGGGCAGTGGGCGGACGTAGCAGAAGTCGTAAGACTTCTGGAGAGCCGTCGAGTCGTCAGAATTCTTACGAATTCTGCTACAGAAATCCTGAACGGCGTTGCCCGTTGTCGCTGGCGGTTTCGCCGTCTGGCTTCCAGAGCCGATGGCCCTGGCTGGGTGAACGGATGGCCCGTTGGGCCGAAAGACAAAGACCACCACACATGGACGACGGCACCCGTAGGCCCTCAGTTCTCAGACCGGGGCTTGACTCGCAGCGATAGAGTGACGCCGCCATTCGTAACTTGGCCCATCGCTCTGTCCCTCCACCTCCACCTTCCGCCCTCCCCCCGGACTCCACATGCTGACGGCCCTCATCGACTTCATTCAGCACCAAATTTCGACCAATCAGTTTTTCGGCGGCGGGCTGATTCTGATGATTGGCGGCGGGTTGCTGGCGTACTTTCGCGAGGTTCCGAGCCGCATCTGGACGTGGTTGAAGCGGCGGTGGGTGATCGAGATCGACATTCTCGACCGAGACCCGGCGTTTGATTGGATCGACAAGTGGCTGGCTCAACACGCCTACGCGCGGAACCGGGCACGCAGCCTGACCGTGAGGACTGAGACGGTCGATTATCAGGAGCGGCAGGCCGATCCGACGATGGACGCCCGGCCGCGCATCCTGTTTTCTCCGGCTCCCGGCGAACACATCTTCTTCTATCGCGGACGACTCGTGATTTTGAATCGCGAGCGGCCAAAGCTCGATGCGGCGGGAGTTCAGCCGGTCAACGTGCGCGAATCGTTCAGCATCGACATCTTCAGTCGAGACCGTTCGATCGCGCGGCAGTTGATCGAAGACGCCCGCGATGTCGCGCTGCCTCCCGGTGACAGTCGGCTCGCCATCCATCGCGCTCACTATTCATCGTGGGATGAGCAAATGAAGCGGCTGCCGCGCCCTCCTGAATCGGTGGTGCTGCGTGACGGGCTGATGGAAAGTCTGATTGCGGACGTGCGGGCGTTTCTCGGTCGGCGCGACTGGTACATCGAACGCGGCATTCCATACCGGCGAGGCTATCTGCTGTACGGTCCTCCAGGGACGGGAAAGAGTTCTGCCGTGTTGGCCATCGCGTCGGCACTGAAGATGGACATCGCGATCCTCAGCCTCGCGAACTCCACGCTCGACGATGATGAGCTATGTCAGTTGCTCTCCAACTGTCCAGCCAACTCAGTCGTGCTGATCGAGGACATCGACTGCGTCTTCATCGAGCGGACGGCGACGGAAGACAAACAGAACAAGCTGACATTTAGCGGCCTCTTGAACGCGATCGATGGCGTCGCGGCGGGTGAGGGTCGCATCCTGTTCGCGACGACGAATCACATCGAACGACTCGATCCCGCGCTGATTCGCCCCGGCCGCATCGACCGCAAGGAACTGATTGGCAACGCGGGACGAAGCCAACTGCGTCGATTGTTTGTTCGGTTCTATGGTGACGCCGATCCCACGATGGCCGACTACTTCTCCGAGAGCCTTCCTGCAGATGAGATCCCGATGTCGGCCGTCCAATCGTTTTTGATCCGTCACGCGGACAGTGCCGACGACGCGCTGATGGAGTTAGACGAGTTGACGAACTGGGCAGCCGTTTCGCCGCAATTCATCGAGGCGTGACGCCGAGCAATGCGCTGCCGTAGGACGGGCACTCTTGCCCGTCTGTTTTCTCAAAGTGGACGGGCAAGAGTGCCCGTCCTACTTCGTCGCGGCCTCACGGAGCAGACTGAGTGCGGCTTCGACGAGCATCTCACCGACACTAGGTTGCAGGTTCGAGTTTGTGACTTCGTAGCTCCCTCCCGCGTAGGCAGCGCGGTTGGGAACATAGATCGATTCGACGACCAGCTCGACAAGGTCGAACTGTTGCGCGAGATCACGGTGTGCATGCCGTCCTGCCGACGCCCGATGGCAATGCCCTGTTTCTCGTGTGCGGCAATGGAGCGAAGCCAACGACGCTGGCTCCGACATCTCCCGTCCCCGCAATCTGGGGCGAAGACCATTTGCTGCCGCGCATGCCCGACGATCGTGGCTTTATGAAAGATGTGATGGGGCCAGGCGGGATCATCTATCGCGACTCGCCTGAGTTCCAGTCTTTTCTCGACAAGCAAATTTGTCATGAAGCTTGATCGCCGAACTTTCCATCGCGGCGCGGGGGGCGCGATGTCGCCGCCTCTGCGGGAGGTCATGACGCGGCCGGTTGACGGACTTGAATACGTCACTCAACGATACGAAACACGTCATTCTTTTTGATGGCAATCGGATTCGCATCACTGCCGAACTCGATATGGCAGTCGAAGAGGACTCCGACTGCCGCGTCTGCGGGAATCGAGATCTCGGCCGTGATGACGTTTCCGGCACGCGCGATCTTTGTCGCGTCAAAGGGACCGATTTGAACCCAGCTCGGTTTGTCGTTTGGCAACGGACGACGCACGTTTGCAGGAGTCAGTTCAAATTGAATGGAATGTGTCTTGCCGCGCGAGGCGGTGCCGGGACGAACCGCCGTGATGACCTGCTCCATGCGCGTTCCCGGTTGCGTGTTGTCCTGAATTGCTCCCTCACCCGCGCGGTTCAAGCCGCGATTGTTCGAGGTCTCGACCACTCCGGCATAACCACCGAGGAGATACGGGAATCGTCCCGGCGTGACGTGATAGTGGTAGCCACGTTGCTCGTCCTGGTGTCCGTTACAGACATCGAGTGCCCGATCACCGTTGAGGTTTTTCGCCATCACGCCCGCCTCGTCGTAAGGCCCGTAAAGTGGAAAGCCATCCCACGCGAAGCCGATGATGGGTGAGTGTTGTTTGCCGTCGTCGGCGAATGGCGATTTCACGCAACTCGGATACTTGTGATAGTGATAGACGCCCGTCTGCTGCGGATGCCCGCAACAGGAATCGAGCCACACTTCCGAGTAACCCTCAACGGCGTTCTGCCCACCCATTTCAAACGGGTTGAAGAACACAACGCCATTCGACGCCATCCCGATTGCCCCCATCGGTACGCGCGTAATCTTGCCCGCCAGCTTCGGTTCGAGCGGTAATCGGAACGTGAAGTTCTGCACACGAATCGAATTCGGATTGCCACTGTTGGGAAAGACGGCGGTCGGATGGTTCGGGTAGCCCTGACTCTCGATGATCAGGAACCGCTCGTCGTGACGGATTTTTACGTTATCGATCCCATCTTTGTTCGAGTCCTGCGTGTGGTACGAGAACAAGTCCACGAACCGCTCGCCGTCGCGATAGAAGTAGACGGGCTTGTCGCCCGCCCGGACAAACCACTTTCCACCGATGGCCTTCGTGTTTTCGGGAGGCTCCACCCCTCGAACCGTCTCGCCACCGAACGCGAAGGCTATGGTCGCAACGGCGCACCAGCGGACGCAGGTTGTGGGAAAGTTCCTTCGTAATTGCATCATGACCATTGTGAACTCTTTCTCGAAATGCGACCGCTCGTTGCGGAATCTATGCGACATCTCACGGTCGAACGAATACCTCTGGCTCTCCGCCATTGTCGTGGGGTAGGCGGCTCGCCTGCCCTTTTTTCCACAACAGCGGGGGCCGGCGAGCCGCCTACCCTACGACAATCAACACGAATGGCGGAGAGCCATACTTCTGAAACGAACTCGGCAGTGACTTTCAACAGGTGGTTATCTGAAACCGACGAAACATCTGTGAAACCTGCGACCGATACCTTGCGAGGGCGATAATGAGTCGTTCTTGGTGGGCCGGGTGAAATTATCCTTTCCGCGCGACGTGCAGCGTCTCTGTTTTGTCGCTTCGGATTGTCGTGACGGCAAGACCGTTGCGGACTTTGCACGTCGGCAATTATGGAAACTCTGCCTTCGCAGAAGGATCTGCACAACTAGTGTCAATTGCCTGAGCCGACTCGCAGCCACAACATTCGCATCCCCGTCCAGATCGCGAGTGTTCACTTTAGAGGTGAACTCCAATTTGCCGAGTAACCTCGGTTGAGTTTCAAAATGGATCGGTGATCGCTCCGCTCCCGCCCCGTTTTGCTTTTGTATCAGGCGGGCATCTGGGGTGTGCCTCGTCAACAATTCAAAATCAACTGAACTGACGTTTCCGACGGGAGCGAAGGCCAGTAATTCTTTCCAACAAAGTCTTCCGTTGCAATTCAGTGCTTGTTTATGCAAAATCCCGCGACTGTGCTTACCCACTTCCCAAACCAGTCCAATTTGAAAAGGCGTGTCATGATTAACCGGCGTCTCCGTTACTTCTTGGGTTTCTCTCCTGATCAGTCTCCGAGTCGGAGTTTCACTCGCCGTTGTCATGTGGCGGGCTTGATGTCACTGGGTTGCCTGTTCACCACGATTTGCCCTGTGGATACGGCCGAATCTGTGTCGCCGGATCATTCGACACTGTGTGTTTCCGGCGTGCATTCGGTGGCCTGTAACAGTGGTAAGGCATTTTGTGCGATTCCACCGGTCGATCCAAAACGGCTCGCAACGGCGCGTGCGGCATTCGTCGCCGCTGCTCCGCAGTTTCCCTTGGCGGATACGTTCAAACTTCATAGCCGTAAAACCGCCTCCAAGACCATCTACCTAGACTTCGACGGACACGCCACAACCGGAACCCCGTGGAACTCTGGCGGCAATACGATTACGACCGCTATCTATTCGTTTGAAGGGGACAACTCCTTTTCGAATAACGAACTGACCCAGATACAAGAAATTTGGCAGCGCGTTGCCGAGTGTTATTCCCCCTTTGATGTCAACGTGACAACCGAAGCTCCTCCCGTTGCAGACCTCATCAACTCTGGCGGCAGTGATACTCGCTGGGGGATTCGCGTCACCATTGGGAACTCAACACCCGATCCAGCTCCGACTGCAGGTGGTGTTGCCTATTTGGGGAGCTTTACTTGGGACACCGATACGCCAACGTTTGTGTTTGCGTCGAGATTGGGTAATTTTGGAAAGTACATTGCCGACGCCACCGTCCACGAGGTCGGGCACACGCTCGGGTTGTCACATGATGGTCGCACTACGCCGTCAGAAGGATATTATCAGGGTCACGGAACAGGTGTGACCGCTTGGGCCCCCCACATGGGTGTGGGTTACTATGTCAACCTCGTTCAATGGAGCAAGGGCGAATACACCGCAGCGAACAACCAACAAGATGATCTGGCGATCATCGTCAGTCCAACAGATAACGGTTTTGGCGGGCCAAACGGTTTCGGATATCGCACCGATGATGCGGCGAATAGTTACGGAACCGCAACCGCGATTGCTGGAGCGGCTGCTGGCGCGACATTCAATGTAGACCAGAAGGGCATCATCGAGAAGACGACCGATGTGGACTGGTTCAAGATCGTCTCCGGTGCCGGTTCCATCAATCTGACAGCAGCGGGTGGACCAGAGAACACGATGCTGGACATTCAACTGGAACTGTACAACGCCTCGGGAACCCTGTTGACCACCAGCAATCCCGTGGATGAACTCACCGCATCGATCAGCCGAACGGTTGCTGCGGGGACTTACTACATCAAGGTTGATGGAGTCGGTCGAACTGGTCCCGGTACTGGCAATCCTCCTGACCAGGGCTATACGCAATACAGCAGCCTAGGCCAGTATCGGGTCACGGGAACGTATTCCGGTGGAGCCAGTGTGACCGGCGGCAACGTCGTCGCGAGCTACAACGCCAACACCAAGACGCTTACTCTGACTGGAGATGTGAGTAGTAACTCTGTGAGCGTCACGTACAACGCTGGGATGAACCGGGTTGAGGTAGCAGGCTTGGATGGAACTAAGGTTAATAATAAGACCACCGTTCAGACATACGCTCACGCTGGAAAACTGAAACTCGGTGCTGTCATGAGTGACGGAGATGACGTGGTTTATGTAGTAGGTGTCGATGCATCAGAGATCTATCTGAACTTGGGAAGTGGAGCCGACCGGGCGGTGCTGCAACTATGTGCCACCGTCATTTTGAATGTCAGTGGTGGGACTGGCAACGATACGCTCATCAAGACGACGAGCGCGAGTACAATCCCGACGACAGCTCCCAACCTCGTGCTGACCAGCGTCGAGGTCGTCCAGTAGTGGGGCGCGGTTTGCATTCACGGGTGGAATTTGAACCCCGGTCGATTTTCGACCGGGGTTCTTTGTTTTGGCGTGAGCGTTACACCTTGCACAGCACGCTGCGGCCGACAGCGTCCTTGATGTTCGAGCACATTTCAAAACGAGCCCAACGTGCAAGCGAGGGCTGGACATTCGACGCCGGTGAAGCCCTCGCTGGCGTGTTTTGAAGTTGCGCTGTTTTGGATTTCCCCCCCCACGGGGCAGCGCTAAGTTAGCCCAAGGCCAGCGACCAACGGGAGCGCCGCCCTGGGTGGAGACCATGACAGAAATGGAAGCCCTGAAGGGGCCACCCTCCACCCTCAACCATGACTGGCATCTTGCAAGAGATGGTGCGCATGGTCGGCCAATTGGGCGGCTTCGTGAACCGCTCGATCGACGCGATGCCCGGCGTCGAAACAATCTGGAAAGGACTCCAACGCCTGCACGACATGGCCCTCTGCTGGGACGCCTTCGTCCCAACCAACTAGCGGGTAACTCAAAAAGATGTGTGGAACAACGAGGGCGTTGCCCTAGCAGCCTGTTGAAAAACGTTTATCGGGAGGGCGAGGCTCCTGCCGAGCCGCAAGAAACAAGTGACTTTCCACACGTCACCGGCTCGGCGGGAGCCT
>JAYTGQ010000414.1:0-5614 GCA_043733345.1 Schlesneria sp.
CGCGGGGCGTTGCCCACGCGGTTAAACGAGCCATCGGCCTCACTCTTGGCAGCGCGGGGTATAACGTCGTTCAAACTCTTCGCGGTCAGTTCAGAACAATCATGACTCAAGCTATCCCAATCAGATCAAAGCCTGACGCGCGAGCGAAGCATTGAGTGCCGCACTCCTTCGCTCGCGCGTCAGGCTTCGATCTGAACTCGCGCCGCTTCGGCCTTGCGGAGTGAAAGGCGATAACCGCGGATCAGGTACTCGGCCGGATCACCCAGCGGCGCGAAGCCGAGCAATTCGATCTCTTCACCATCGATCAGTCCCATTTCCATCAGCCGCACAGAAATCGCGTCGTCGCCGGTCACATCGACGATCCGCCCGCGCTGGCCGATCACCCGCAGCTCGCACAGCGTCGTCATCGTGCCAACTCCACCAGTACGGTTGCGCAATCGTCGAAACGGAGCGAGAACCGGTGTTCGTTCACCGCCAGAATGCAGGGCGAACCCGTCTTGACCATGCGAACCTTGACCCCTTCGTGCAGGCCCATCTCTTGGAGCCGAACCACGAAATCGGGGGAGCCATCGACATCGCGAACACAGCCGTGTTCTCCGATGTTCATCATTTCGAGGGGCACGAGTTGCATCGCGGATACCCAGCGGAAGGTGATTGACATTCAATCTCAAGTCGGGGCGGATTCTAGCCAAGTCTAGCTCTAAAACAAGCGAACCCCACCGGGCTGGCCCCGGTGGATTTCGGTTTTTGCACTACTTGTGACTTCACGGGAACCCCAACGTGAGTAGTGCAGAAACCCGCGAGCCACCGGGGCAAGCCCGGTGGCTCGCTTGATCGAGGTCTAGCTCCAATTCTCAACTCGACAAGACGATGTGCCGTGACTGGCGTCAGTTCTACTGTTCCGATAGTTTCCCGAACCGACTGGACAACCCACTTTTTTCTCACCATCGCTCCAAGGTTTTCGCCATGCCGAAGGTCATTTGCACGGCTCTCAACACCCATGACGGCCCGCACATCAAGATTCTCCACGATGCGGGGTTTGAGGTCATTCCGGTCCCGAAAGGGATCAACATCTACGAAAATGCCAATCTGATCTCGCTCGTTCGCGGCTGCGTGGCTGTGGTCACCGGTTCGGAGCCGTGGCCGGACAATGTGCTGGCGGAATGTCCGAAGCTGCGCGTGTTGTCTCGCACGGGAGTCGGCTTCGACGCGATCGACATATCCGCCGCCGATCGCCGCCGAGTCATCGTCGCGACGACTCCCGGTGTGAACCATCACGCGGTCGCGGAACACACGATCGCGTTGCTGTTCGGGATCGGCCGCGGCTTCCCGAAGCAAGACCAGCAGGTCCGGAAGTGCGCGTGGACGCGCGAAGCCACACCGCGAATTTTAGGCACGACACTGGGACTGGTCGGACTGGGCCGCATCGGCCAAGCCGTGGCGACGCGGGCTGTCGGCTTGGGAATGAAGGTCGTCGCGTACGAGCCGTTTCCCAATCGAGAGTTTGTCGAAAAGTGGGAACTGGAATTATTGAGCCTCGATCAGCTTCTCGGTCGTTCAGACTACGTCTCGCTTCACCTGCCAGTCGGTCCCGAAACGAAACACATCATGAACGCCGCCACCTTCGCCAAGATGAAGCCCGGCTCGGTCATCATCAACACGGCGCGTGGACTGCTGATCGATGAGAACGCCTTGATTGCCGCGCTGCAGTCAGGGCACCTGCGCGGAGCGGGCTTGGACGTGTTCGAGGTTGAACCGCTGCCGTCCACGAGTCCTCTGCTGACAATGAGCAACGTCCTGATGAGCGGCCATGTCGCGGGACTCGATCACGAATCGCACCGTGACACGCTTACAATGTGCGCCGAGACGATCGTGACTCTGTCACACGGCGGCTGGCCGACCGAGTGCATCCGCAACATGGCAGGTGTCACCGATTGGAAATGGTCCGAGAAGAGTTGAAGGGAAGGTACGACGTGAACTCCTACGACTGGCAACTCGCGGCGGTGATTCCGTGTGTCGCACTGGCGGCGTGGATGATTGTTCGTCGCGTGATGCGACTGTTCCGCGAGTCACCTTCCCCCGGCTGCGGCTCGGGCGGATGCTCGGCCTGCCCAAGCAACGCGACGCAGAACAACGCGACCGAGAGTCGCTCAGCGGGGCCAGGCTCTCCTGCAACAGACGGCTTCGTGTCGCTTCAGACGCTCGTGCAATCGAGCCAAGCGGTTCACGACTCACACCCACCCGAAGCGTGAGCGAGGACGGGCGGTTGGAGGACCGGCGGTTGATCGTCCTCGCTCACGCTTCGGGTTAGTGTTGTCCACCGCGACACTCACTTTCGACTCAGACTTTCACGTCACCTCGCACTACGAAGACCCTCATGGAAACGATTGCCGGACATCTTTACGACTACCCCAAGTACTACGACCTGATTTTCGGATCGGACTGGGCGGCTGAGTTCAAGTTCCTCAAAGCGGGCTTTGAGATGTATGCCAAGCGGCCGATCAAGCGGTTGTTTGAACCGGCCTGCGGGACGGGGCGACTGATGATTCAGTTCGCCAAGGCGGGGTTTGAAGTCGCGGGGAACGACCTCAACGAGAAGGCGATTGACTACTGCAACGAGCGGCTCGTCCGACACGGCTTTCCGGCGACGGCCTTCGTCGGGGACATGGCGGACTTCACGGTCAAGAAGAAGGTCGATGCGGCCTTCAACATGATCAACACGTTCCGGCACCTCCCTACCGAGAAGTTGGCCGAAGCTCATCTGCACTGCGTCGCCGAGTCGCTCAACAAGGGCGGCCTCTATTTTCTCGGGCTGCATCTCACGCCGATCAACCCACAGCAATGCACGGCCGAAACGTGGTCGGCCACGCGCGGACATCTGTCGGTCGTCTCGAACCTCTGGTCGATGGGAACCGATCCCAAAAAACGGATCGAGCGGATCGGAGTGACCTACGACGTGTACACACCGACCAAGCAGTTCCGCATCACCGATGAAACGGCCTTCCGGATGTACTCGGCGCTGCAGATGTTCGACTTGTTGGTGAAAGAGCCACGACTGCGGCTGCTCAATATGTACGACTTCCGGTACGACATCGAATCGCCGATCGATATCACCGCCGACACCGAAGACGTGGTCTACGTGCTGCAACGAGTCTGATCGTGTTCGCGAACCGCGTACCTCGCGCGGTCAGAACTGCGTCGTTTCACCGCGTGGGCAACGCCCCGCGCGGTGTGCGGCGAAACAGCGTTCCACGTTGCTCGGCACGCGGAGCGTTGCCCACGCGGTGAAACGATGCGGCGTAGTCGCAGCCAAAGTAGCCTTCATCGCTCCGCGTGAAGGAAGCCGAGTGCGAATCCAGCAGCGATTGGCATTCTCAGCGTCCACTCCGATCTGCTTCCTTCACGCGGAGCGATGAAGGCTACTTTTGGAAGGCGGAAACGCGCGCAGGGCGACAAGAATCTCAGACCTAGTCGTACGACGCGGCGTCAATCACAGCCGAGTGAGGTACTCGGTCGAATTTGACGCCCGATTCACCGCACGAGCGAGTCCTCGCGCTTGGCCAGTTCCGCCGGGCGACCGAGCAGCACCAGATCATGGTTGCGGAGGAAGCTGCGGTGGCGCGTCACTTCGACCAGCGGAGTCTTCGCCAGCGCTTCGGCCAGCCGATTCATTTTGTCTGACCGTGTCACCAAGAAGCCGTGCGGATGCTGCTTGAAAAACAGGGCGATTTCGTCCGCTTCACGCAGCCGTTGAATGGGCTGTCCGGCGTAGAAGACGAGGTTCGGCGAGAAGTAATTGAACGTCGCCAGCTGAATGTCCGACGAGCCTGCGGCGTGGCGAGCGGCTGCGGCTAACTTGGGCGAATCTTGATGCAGACCAATGCGGCTCGGGGCGATCGCGACCAGCAGAACCACGAATGAAAAGGCGCTGACCGCGAGGATGCGGATCGCATGCGGACGCTGTTCGCGCTGCGCAGCCACGTAAGCCAGTGAGGCTCCGAGCAACGGAACCGCTCCGATTAGGCAGAGCCACTCGTCACCCGGCAATAGCAGCGACGCAGCAATCGGCGCGGCGATCATCAACACCACACCGACCACCGCCAGCACGCGGCAACAGTTGCGGAACGTGACCGTGCCGAGAGCCGCTGGAGCGAATTGCCAGCCGTGCAGATACCGCGCGGAAATCAATGCCAGCGCCGGATACATCGGCAGGACATAGTTCGGGAGCTTCGTGCTGGCGAGCGAGAAGAAGACGAACCAGACGCCCGCCCAGCAGGCGACGAAGCGATCACTGTCGCTGCACGCATCGCCCTTATCAGTTTGTTGAAACAGGGAGGGCGAGGCTCCCGCCGAGCCGTGCGCGTGAGGAAAGTCGGTTGTTGCTCGCGGCTCGGCGGGAGCCTCGCCCTCCCAATCACCGTGTTGCAACAGGCTGCTAGTCAGCCGCTTGCTCAGTTGCCAGACGGCGACCGGCAGAAAGACCGACCACGGGAAACAGCCCATCAACAGAGCGATCGCGTAATAGAAGATCGGCCCGCTGTGATTCTCTTTCGGGCCGAGAAACCGGCCGACGTTGTGATCGCCAAGAAAACCACGCAGCCATGCGCCGTCGGTCTTGATCCCGACCATGACGTACCACGGTAAAGCGATCACGAGTATGACAGCCGTTCCCAACAAGACTCGCATCGCGAGACCTGTCGTGAGAACGCGCGACGGTCGCATCACCTGCCAGACAGTGACGATAGTTCGCTTCCACCACGGGCCATTCGGGACGGCGAGCGTTCCCGCGTCGAGTTCATTGCGGCGTCGAGTGACCAACAACAACAGACCGATGATCGTGCAGGGCAGCAGCACTCCGATCGGGCCTTTCGCCAGAATCGCGAAGCTCATCGCGATGTACATGGGGAGCGAAGCCTGCCACGTTGCGGGAAGCAACTCGTTCCATGAGGTCGCAGAGACGGGGCTTTCTTTGTCTGACATCTCGCCGCAGAAGTGGCCGCCGCGCCGCGCTGCCACGGCCCAGACGTAACTGGTGAAAGCCAGCGTCAGGCAGAAGATGAGGACCGAGTCGGGAGTCACCGATCGCCCAATCGCCGAGAACATGAGCGACGTGCAAACAATCACCCCTGCCAGCAGGCCGACATCGGGTGAGAAAAGTTTGCGGCCCAAATGGTACGTCAGCAGCGTGGTTCCAATCGCGAGCAGCGCCGATCCGAAGCGGGCGGAGAACTCGGACACACCGAACAGTCGAAACGAAACCTGCATCAGCCAGTAAATGAGGATCGGCTTGTCGGTCCGAAGCTGTGCGTTGAACGTCGGGACGATCCAGTCACCTCGCTCAAACATCTCGCGCCCGCAGACCGCGTTCTTCGGCTCGTCCTCATCAAACAACGCGTACCCGCCGAGGTTCGTGAAGAACACGAAGGCCGCGATCAAACCGAGCAGAAACTGGTGACGGACCAGCGGATGTCGCCCAAACGCAATCATTCGTATTCGTCCCTGAAAACATGGGGCCTCTTCCCGCCGCGTTTTTATACCTCAGGCGGCACAGAGTGAGAGGTTTCTGAGCGGGGCGGCGTAAGCCCCCCCGGTTCTTGGGCGTAAGCCCTCTTTG
>JAYTGQ010000415.1:0-14318 GCA_043733345.1 Schlesneria sp.
AGGAAGCTTGGTGTCTGGAAGTGGGTGTGAATGAGTCCCGTTTTGAAAACGACCAGAATCGTGAGCGGCAAGGCGCTAGCCGCCGGTGTGATGCGGTCCACTTTCTTTCCCAGCCAGAACCGGCGGCTAGCGCCTTGCCGCTCACTCAATCCTCGTCGGTCTGAGGCGGAGCCTCGTTAGACTTCGCGCGGTCAGAGTTGAATCATTCTTGGTGAGCGGGGCGGCGTCAGCTCCGGAATGTTTGGCTCGAAGTCCGGGGGCGGACGCCCAATGGCACTGGCTTTAGCTCAGTAACCCGCAGCGTAAGCGAGGGAAACAAGGGGAAACGCCTCAAGTCACCGCCCTCGCTCACGCTGCGGGTTAGTAAAGTCAGTGCCATTGGGCGGACGCCACCCGGTTCACCGAAACCGGACCAGAATTGTTGCGATCGTTCTCGCCACGGAACGAACGGAAAATAGAACAACCCGCTGTCGCGAGCGACAGCGGGTTGTTTCGTTTCAGCGGTAACGGTGATGTTGACTCAATCACTGAGCCGCGTCGATCACTTGTCTTCGGCCTTTGGCTCTTCAGCCGCTGGCTTCTCTTCTGGCTTCGTTTCCTCGGGCTTGGCTTCGGGCTTTTCTGTCGTTCCACCAGCCGCAGCGGCCGGGACTTCCGTTCCGCCACCGGTCGTCGAACCGGAACCAGCGGGCTTAGGCTTTACTTTCTGAGTGGCTGGCTTCGCCGGATCGCAACCGATACTGAAGATCGACAAGCCAAATGCCAACAACAACGAACTGACGATATGAACCTTGCGCATTGAACAACTGACCTTTTGTTCTCAGAACTGTGACGCGAATCGTTCTCGCCCAGACTGATGAAAGTGCTTCCGTCGCGAGACACCGCCCAGCAGCGATGCCAACCCACACGACGCCCCGACACCCACCGGCCGAGGAATGGCGGGCATTACAGTAGCCGTCCGACCGGATTGCAACCTCGACTGCCAGCCCCACGCCATCGCCTGGCAAGCCCTCGTTTGATTTGCGAGTTGACGAAACTCTGCCGCCAGCTCCACTCAGACAATCGCTGCAATCGGCATTCACTCGCTGAAGCGTCTGACGCTGATCGATTCGTTTCGCTCTCGATCTTCACCAATTCTTCCACAGCCGGACTCGGCCGTTGCGTTGGCTTCAAGTTGTTTCGTCTGATATATCCCGCAGACGGGTGAGGATGGCACATTTCACACTCACCCGAAGCGTAAGTTTTGAAGTTGCGCTCTTTGGGTTTTCAGCCCCAAAGGGGCGATGCTACGCCAGCCCAAGGCAACGCCCTGGGTGGGCGAATTCCTGTGAATTTCAAGCCCTGAAGGGGCGGCACTATTGCTGTGAGCATTTTAGGACCGCCCCTTCGGGGCTTTGAATTCGAGGACTCTCGGAACCCAGGGCGGCGCTCCCGTTGGTCGCTGGCCTTGGGCTGACTTACGGCTGCCCCGTGGGGGCGGAAATCCAAAAGTGCGCAACTTCAAAAAGCGTAAGCGAGGACTGGTGTTGCCTCCTCACTTACGCTTCGGGTTAGTGTCCGCTTCAACCGTGTGCGGTATAGTCCCGCCCCGCTGCTAGACCACACGATTTGTGAAATGCTTCTCAGCCAGAATGTCCGTTCATGTCCCTCGTCTTTCATCCTGTGGAACTGTGACTCATGTCGATCGTGACCATCACCGATTCTCAGACGGGATCAACGGCCCGCATCGCTCCCGAATTGGGATTCAACTGCTTCGAGTTTCGCGCGCAGGTCGGTGATCGCGAGATCGACGTACTCGACTCCATGCCCGACTTTGAAATGGGTGGCCAGCGTTCGAGCGGCAGTGGGATTCCGATCCTCTTTCCATTTCCCAATCGCATCCGCGCGGGACGCTTCACATGGGCAGGTCGCGAGTTCGCGCTCCCCGTCAGCGATAAGTTCGGCAATGCGATTCACGGCCTGTGCCTCGACCGTCCGTGGCGAGTCCTCGCGCGGGGAGACGACTTTGTCACCGGTCAGTTTCAATTGAGTGTCGATGCTCCCGACCGACTCGCACACTGGCCGACCGACTTCACCATTGAGGTCGATTACGAACTGCTCCGCAACCGCCTGCGAGCCAACTTCCGCATCATCAATCCGTCCGCACAACCGCTGCCGTGGGGCTTGGGAACGCACCCCTACTTCAAGCTGCCGCTGTCCGTGACGAGCCGCGTCGGGGCCTGCCTGATTGAAGTCCCCGCCGCGCAGCGTTGGGAGCTGCACGATTGCCTCCCCACCGGCGAACGATTGGAACTGGACGAAGAACACGATCTGCGGTTCGGCGCATACGTCGAGACCGTGCAGTTGGACGATGTCTACACGAACATTCAATGTGAGGGACCGCAGTTCGACTGTTTGATCCTCGACGAAGAGGCCGGGTTGCAAGTGACGCTGACCTCGCCCCCCATCTTTCGCGAGATCGTCGCGTTCACGCCGCCCAAACGTGCTGCCGTCTGCATCGAGCCATACACCTGCCCGACTGACGCCATCAACCTGCATGCCCGCGGCATCGACTGCGGCTGGAGAACCCTCACCCCCGGTGCCGAGTTCCACACTTGGCTCGACATCACCGCCGGCCCCGTCATCGCCTAGCTGCAAGATTGCCGGTCGCAGACATCTCTCGCGCCAAGAATGTGGCTGACGCCACACCACTCACCTGATGTCGCGATGGACTGACGGCTGATACTCTCCAACGCGTGACTCACGGGGAACCAAACAATCGCAACGGGGGTGAACATGACACGTCGCTGGCTGGCCAATGCGGGTTGGGTTTGTGTTGGAATTGTCGGTGTTTCATCGCTGGTTTCAGCTCAAGGGACGAGTAAGACGGCTCCAACAAAGGCCGCAGCAAAGCAGGAACCTGCTGCGAAGAAGAACGACTCGGTCGCGCCCGCTTCGGTGATGGAAGCCACGGCCTTGGTGGACTTGCGAGCGTTGGCGACTCTGAAGGATGCGGAGTTCAACACGCAGGTGGCGACTCGATTGGAAGGGCGGGCGACCGGTGAAGTGAAGTCTGCGGCCGAGTTCTATCTGGCTCAATTGACGAAGCTCGGTTGGAAGGCGAGTGCCGAACCGAACTCGCAGATGATCACCGACGGCTACGCGCAGGCGGCTCTCGAAAAGAATGGCTTCTCGTTGGCGTTGTCGGTCATGCCGGGTCAAAAACCGGGACAAGTGAATATGATGTTGTTCAACCTTGGCAACATCGACTCGCGCGAGTTGCCGCGTGTGTCCGAGGCGAAGTTGATCTACGGCGGACGGGCCTCGGCCATTTATGTCTCGCCCAAAAAAGTCACCGATGTCGTGGCGGAGACTCGCAAGCTGTTGCAGACCGCCGGGTGGGTCAAATACGCGGCTCCGTTCTCAGAGAAGGCTGTGATCCCCGATCAAGAGATGTTCGAGCTGCGACAGCGCGGGGTGTCGATGACCGCGTACATTTCGGTCGCTCCCGCTCAACAGGGACAGACGACGATCCAGTACTCGTCGCGCATGCTGCGACAGGAATTGCCCGCTCCCCCGAACGCCGAAGCTCTCGAATTCGACGACCATCGCCCGTACCTCAAGTGCCTTGTTCCGGGCAAGTTGTCTGCGGCGGTCGAGTTCTATTCCAAGGCGTTCCCCGAGATTGGCTACACCGAGAAGCGATCGGTCCATGCCTCCGAGACCGATGCCGTCGTGGTCTTCCGCTCGCCTGCGCAAGATGTCGTTTTGGCGCAGCTGAAACCGGTTGAGGGGGACAAGGTCGAAGTGACCGTCCGCATGTTGACCGCCGCCTTCATCGCCGAGATGAACAAGCCCACTCCCGCGAAGACCGAAACCAAGCCATCGGTGCGCGAGGAACTCTACACGCCGATCATCGCGCTCCCCGAAGGAGCGGAAGCGATCACGTCCCTAACCACGGATGTCGTTCAGTTCCAGTTGAAGAAGTCGGCCGTTGAGACTGCGAAGGAACTGCGAGCGCTCTACAAGACCAAGAAGTGGCGCGAAGAAACTCAGTTCTCGGCCGTCACGCCGTTCTCCTGTGTGCTGGAGTTCAAGAACGGACAGGACAAGCTGACGGTCCTCGTCGTTCTCGACGACGACGGTACGTCGAGCGAAGTCACTCTGTCGGGAAGCAAGCTCGCCAAGAAAAAGGGCGAGTAGCGTGACTCAGGTTCTCGACGCTCATCTCCTTGCCGACCATGCCGCGCCGGGACGCGAGTGCGGCAACTGCACGGCGTGTTGCACGACGCTGGCGATCGTCGAGTTGAACAAGCCGGCTCGGCGCGCGTGCGATCATCTGTGTCGAGCCGGTTGCGGAATCTATGAGGCTCGACCGGCGAGTTGCCGCGAGTTTCATTGCCTCTGGCTGCGTGGTGCGCTCGACGGGGACGAGTCACTGAGGCCGGATGCGCTCGGCGTGATGTTCGATTATTTTCGGATGGCCTCGACGGGTGAGACACATCTCATCACGCATGAACTCTGGCCGGGGGCCTTCGAGTCGGAGGCGGCGCAGTCGCTGCTGAACGAACTCGTGCAACGCGGTGACGTGCAACTGTCGTATCGCGATGGCCGGTGGAGTACGCTCGGCCGCGACGCAACGTAGGGTGTTGCCCACGCGATTAAACGACTCGGCTTCGGTGCAACCCAAGTAGCCTTCATCGCTCCGCGTGAAGGAAGCCGATTAGGAGTGGATCGCTGATGATGCCCGTTCACGTTGAACTCGCGCTCGGCTTCCTTCACGCGGAGCGATGAAGGCTACTTTCAAGCGACCAAATGCGAGCAGCCCGTCAACGTTTCGAGACCGAGTAGTACGAATTTCCTTCGCGAGACAACCCCTTCACCGTGACTGATCCCCGCCAAGCCAGTTTGTTTTCCGAAGCCGAGCTGCCGCCGGACCTGCTGCCGTGGGAGATCGCGGCGGGGGAAGATCGGTTGCTGGCCGAGGTCGTCTTCAACCGACCGCTCACGACGATCTTTCAGTATTTCGTCCCGAACGAACTGCGCGAGATGATTGGGCCGGGGCAGCGCGTGCAGGTGCCGTTCGGTCGTGGCGACAAACTGACAATCGGCTTCTGCGTCGGCCTCACGACGACGTTTCCGCCGGGGCGCACGATCAAGACGGTCGCGGCGTTGATTGACCGCGAAGCGTTGCTCGACGCGCGGATGCTCGAACTGACGCGCTGGATCGCGGATCGGTATCTGTGCGGCTGGGGCCAAGTTTTGGAGAGCATCATCCCGCGCGGCGTGAAGTCGAAAGCGGGGTCACGCGAGGTGACGTTCTTCGCGCTGGCAGCGGAGTTGAACGCGAAGCTCGCGTGCGCATCACCACATGTCTCCAATGACGAGGCCGCGGGGACTGGAGGAAAGAAGCCAAACAACAGCGGCAAAGAACCCCTCACCCTAGCCCTCTCCCCGCAGAGCCGGGGCGAGGGGACAAAGCCAAGAGGATTGCCTGTTGAAGTTGTTCTCGCCGACCTCAAGCTCCCCGCGAAGCAGCGGGCGGTGATCGAGGCGCTCGTCGCGGCGGGGCGGCCGATGCGGGTCGATGAGTTGGCCGAGGCGGCTCAATGCGGGACCGCGCCGATTCATGGGCTGCGCGACAAGGGGCTGATCGTCGCGCTGCGTGAACGTGTGATGTCCGCGCCCGTCATGCCGACGCCCGAGGCGCATCGCGAGATCAGGCTCAACCCCGATCAGCAGCGCGCGGTGGACACGATCCTGAGCGTCGTTCGCGCGGCCGAGCATCGCACTTTGTTACTGCACGGCGTCACGGGGAGCGGCAAGACTGAGGTCTACATCCGCGCGATCGAAGAGGTGGTCAGCTACGGGCGTCAGGCGATCGTGCTGGTTCCCGAGATCAGTCTCACGCCGCAGACGATCCGGCGGTTTGCGAGTCGCTTCCCATCAATCGCCGTGCTGCACAGTCATCTCACCGACGCCGAGCGGCATGGTCACTGGCAACAGATCGCGAGCGGAGCCGTGCAGGTCGTCGTCGGTGCTCGCAGCGCGATCTTCGCGCCGACACCGCATCTCGGGCTGATCGTGATCGACGAAGAACACGAGACGAGTTTCAAGCAGGACAGCACACCGCGCTATCACGCGCGCGAGGTCGCGCGCCGACGCGCCGAACTCGAAAAGGTGCCGCTCATTCTCGGCTCGGCCACACCCACGCTCGAGTCCTATTTGAGGGTGCTGCGCAAGGAGGACGTGCTGATCTCGATGCCGAAGCGCGTCGAACGACTGCCGCTGCCGCCCGTTTTGATCGTGGACATTCGCAATGACCCGGCGATGGCGAAGGGGTCGGCCATCGGACGCGCCTTGTTCACGTCGATGATGGACGCCCTGAAGGCCAAGGGGCAGATCATTCTGTTTCTCAACGTGCGCGGGTTCTCGCCAGTGTTGTGGTGTCGCGGCTGCGGTGAGGGCGTGAAGTGCCCCGACTGCGACATCACGCTGACCTATCACAAGGAACGAGCCGTCGCCCTCTGTCACAGTTGCGATCGGTCGGCTCCGCTGCCGAAGGTCTGCCCGAAATGTGGCAAGCCGGGGCTGCTCAATCTGGGGATTGGGACCGAGCGGTTGGAGGCCGAAGTCAAAGCCCGGTTCCCCAACGTGGCCTGCCTCCGCATGGACAGCGACACCATGAGCCAGCGCGGCAGCCACGATGTGGCTCTCGAAAAGTTTCGACACGGTGAAGTTCAGATTCTGCTCGGGACGCAGATGATCGCGAAGGGACTCGACTTCCCGAACGTCACGCTGGTCGGCGTGATCGACGCCGACACGCTGCTCCATCAACCCGACATTCGTTCGATGGAGCGGACGTTTCAGTTGATCGCCCAAGTGGCGGGCCGCACGGGACGCAGCGCGAAGGGGGGCCGAGTGCTCGTCCAAACGTCGTCGCCCGAACAGCCGCCGATCGTGCGCGCCGCGGCTCATGATTTCCTCGGCTTCGCAACGGATGAGCTGCGTCACCGACAGGCGTTGAAAGTCCCGCCGTTCTCGCAGATGTGTCGCGTCATCGTGCGCGGGCCGGACGAGAAAGAGGTCCATGCGTACTCGGACAAAGTCGGCGAACTGCTGCGAGCGGCGGCGAAGGAACTGTCGTTGGATGTTCGCATCCTCGGCCCGGCCCCCTGTCCCGTGACGCGGCTCAAGGCGAACTTTCGCTATCACCTGCAACTCACGTCGGCCGAGCTGGCTCCGCTGCAAAAAATCTGGCTCCACGCGGCCCCGCAGTTTCCCAGTCACCCCGAAGTCGAGTTCGTGGTGGATGTCGATCCGCTCAACCTGCGGTAGCGCGACCGGTTGGAAATTTTGAGGGGCAAGTTTGTAACCTACCCCACGCACTCGCCCCCGACTGGCAGTGAAACGACATCGCCAAACGACCACACTGAGCAAGCCGCAGAACCACAACAGCGCGGGACACCCGCTACACAACCAAGCCAGAACCGGCATGGCAAAATGATGAAGTACAGAATCATGGAAGAGGCCCGCAAGCACACCAACCGCCCGATTTGATGATTCTGTGCTTCATCATTTTACCTAATCCACTCCGCCGCAATTCTGCGCGCCCGGCAAAGAAACAACGTGTTAGCAGTACGGAGGACACGGATCAGAGGAAAGCCAAATCAGACGAAGACCAAAACCTCTTCTCTCCTTCTTCTTCATCCGTGCCATCTGTGAAATCTGTGGTCACTCTTTTACTTCTTAGGCTTGCTCTCAAAATCGCGCGGGACGACAAGTGATCGTTGAGTGCCTCACAGAACGGAGTCGGTATGACGGCGGCGGAATCGGAAATTTTGCGAGATGTCTGGTACATGGCCTTGCCCGGTCGCGAGCTGAAACGCGGCAAGATGCAGGGGAAGATGCTCCTCGGGCAGTCGATCGTGCTGGGACGCGACGCGGACGGGAAGCCGTTTGCGTTGCGAGACATCTGTCCTCATCGCGGCATCCCGCTGAGTCACGGCAAGTTCGACGGGCGCGAGATCGAATGCTGTTATCACGGCTGGCGGTTTCAGTGCGACGGCGGCTGCACGCACATTCCGTCGCTCCTGCCGACTCAAAAATTTGAACTCTCGCGCGTCGGTGTCTTTCAATTTCCGTGTCGTGAAGTGCAGGGAAACATCTGGGTCTTCATGCCCGCCGACGAACGGACGCTCCCCGACCCGTTGCCGAGCATCCCGCTGATCCCGGAGGTCGAAGCGGTCCACTGCCAGATGGTCATGAAGAGTCTGTTCCCGTGTTCGATCGACCACGCGGTGGTGGGACTGATGGACCCGGCGCACGGCCCGTTCGTGCATCAGTCGTGGTGGTGGCGGTCGCAGAAGTCGATCCACGAAAAGTCGAAAGCCTTCGCGCCGTCGCACTGGGGCTTCACGATGGCCAAGCACAAACCGTCGTCCAATTCCAAGGCGTACAAGCTCTTGGGGGGCGAGGTCTCGACCGAGATCCGTTTCGAGTTACCCAGCACGCGCGTCGAGCACATCACTGCGGGCAAGCATCACATTTGCGGCGTGACCACGCTGACGCCGCTCACCGCGACTCAAGTCGAACTGCATCAGTTCTTCTATTGGACGATCCCGTGGCTGTCGCTCATTCGTCCGCTGATGCGACCGTTCATGAAGACCTTCATCGAGCAGGATCGCGATGTCGTCGATAAGCAACAGCAGGGCCTGAACGAAGACCCGCAACTGATCCTCATCAACGACGCCGATAAGCCCGCGCGGTGGTACTACCAGTTGAAGAAGGAGCTGCAACAGTCTCGCTTGGAGAAACGCCCGTTCCAAAACCCGGTCCCCGAGACGACGCTGCAATGGCGGAGTTGAACGTAGGGTAAGCGTCTCGCTTGCCCACTTGGACCGCAGACATCGGCCAAGCCGGTTTCATCCGCTTCCGCTCTGAGTATCATCACGATGTCGCCTCGTTTGAGTCGGTCCCAGTGCTGTTCAGTCTTCTGTCTGCAATGAGTCCATAACAGTCCGCATGGGAGAGTCTGTCATGTCCCGATCATCTGTCTCAGAAAGTGTGGCTGAGAAAGCGCGCCGCGTGTACGACGAGAAATGGAGGGCACTGCTCGAAGCCGATCATTTTGGCGAAGTCGTCGCTGTCGAACCCGAATCGGGTGACTATGTCCTCGGCCGGAATCTGCTGGAGATCACGAGCACTCATACCGCGAAGTTCGGAGACAAACAGGTCTACATCTTTCGCGTTGGGGGTGGAGGTGCCGTCAAAATTGGAGGGGCGTTTTTGAATGGACGGATTTCTGGATGAACTCGACCAAGCATTTTTGACGGTGGATCTCGGACAAGGACCGCTCGATTTTCAGATCGACACCGGTTTTTCGGGTGCGTTCCTGATTGGCGAAGACATCTTTGATCTGCCCGACGCCATTCCGAGCGGTGAAGTGGAGGCCGATTTGGCGGCGGACCAAAGCCACACGTTTGCCGCATTCAAACAGGTGATCGCCTGGCTGGGCGACGACGCGTTGGTTCCGATTCTTGTCGGGCCGGGCAAGGACTGCCTGATTGGAACGGCGATGTTCAATCCGCATCGCCTGGAGATCGATTACGGCATGCGCACCGTCCGCCTCGTGGCGAACACTGATTGGTAATCGGGTCAGCCCAGTCGGCTGGTTAAACCTAACTTCGCGAGCGTTCTCTCCGCCGCCGACTCACCACTCTGGATCGCGTCGGGAATGCCGACGCCGCGATAGGCGTTGCCTGCCAGAGCCAGTCCGCTATGTCGCGCGGTGAGAGCTTCGATCCGAGCGACTCGATCCAGATGCCCGACGTGATACTGCGGCATCGCGCGGGGATAGCGGACGACGAGTGATATCTCTGGCTCACTGCGCACGCCGAGGAGTTCGTTCAACTCGGATTGGACCAGTCTCTGCAACTCGTCATCGGGGAGATCATTTAGTTCCGGCTGCATCGCGCCGCCGACGAACGTACGCAGCAGGACGGAACCGGCGGGAGCACGCTTGGGAAATTTGCGGCTCGAAAACGATGTGGCCAAGATGCGCCGGCGTTCGCGGTGCGGCACGACCAGTCCGAATGAGTCGAGCGGATGAGCGACATCGGCCAAGCGGTGCCCGGTGACGACGATGGCACTCGAGGCGTATTCGATCTGTCGCAGTTCAGTCGCTAACTCGGGCGCGAGGCCGTCGAGCAGCAGCGCGGCATGGTGAGTGGTCGTCGCGACGATCACGGCGTCGAATGAATGATGCGTGCCGTCGGAGAGAGTGAGGCGAAACGGGGATGCTGACGCCGCCGAACGGAAAACTCCTTGCTCACGCTGCGGGTTAGTGAGGGGGCGCTGAATCGCCGTGACGCGCGTGTTGAGCTTCACCGTACTCACCGTACAGCCCGCTTCCACGCGCGACCGCAGCGCGGCGAGCAGGTCTTCCATGCCGCCCGCCAGTCCTGTGAAGAGGCCGTAACGGGCACCGCTCGATGTCTGATCGCTTGATGTCGCTGGTCGCGACTGCGCGCCGCGCGTGGACTCGTTGCTCTTCGCAGCGCGTGCGGCGCGGATGAGGCTCCCGAATTCGCGCTCCTGTTCCAGAAAGCGCGGTAATGTCGCGGCGAGGCTGAGCTGTTCGGGGTCCGACGTGTAGATGCCACCGACCAACGGCTGCACCAGTCGTTCGAGAACCTCACGGCCAAATCGTCGTCGCACAAACGACGCGAGACTTTCGTCCGCCAGCTCTGTCGCATCGCGTGCGATGCGGCTGGGTACGCAGGACTCCATCAGCAACCGCAGCTTGCCCCACGGCGAAAGGATCGGCGTCGTGAGCATCGGCCAGATCGCCGTTGGGCTGAGGAGCTGAAAGCCCGTCGGGACCGGGACCGGCCGCCCCTCAAACACGACGTGAGCACCGCGATACCGAGGGTCGGTCGCGACGAGTTTGCCTTCCAGCCCGAGTCGCCGACAGAGGCCGATCGCGCCCGGTTTGTTCGTCAGGAATGAGTCGGCTCCGGTGTCGATGAGATAGCCATCGAGATGCGTCGTCCCCACGATGCCGCCCAGACGTGGGCCAGCTTCGAGCAGCGTGATCTCGCAGCGCGACGAGGCTGGTAATGACGCTGGTTGCGTCAGCTCCATCAACCGATGCGCGGCCGCCAATCCCGACAAGCCACCGCCGATGATCGCGATCCGTCTCGGCGAGGTCTCGGTGGTGGAATGAGCGTCGGTCATGGTGATGTAGCCCATGCCGGAGGCGTGAGGACAGCGCGGTCGATGGGAAGTGAAAGGCGATTGCAAATTGATAATTGGTAATTTCTAAATGCAAATTGGACAGCCAAGACTCGCCGTGCGTGTCGTGCTTCCTCTTCATTTTGCAATTTGCATTTACCAATTATCAATTTGCAATCTCTTCACACACGACCTGCTATGAAACTCGCCTCTCGATCACTTCGCGCCGAGTTCATGCACCATCTGAACAAGGGCCTTCACATTCTCGGGCGGGACTTCGGGGAAGACGCCGTGGCCGAGGTTGAAGATGTGGCCGGGGCGTCCGGCGGCGGCATCGAGGACCGCTTTCGCACGCGATCGCAGCGTCGGCAGATCGGCCATCAATGAGACCGGATCGAGATTGCCTTGCACCCCCACGTCGTATCCGACGGTCTGCCAGCCCTCGGCGAAATCGACTCGCCAATCAAGACCGATCACGTCGCCACCCGCCTCGCGCAGCAGCGGCAACAACGCGGGATTGCCCGTTAGAAAATTGATGACCGGCGTGCCGGGGCGGATGCCGTCGATGACCTGCTTCGTGAACGGCATCGCGTAGCGGCGATAGTCCGACGGTGAGAGACAACCGGCCCAGCTATCGAAGAGTTGGATCGCCTGACAGCCCGCGTCGATCTGGGCGTTGATGTAGCGGACGAGGCTGCGGGCGAGTCGCTGCATGAGCGTCGTCCACGCTCCTTCATCGCGGTACATCAGGCTCTTCGTCGTGAGGTAATTCTTCGAGCTGCCTCCTTCGATCACATACGACGCGAGTGTGAACGGTGAACCGGCGAATCCAAGCAGTGGGATGTCGGCGGGAAGGTCGCGGCGAATCAACTTCACCGCGTCGAACACGAATTGCAGCGACGAGACCTCTTCCAGTTCGCGAAACCGATCGACTTCCGACGCAGTGCGGATCGGGTTGTGGATCACCGGCCCTTCGCCCTTCTGGTACTCCAAGTCGATCCCCATCGGTTCGAGCATTGGGAGCAAGTCGGCAAACAGAATGGCCGCATCAACACCGAGGACTCGTTGCGCGGTGAGCGTCACTTCGGACGCCAACTCGGGCCGCTTGCAGAGTTCGATGAACGTCACCTTCGAGCGCACGGCCATGTACTCGGGGAGGTAGCGTCCCGCCTGCCGCATGATCCAGACGGGCGTCGTGTCAGTCGGCTCGCGTCGCGTCGCCTTCATCAAGCGCGAGTTGTGCAGGCGAGCATCGTGGGGTTGAGAATCATTGGGCGGGACAGCGTTGGTCGAGGTCGTAGGCATGGCGGCTCCAAAAGTGAGGCGGGATTGTAGCCGTGCCATTTGGGACCGGACAGGCAACTCGTGCGGGGCGAAGACGATCATCGTGTTCAAACTGAGGTGTGAGCGGTTTCTCGAAGTCCGGCTTTTCTTAAAGCCGGACTTCCCTCCGAGACTTCCCTCCGCGGAGCATCGTTCGGGGCGAAGTCCGGCTAACAAAGCTAAGCCGGACTTCAGACTCTCGCTTCAGACTCTCAACCCCTTCGCACCCGCGCGACTCGACCCGGTTCAACGCGATGCTCATAATCCGCCGCGGTCGTAGGACGGGCACTCTTGCCCGTTAGCAGGTCTGGGAAAACGACGGGCAAGAGTGCCCGTCCTACATGTTCGATCGAGGAGCGCGTCGTGCCGGGCTGGGCTGTGGAACTGGGCGTGGTTGTGCTGCTGGCACTGCTCAACGGCTTCTTTGCCGCCGCTGAGATCGCGATCCTGACTGCACGGCGCGGACGACTTGAACAATTGGCCGAGGACGGAGATGGGGCATCGGCCGTCGCGTTACAACTGGCCCATGATTCGGATCGGTTCCTGCCGACCGTGCAGGTGGGGATCACGCTGGTCTCGGCCTTCACGTCGGCATACGCCGGAGCGAGACTCGCCGATCCGCTCGCCGCGTGGCTGGGCCAGCTCCCGCTCGCGTGGATTGCCGAACGTCGCGTGGGTCTGGCGTTGACGCTCGTCGTGTGCGGCATCTCGTTCCTGCAATTGATCCTCGGTGAACTGGTTCCCAAGCGGATTGCCTTCCAGAACGCCGAGTTGCTGGCGCGATTCGTCGCCTACCCGATGCTCGTGTTGCAGCGCATCTCCCGTCCGGCAATCTGGGTGCTGCACGTCACGACTTCACTCGTGCTGAGGCTGATGGGGCAGAAGAACCTGCCGCCGCGCACAGTCTCGGTCGAAGACATTCAGCACTTGATTGAGACCGGCACCGAAGCCGGCGTGTTGGAAGAGTCTGAACACAAAATGGCGATGGAGGCGCTGCGGATCGGCAACCGGACGATGGTCGATATTCTGCGGCCGCGCATCGACATCGACGCGATCGACATCGACACGCCATCGGAGGAAGTCGTCGGCGCGATCGCCATGTCGGGCTTCTCTCGCGTCCCCGTCTGCGAAGGGACGATCGATCACATCGTCGGCTTCGTTTACATCAAGGATGTGTTCCTCCAGCAGTATCTCGGCCGTCCCATCGACCTGCGCCGGCTGATCCGGCCACCGCTGTTCATCCCGAAGTCGGTCACGATCAGTCGGCTGCTCGAACTCTTTCAAGAACACAAGACGCAGCTTGCCATCGTGCTGGACGAATACGGCGGAACGCAGGGAATGGTGACGTTCGAGGACATCATGACGATGCTCGTCGGTGAGATTCACGACGAGCTGCGACACGAACGGGGATCGAAGCACGACCGGGCACAAGACATCGTCAAACGGGAAGATGGCAGCCTGTTGATCGACGGGACCGTGAACCTGCATCAACTCGAAATGGCCTTGGAAGTAACTCGCTGGTCCGATCCGCCGCCGCGCGGAATCGGCACCGTGTCGGGCCTCGTCCTGTCACTGCTCAAGCGTCCGCCTGCCATCGGCGACGTGCTGACGTGGAACAACCTGCGGATTGAAGTCGTCGATATGGACGGCCCGAAGTTGGACCGGTTGCTGATTCAAACGGTGGCCGATCCGCCAGCCAACGCCGCGCCGCCTTTACCGACCGGCGACGCGGTGCCGTAGTCCGGACGTAGGCGTCCGGAATAGGGCACCGCTCCACCTAG
>JAYTGQ010000416.1:0-5608 GCA_043733345.1 Schlesneria sp.
GACAAGGCCAACATCGAAGTGGTCGATCGTTTCTCGGAACCGTACTTCGCCCTCATCAACGCCAACACGCTGGCCGAGAACCAAATCCTCAGCCAACAACGCGCGGACGAACAGCTCCTCATCAAGCTGCGCGGCAAGAACTATCTGGTCAGGTGAACGCCTTGTAGGCTGACCCGGCTGGCTTCCAGCCGGGGGGCCGCAGGCCCAAGAAATTTTGGGTTGACGTTCGATAGAGATCCAATGGGGGTTCTGGAGCGACGTTCCGTCAGAAGCTTTCTTGTGCTGCGCACCCGGCGCGACAACGTTCGTTGCGGAGTCGGCGGAACGACGGTTACGATCCTCGCCCGTCGTTGCCGCGTGGCGCGACCTCGTTCGGTACTTCTGCTGGGAACGCTCGCCATGTCTCACGCCGGTTGGTCTCGCTCGTGGTTTGTTGGTCGTCTGTTTGTGTTCGGGGCCGTCCTCGCCGTCGGCTCGATCGTGGTGAGCAAGGAATGGGTGAGCGGCATCATTTGGCCCGAGCCGGCCGTCGTCGATCCCGGTCCGGTGGGCGGGCCTCCCTCCGATGCGATCGTGCTGTTTAACGGCACCGACTTGTCGCAGTGGCAGGATGGCGAGAAGTGGCTCGTTCAGGACGGCTGCGCCACGGCGCGCGGAGGCGAAATCCGCACGAAGGCCGTGTTCGGCGACTGTCAGTTGCACATCGAATGGGCCACTCCCGCAGAGGTCAAAGGGAGCGGGCAGGGTCGCGGCAACAGCGGCGTCTTCTTCGGCTCGAAGTACGAAGTGCAGGTGCTCGATTCGTTCGAGAACAAGACGTACTTCGACGGCCAGGCGGGCTCGCTCTACAAGACGAAGCCGCCGCTGGTCAACGCCTGCCGCAAGCCGGGCGAGTGGCAGTCGTACGACATCGTCTACACCGCGCCGAAGTTCAACGAACACGGACAACTCGTCAAACCGGGCTACTTCACCGTGCTGCACAACGGCGTGCTGATCCAGAACCACACCGAACTGCTCGGCGACACCGACTACGAACACCCGCCGATCTATCACGCCCACGGCCCGAGTCCGATCCGCCTGCAATACCACGGCAACCCGGTCCGCTTCCGCAACATCTGGCTCCGCGAACTCACTGAACCCCAGCCGCAACGTCCCGAGTGTGGTTGATCCCCGCCACCCTGTCGTGCCACTCAACCGCAACGAGATTCAGTTTGTCTTTTGAATTTGGCCGAAAGGGCCCACGATATGAAAGCCGACGCCGTCCCGTTGCTGGCCTTGTTTGAGAGGAAGATGCGCCTTGAAGTGCCGCTGTTTCAGAGGCAGTACGTGTGGAATCGCGAGGAGCAATGGGAGCCACTTTGGGAGGATATTTCGCGCAAGTTTACGGAGTTCCTTGAAGGGCGCAAGGATGCGCCGGTCCATTTTTTGGGAGCTATGGTTCTTGACCAAAAGCTGACGCCGTCCACCCATGTTGAAAAGCGCCAGGTGATTGACGGGCAGCAACGGTTGACCACGCTCCAAATCTTTCTCTCGGCCCTGCGTGACTTCTGTCGGGAACACGGATGCGATGACCTCGCCAAGGAGTTTGACGGGTACACGCTCAACCGTGGAATGATGGCGAACCCGGAAGTCGACAAGTTCAAGGTTTGGCCGACACAATCCGACCGCCCACAGTTCGTTGATGTCGTCGGTCTCGGGTCGCGAGCAGCAATTGAGAACAAATACCCACTCGTGAAGAAGAAGTATGCCCGTACACCGGAGCCGCGACCCCGCATGGTGGAAGCGTACGTCTTTTTCAGCGATCAAGTTCGAGAGTTCTTCCTCGGAACAGAGCAGGAGCCTCCCCTCGCGGTCGATCAACCGCTCGGCGAGCGGATCGACGAGGCGTTTCAAGCTCTCAAGAGTGCGATTCAAGTTGTCGCGATCGACCTTGAGCAAGGTGACGACGCACAAGTGATCTTTGAGACTCTCAACGCGCGGGGGGAACCGTTGTTACCGGCCGACTTGTTGCGAAACTACATCTTTCTTCGTGCCGCGAGGACTGGCGAGCCACAGGAGGAACTATACGAGAAGTACTGGCGGGGGTTCGATGACGACTTTTGGCGTGCGGAAGTCCGACAAGGCCGACTGATCCGACCTCGAAGCGATCTTTTCATGCAACACTTTCTGACCAGCCGGCAGATGGTGGATATCCCCATCAAGCATCTATTTGTGGAATACCGGTTTTGGATCGAACGGAAGCGACCGTTCGATAACGTCACTGCCGAACTGTCGATTCTTTCAAAACAGGGCAGCGACTTCCGCCGAATCATCGAACCTCAAAAAGATGATGTCATCTTCGGCTTGGCAACTTTTCTTGAGAGCTTCGACATCCGCACTGCCTACCCGCTCCTCTTGTTTCTCTTCGATGCGAACGTCAGCAACGTGGATTGGACTGCGATCTCAACATTGATGGAGTCCTACTTGCTCCGGCGGGCCGTCCTCGGGTGGCCGACCAAGGCATACAACCGCATCTTCTTGAACATCGCAAAAACCTTGCGAGAAACAGGGGCAACGCCCCAAAGTTTGCGTGACGCTCTCTCGAAGCTGACCGGCGAAACTTCGGCTTGGCCGACTGACGAGCAATTCTTCTCGGCATGGCAGAGTCGGAACGCGTATCAGCAACTCAACAATGCCAAGCTCGTTCACATTCTTCGACGGGTCAGCAACGAGTACATGACGAACAAGAACGAACGAATCCGCATCGACTGCCCGCTGACTGTGGAGCACATCCTGCCCCAAAATTGGATCAAAAACTGGCCCTTGTCGAACGGCGAAAACGGTCTGACCGAGAAGGAGTCATACGACGCGAACCAAGACGATCCGAGAATCGTTGCAACCGCGATACGAAACGGCGCATTGCAGTCAATTGGCAACCTCACAATCCTCACCCAAGAACTCAACTCGTCGGTTTCAAACTCCGCTTGGTCGGAGAAGAAGCCAGAACTTCTGAACGCCTCGCTGCTCCCAATCAACCAGCAATTGCACCAGTATGAGATTTGGAATGAGTCCGCCATCGAACAGCGAGGCCGCGAACTCTATCAAAAAGCAATCAGAATTTGGCCGGCCCCGAATCCGCAAATCCGGGGTGTCGCGATTGAAGTGAACCAAGTCCTGTAGGGTGCGTGCAGCAACGCGGAACGCACCAGATTGTCGGGGAAGGTTATGTTTGTCGTGGTGTGTTCCGCGTTGCTGCACACACCCTACCGCCTTGTCGGCCTCTGTCGTGTGTCCCGGAGATTGCCGCGTTGATTGAGTGGATCGCTTCGGTAGAATGTGGCCCTTTGTCGCTCGTTGAATATCGGAGTCACTCCCATGCCCAAGATTTCCGAGCCTGCCCTCGCCAACGAAGGTGCGATTTGGGAACGGATCATTCATCCCACCGGCCCGATGTCTCGTGCCACGGCAGAGCGCATTGCGGAACTCGAATTCACCGACGAGGAACGGCAGCGGATGCACGAGTTGGCCGAACGAAACCGAGCGGGCACGTTGGCTCCGGGTGAGGATGAGGAACTCGACAACTTCTGCCGTGTGGGATCGACTCTGTCGTACTTGAAGTCGCGTGCCCGGCAAGTGCTCAAATCCCGACGGCGGGTTTCTTAGTCATGGACCTCGATCTGGAAAAACTGGTCTGGAGCCGAGCCGGTGCGGTCTGTGAATACTGCCAGATGCCGCAACGATTCGACGACCTTCCCTTTGAGATCGATCACGTCGTGGCCAGTTCGCATGGCGGCAAGACCGCTGCTGGAAACTTGGCACTCTCCTGCTTCATGTGCAATCGGTTCAAGGGGCCGAATCTCGCGGGAATGGATCCGCAGACGGGCCGCCTAGCGAAACTGTTTCATCCGCGGCGTCATGCGTGGACACGGCATTTTCGTTGGGACGGAGCCCTTTTGATTGGCAAGACACCCGTTGGCCGCGTGACCATCCGTGTGTTGCACATCAACGATTTTCCGCGAGTCCGCCTTCGCTCCCAGCTTGTGTCCGAAGGAGTTCTGATTCTGGATTGAAAACGAACGACCCGCTGGACGCACGACAAGTTCGACCGCGCGAAAGAGCACTGGCGAGCGAAGCCCCTCGCCAGTGGCACCCAGCGAACGGTCCATCGAATCTTCGTCGATGTAGATTCCGGCCGTCACGTGTTCGGCCCCGTCGAGGAATTCAACGCGGCGCGTTCGGCTGCGCAGTCATCGGCGGCGACCTCGGCGTCCGTCTGTTGCCGGTTGGCGTGGTAGTACGACAACGCCGCGTGGACCTGAGCCAGACTCAAGTGGCCAATGCGATCGGCAATCTCTTCGGGAGTCAGTCCGAGCCAATACCAGCGGACGACTCGTTGCACGGTCACACCGGTTTCCGCGATCCTCGGACGCTCGCAGCGCATCGTGGCCGAGAAGTAGGCTCGGTGGCGGAGCGGGTGTTGGTGAGCGGCCGCGGGTTTGATGGCAGAAAGATGTGTGGCAAAAAATGGAATGGGAGCCGCGCGTTAGTGTCGTGCTCAAGAGTCTGGGGAACGGATTTGTTTGACTGGTGTCTGATGCTCCGAACTTGGAGGATCAGAGCCATGCGAGTTGCGAAGATCCTCACGTTGACGGATGAAGAACGAATCGCGCCGACAAAATGGGCGGGCGGGCGGAGTCCTTCGGCGCAGCTCGTGTTGCGGGCGAATGCGTGTTCCCTCTGATGTCTTCGCCTGATGAACCACAAATCACTTGGCAATGAGGGTGTTGTCCAGCCATCTTGAGCGACCTCCCCGAAACACCGGATGAGCCAATGAGTTAATGGCACGATTCATGGCCACGTAATCGGCGTGGTTCCCTCGATCAATCGTCGCAGCAGCCGTTCATCGACTCGGCCTCGAAAGCGAACCTTGCCGTCGCAGGCTACGACGGGGACGAGTGTGTCGTACTGCTGGACGAGCTGGGGGTCGCGGTCGATGTTCACTTCCACTGGCTTCGGCAACCAATTGGCGTGATCGGCGAGGACATCGGCGGCCTCATCGCACAGCGGGCAGTTGGCTCGCGTGTAAATCAAGACTTGGCGGAAACGGCGACCGGGAACAACGGGTTTCCATGAACGCGGCCCGTCGTCACGCGGTTCGGCCCGCAATAGGAATCGACAGCCTAGGACCACTGCGGCCGCTCCCAGCACGAACCAGATCACGGGATTCTGGTGCCAGAAACGTGGCATCCACGGAATGCCTTGCACGGATTCGTAACCGCGAAGACCGAGAATCACAGTTCCCATCCAGAGAAAGATCACACCCGGTCGCAGGAACTGGTCGCGATTGTCCGACTCTGAATGTGCTGGCTGGCGGGGCATCGTGTTCCTTGAAGCCAGACTGCTGGCGGGTGTTAATTCACCTCGCGCTGATGTTTTGACCGCGTGGGCCACGCCCCGCGCGCCGTGCGGCACAACTGATTCCAACGTCACACGACGCGCGGGGCGATGCCCACGCGGCTAGCAGCCTGTTGAAAAGGGAATAGAAGCCTGAAGCGCGAGCGAAGGATGTCGCAAATGCGGACGAATTAGGCTCAGAAATCCTTCGCTCGCGCTTCAGGCTTCTATTTTC
>JAYTGQ010000417.1:0-5605 GCA_043733345.1 Schlesneria sp.
GGAACGTCCGTCCGAAAGTATCCGAAGAAGCCCTTTGTCCGCGCGAGCGGCTCGCCCACTTCAACGCGGTCCCCTTCCTGCTTGAGCAACGACCGCACGAGATCCCCCGCCGAGACTCCCAGTCGCTTGGCCAGATTCACCGGCGTGGCGTCTCCCGGCATCATCGTCCGCGCCACGACATCGCGCGCCGCCACCGACTGCCCCGCCGCCACCAGCACGTCCCCCACAATCGGCAACACGCGCCGCCGCCGCCACGAACCGCCGCGCGAGACCGTCAATCCTGGTGTGTATGCTTGGGCCATTGTTCGTCCGTTGGTTTTGGTCTTCCCGTCTTCGTCTTCTCTTGTCCCCTCGCCCCGGCTTTGCGGGGAGAGGGCTAGGGTGAGGGGTCTTCGCTTTTTTTCTTCCCGCCTTCTGCGTTACTCCGCCCATTCAACCAAGCCACAACATCGACTCCCGCCGCGCGAGCAATCCCCACGGCGACCGCTTCCACATCATCCAGCACATCATCATTGGTCACTCGAAACATCGTGTAGCCGAGCGACTGAAGGAACTCGGTTCGCGTGGCGTCGTAACCCTGACGGCCTTCGTGACTCATGCCATCCAACTCGACGATCAAGCTCGCATCAGCACACAGGTAGTCAACGACATACTCACCAATCGGGACTTGGCGACGAAACTTCAGTCCGGCAACTTGGCGATTCTTCAACACGTTCCACAGGACTCGTTCGGGGATCGTACCGCGTGATCGAAGCTCTCGGGCGAGGTCGGTTTGAGATTCTGTTTGGCGATGGCGTTGTTTCTTCATCGGGCTTCATCTTGTCCCCTCGCCCCGGCTTTGCGGGGAGAGGGTTAGGGTGAGGGGGCTTCGCCTTTTGTTTTCACCGCAATTGCGCCGGGTTGGCCGACAGAGGCATCGAACGCACCGCCGCTCAAACGACGCGATGGTGCATGTACTTGGAAGTCAACATGCCAACAACTTGGGTTTCAGTTTCACTCGACTCGGCGTGTGCCGTGACCACGATGTCGTAGTTTGCTCCCCATTCTGCCGCGAGCGGATTCAACGGGAACCATCCACGAACCAATCGCCGCGAGCAGACAATTCGGAAGCCTTCGCCGACAAGAGCCAAGTCGTACGAGGCCGTTTTCGGCCCGTTGGGAACGATCATTTCGATGCGATACTTGCCGTCGAGGGACGATGCGAATGTGCAAAGGTCTGCGACAACGTCGGTCAACGTCGTGGAAAACAGCAGTGTTCCAAGGCGACTGACATCGACCAGCCGACCCTGCTTCAAGCCCGACCAACTGACAACTCGTCCGTCGCTTCGTGCTTGGACTCTCAAGATCACCATTCTGAGCGCTCCTTTGTTCAACCTGTGTTGCGAAGACCCCTCACCCTAACCCTCTCCCCGCAAAGCCGGGGCGAGGGGACCGGAGCTTCGCCATCACGGCGGTTGCTCTGAGGTTCTTCACTCCGGGTACATCTCCATTGCCTTGTTCCAGCGTCTCACCATTTCACGACAGGTCGCACGATCAGACGGCAACGTGAGCGGACGGCCTCGGCCGTCGAGGATGATTCCGGACGTGCCGCCATGAATTGTGCGGGTCATCGGTTTGCCGGGGCCTGCGCCGACGTCGAAGCCTCGTGCGGGTTCGAGTTGGACTTGGGCGGTCTCACCTCGACCAAGACGCAGCCGTTGGAGATCGCCGAAACGGAGTTCGCCCGAATCTCGCAACGCTCCCGAAAACTTGTAGCCGCAGATCGGAGTCCCCGGTTTGGCGAGGCCCTTCGGGCTTCCAAAACCCTTCGGGGCGATGCACGTGCCGAGGTAGATCAGGCAGTCCCGCTCGAAGACCTCCATCGCGGCACGCGGATGGACGGAGGCCAGCACGCCGAGATGCGGCATCATGAAGATGCTGTCCTTCGCCAGCCGCGTGATCCCTTCCGGCTCGAAGGCGTCGATCAGCATCATCGCCGTCTGCTCCATGCGCGGAGCGTGAGACAGCACGCCGCCCGAAGCGACGAGTAGATCGAGGGCCATGTTGTTGACGATCGACCGGTCGCCCGTGTTCTGTCCGAAGGCGTCGCCGATCGATCGCTGCTGCTGCACACCCGCCAGCGTCGTTGCGAACTGCTTGTGCTGGATGTACGACAGCCGCAGGGCCTCGCGCGCGACCGCCTGCTCGAACATCAGCGCTTCCAGCGTCTGAGGAATCGTCGTCGGGCGGATCATCTTGTTCTTCACGCGGTTCCGCAGCTCCCGCTCGTCACTGTCGTAGGGCACCCAGCGCAGGATCATCGGCAGCGTCGCTTCGGCGAGGACGTTCGAGATCGAATAGCTCATGCCCAGATTCGCGCTCACCGTGCGATTGAACGTCCCACCGAAGACGCTGAAGACATCGGTCGTCGCGCCGCCGATGTCGACTCCGACCGCGTTGATTCCCTGCAACGCGGCGATCGTCTTGAGGATGTCGCCCACCGCGCCGGGGGTCGGCATGATCGGAGCGTCGGCCCACGAGATCAGCTTGTCGTAGCCGGGGGCATGCGCCATGACGTGTTCGAGAAACAGATCGTGAACGCGGTCGCGGGCCGGGGCGAGGTTCTCGCGTTCCAGCACGGGACGCACATTTTCGACGATCGACAACGCACAGACATGACCCAGCACGTCCTGCACGAGCGCCGCCGCATCGCGATTCCCCGCGTAGATCACCGGCATCTGGTACTGCCCGCCGAACCGGGGCTGCGGCTTGGCGGGAGCGATTAGTTCCGCAAGCTGCACGACGTGCGACTTCGTCCCGCCATCGGTTCCCCCCGCGAGCAGGATCATGTCGGGACGCAGTTCGCGAATCCGCTGAATCTGCTCGAACGGCTTCCGTTTGTCGTTGGAGGCGAGCGTCTCCATCACGATCGCGCCGGCTCCGAGGGCCGCCCGCTCGGCACTGGCGGCGGACATCTGCCTCACCACCCCCGCGACCAGCATTTGCAGGCCGCCCCCCGCGCTGGACGTGGAGATGTAGATGTCGCAGCCATCCTTGCCGCGAGCCGGCCGAATAAGCTGGCCCTGTTCATCGACCAGCCGCCGACCGGACAACTCGCCCACTTCGGTCGCCGCGTTGGTGACGCCGACGGTGACATCGGCCGCCGGTTCCTCAACCGTGGTCGGCGCTTCGCCCCGGTACGTCTGCCGGTACACACCATCGACCTTCTCGATCAGGATGGCCTTCGTCGTCGTGCTGCCACAGTCGGTGGCGAGGATGACGTTCAACGAATCGGGATCAATCGCCGTCCTCGCCGAGCCGTTCGACCGTCCCGATTCGTCGTGCATCCGTGCCGAGTCGTGGTGCATGAAAAGCCTTGAAATGAGTGCCAAGAGGCAGCGGTTTGAGTCGCGAAGCGACGGCAGCAAATAGCCGTGGGTGTCAACCCACGGTTGAAGCGGCGGATGTAGGTTTGAGTCGCGAAGCGACGGCAGCGAATAGCCGTGGGTGCCAACCCACGGTTGAAGTGGCAGACGCCGGGTTGAGCCGCGAAGCGGCGGCAGCAAATAGCCGTGGGTGTCAACCCACGGTTGAAGTGGCGGATGCAGGGTTGAGCCGCGAAGCGGCGGCAGACTTTTCAATTTCGAGGACGATCCCGTGACGCCTCCTCTGCCGCCGCTTCGCGGCTCACGATTCTGTTGGCCTCTCCTCTGCGGGCTGACGCCCGCAGCTATTCGCTGCCATCGCTTCGCGATTCAAGAGCTTGAGTGGTCGTCGCTTCGAGCCTCCGCGCAATGTACTCGACCGCCCCGCGCTTCTCCAAGAACCCGGCAAACTCGCGCACGCCAGCCGGATCGAGGACCGCACCCAGGAACGGTTCAAAGAACCTCAACGACTGCCCGGCCAGATAACTGAGCGGCGCGGACGAATCGAGCACCATCTGCGCCGGCAACGTCATCCCCCGCCGCGCGATCTCCCGACATACCGCATCAATCGCCGCCGCTTGAGCAGCGGATGGTTCAACCGAACCGGACGGTTCCACGGCGAAGGCATGCTTGAGCCAGTTGAACATCTTTGTCGGGCTGTCCCTTCGATTGGTTCCGTTCCTCGGAGGAGCGGGACCATGAGCCATGCTTCGCGCCGTTCAAGGATCAATCGTCCGCGAGCAAAGGCAATCCGGAAGTATCAGGAGCTTTGATTGCCCGGCCCCGCCTTCCGAATTGGCTTCAAGTCGCCAAGCGAAGGCGTCTGCAAGAGTAGCTCAACGTTGGCGCTCCGCTTGAGCGAGGGGTTAGGTGTCACCGCGCAACGGTAAGTACCGAAAGCCATTTTGAGACCCCGGAAGCGGTTCACCCTTTACTTCGAGGCGCCGGCCAACCAAGGGGTGGTCAGCAAGTAAATTGCCGACAAACTCCCACGTCTGCGCCTTGGAGGTCGTAGGAATTGAGCGCGAGGACATTGTACTTCCGCCGGGTAACCAAACCTGAATTTCGTACGCCCTGATCGCGACGCTGTCCACTATGGCAAGCGCAGTCTTGTAGTTCAGTCCTGGGTTACGCGGCATACGCGTCTCCAACGCAATACCGGTCCAGAACTGGCGCGTACAATCATATACTTCTTGTTCCGTGAGCGTTGGGGAGTAGGTGTTGTGAATGAAGAACAGAATAGTTGGATCGGTGTAGCTGCCAATATCGATGGGCCGTGAGCCGAATATGCGCTCGAGTTCTGTAGCTCTCCGGCGACCTCTATCAGTATGGTGGCCTCGGACTTGGTTGGTTAGGTTTTCAAGGCCGATCGTGTCGATTGCCGCGGCTTCGATCTCCAGCGCTTCGCGTTCGTTGGTCAGGCCAAACCGGAGTATCTCCACGATGGGCTGCTGCCCCTTGGCCCGAATTTCACGAATCCGACCAACTTTCTCGTCTTCGCCCTTTTCCTGCTTAAGGTGGTCGAATGCACGGTTGTTCCCGCTCGCTTTGCCAATGTAGAAGATCATTTCCGTCCCAGGATCGACCAGGGCGTAAACGTAGAAGCCGAGTTGATCGCGTGTTGTATTTGAGAATTTCATGTCGGTGGAACGCTCAGATGCTTTCAGTTACGCCTAACAGAGAATTGACCCGCACGCTGGATAACTCGGCCAGACTGTTGACGCGGGAGTGTTCTTCGCTCGGCTGGGGTGGCAGGGTCGGAGTCTTCTACGGCCCTGAGTGAGTGGCAAAGACGGGGCCATCGAAGACTCTGACCCCGCCACACAAACTGCTCATCTCAACTCCACACTAAAAAATCTCGTGCGGGTAGGCCGTTGTGGAGCGGACGGCTTCGGCGTACTTCACGCCGCATGATTGGCCTCGGTAGCGGGCGAGGGCTTCCTTGCCGAGTTGGGCTCCATCAAGCTGCTTCGGATCGTAGGGCTTGTTCGCCTGCATCGCCATCAGGCGGCCGAGCCATTCGATCGCGCGGGGCCAGTCGTCGGTGACATCGACGAACGTGTTCGGCTCGAAGCCGATCGTATGGCCGGGGCCGTTGTCGTACCAGTAGATTCGCGACGGCGACTTGGTTTTCTGACCGAGGTCCAGCACGCGGTCGCCGTGCCGCAGCGCGATCTTGGAGAGCTGCGAGGCCATCTCGT
>JAYTGQ010000418.1:0-5605 GCA_043733345.1 Schlesneria sp.
ATTCTGTGAGCCGCCGGTTCTTTTCCAACTTAGAAACCGGCGGCTAGCGCCGTGCCGCTCAGGATATTTTCCCAAAGTGAGCGCCATTGGGCGTCAGCCCCCCGGTTCTTGGGCGTCAGCCCGCTGTGAAAGAATCGGGGGGCTGACGCCGCTCCGCTCGGAAACCTCTCACTTTGTGCCGCGTGAGGTATAGAGTCGATATTCGTAAAGCGGCATCTTGGAAAAGATGCCTTCGAGAGCATTGCGGTGGCATCGGCAAACGCGGGTTGATCGTCTTGATGAAGGTCACTCATCGAGGTGCTCTCGGCTCGTTCTTCAGCAACAACTCATCAATCGATCGAATCGCACTGAGTCGAATGACAAATGCCACTCAGCATGTAGACTCATGCCGAGCCTCTTTCTTTGCGCGACCGTCTCTGCGCGAACGAGGCGTTATCCTGCTCTCCCATCACGGTGCTCAATCATGTTTCCGCGCCTCGTTTCACTGGCCGTGTTGTCCGCGCTGATCGTGCTGGTGGGGAGTGCCTTCTATCAGGTGGTCGTGCCGTTTTTGTTGCCCCTGTTTTTGGCGGCGGTGCTGGCGGTCGTTAGTCAGCCATTGCAACGCTACTTCCTGAAGAAAACGGGGGGACGCGCGGCTTGGGCGGCGGGGCTGACCACCACCGCGTTGATGGCGATGTTGGTGGTGCCGCTCGCGGTGGGGACGTTCATCGCTGCGGTGCAGTTGCGCGACGTGGCTGACCAATCATTGGGACGCGACTGGCGCGATGGCCTCGACCTGCTGTGGTCTCGGTTGATGGCATTGGATCTGGAGCGGCTCAGCCCGTATGTGCCGGGGGGACTCAGCCACACGCGGTTGGTGGAGATCAAGACGGAGCTTTCCCAAAACCTGCAATCACTGGCGAGGCTGCTGGCGGGGAAGACTTTCGACTACGCCACTTCGGCGCTCGGTGTGTTCGTGTCGCTGGCTGTTTCGGGAGGAATGTTCGTGACCGCGCTCTACTATTTCCTCGCCGATGGTCCCGCGATCCTCGCCGCGACTGAAGAACTGTTGCCCGTCCCGATCGCATACCAACGTCGGTTGGCGGACAAGTTCGCCACGGTTGTGCGAGCAGTCGTCACGGCCACGTTTCTGGCAGCATTAGCGCAAGGACTGGCCACCGCGCTGGCGCTCCAAGTTTGTGGGTTCGGTCATTTCGGAGTGCTGCTGGTGATCGCCTCGATCGTGTCGCTGATCCCACTGGCCGGAGCCTGGATCGTGTGGAGTCCCTTCGTGATTTGGTTGGCTCTGCACGGCAACTGGTTCGCGGCAATCGGCCTCGTGATTTGGGGCGTCGCCGTCGTCGGAATACTCGACAACGGAGTGAAGCTGTACGTGCTTCAAAGCAACGCCGATCTGCATCCGTTGTTGGCGTTCATCAGCGTGATCGGAGCATTGCAAGTCTTGGGATTGTGGGGCATCTTCATCGGCCCGATCGTCGCGTCCTGCCTGTTCGCCCTGATTCAGATCTTCAACGAAGAACTGCGGGCACTGGCGAAGGAACGCGAAGCGGCAGCTGAAACGGCTCCCCAGCAGTCGCTTTCCGCAGCACCACTCACCTCTCGTGAAAAAGAGGACGCTCCCATAAACCAAGCCGTTTTTGCAAAGCGGGTCGTGCCAGCGGTCGCTCCCGCTGCTGCAGCCCGGCCTGCAAAGGCTGATCGCCGACACAAGAGGAGAGCGAATTGAGCCGTGCCCGAGAAACCGCCCTGCCTCCCAGGCAGTGATTGTTGGACGCGTGATTATTTTGAAGATCTCGTATTAACTGATTTCAAACATTAGCAGACAAGACGACTTCGACGAGAGTTGACCCCAGCCGCACAATTAGCAAGGAACACAAGCGTAAGCGTTCCTCACTGATTGTGCCGATCACCCCGGTGAGATAATTTTGTCTGATTCGCCAGACAACTAACATGCTTTGCATCGCGGACAAAAAAGGGAATTCCTGTCTCAAGAGACTCAGTATGGTTTGATACAGGAACCGTTGCCAGACCGCCCTCGTCGATGGTTGGTGACGGGTGTCGCGGGATTTATTGGCTCGCACCTCCTGCAAAAGCTTCTTGAATTGGGGCAGAGTGTTGTCGGTTTAGACAACTTCGCCACCGGCCATCAACACAACTTGGATGGTGTCTCCAAAGTGGTTGGCCCCGAAGCATGGAATCGCTTTACATTTCTCGAAGGCGACTTCACAGTCGAACTATACTCCGCGCGGCCGAAACTGACACATTTGCGGTCGTAGCACACTAACCCGAAGCGTAAGCGAGGAGATGAGTTGCGTCCTCGTTTACACTTCGGGTTAGTGTCCGTTTCGGCCGCGCGAAGTATAAACAACCGCAGGAAATGTCAGCGGTTTCAGCAGCCTCCGGGCCACCACACACTCAAGGAAGAGTTCGATGGAGATGCTTGCTTTCGCGTTGGCTTTGGCCACCGCTTTTCCGTTTGAGATCGGCGACGTTCTCGTTCCGGCCTATCTCGATGCGGGGACTGGAAGCCTGATTTTTCAGGTGCTGGTCGCCAGCCTGGTCAGCGCGGGAGTGGTTTTCGGCGGCGCGATTGTATATCTGCGCAGCTTCTTCTCTCGTGTCGTCCGTCGGAGTCCTCGGCGAGTGAGGGCCGTCGGTCGTCCGACGAAGCAACCCTCGACTCGCCTAGCGAGCACGTTGCCGATGACCGCCAGGCGACGCCGAAATCCGACGGGCACCACAAGGCGGCTTAACGGCCGCGTTGGCTTGGCTGATGACGGATCGCGCCACCATCAATTTCTCATTCGATTCCAGTTCAACCTCCCCGAATGAAACAAGGATGTGTTCATGGCCTCGGCGGCACGGGTGCCGGGTTCGTTTCGCGATCCCAGCGGGTTCGTCTTTTCGCGGCAGGGCGTGGTCCATCGGCAGATCGCCGGGTCGTACGCACCGCATTATGATCGGTTGATTGCGAGCGGGCTGTACGACGAACTGGTTCGCCGCGAGTGGCTGCTTCCGCACGAAGAACTCGACGTGCGATTGGCGTTCTCGACGGAAGCCTACAAGGTCATCCGACCGTCCCAGCTTCAGTTTGTTTCCCATCCCTTCGAGTGGTGCTTCAGTCAACTCAAGGATGCCGCGCTGACCACGCTGCGCATTCAACGCGAAGCGTTGCGCTGCGGGATGACGTTGAAAGATGCCAGTGCCTACAACGTGCAATTGCACGATGCGCGATCCGTGCTGATCGACACGCTGTCGTTTGAACTCTACACACCCGGCAGCCCCTGGGGTCGCCTATCGCCAGTTCTGCCAGCACTTTCTCGCACCGCTGGCCCTCATGAGTCGAACCGATGCGATGTGCGGCTGGGCCAACTCTTCCGCACGTACATCAATGGCGTGCCGCTCGATCTGGCCTCGCGGCTGCTCCCGTTTCGGACCCGTTTTGGCCTGGGGCTGGGCCTGCATGTGCATGTGCATGCTCATGCGAAGGTTCAGCAGCAGTACGCTGGCCAGCCGACGCCATCCACCAGCCCACCCCGCTACATGTCCCTCAAAGCTTTGCAGACGCTGGTGACGCATCTCGAACAGACGGTCTCGGGATTGAAAGTCCCCACGCAGCAGACCGAGTGGGCGGACTATTATGCCGCCAACAATAACTACGGCGCGGATGGTCTCGATACCAAAGAGCGCGTCGTCCAAAGTTTCCTGCGGGATCGCCCCCGAACACGGTCTGGGATCTGGGTGCGAACAACGGCCGCTTCAGTCGTCTGGCTCGTGCCGCTGGCGCACGCTCGGTGGTGGCCTGGGATATCGACCCGAACTGTGTCGATGCCAACTACCGTCAGGTGATCGCCAGTCGCGAACGGGGTCACTTTCCACTGCTGCTGGATCTGACGAACCCCAGTCCGGCGATGGGTTGGGCCAATCGTGAGCGGTCCTCGCTCGCCGAACGGGGGCCGGTCGATACGCTACTGGCGCTGGGACTGATTCATCATTTGGCGATCTCGAACAACGTACCGCTGTCTCAGGTAGCTGGCTATCTCCGGACGCTGACTCGTCGTCTCATCATTGAATGGGTTCCGAAAGAGGATTCCCAGGTCCGCAAGCTGTTGGCCACGCGCCCCGACATCTTTCCGCACTACGCTCAAGCCGAGTTTGAGGCCAAGTTCGCAAGCGAGTTTCGTATCCTGCAAAAGGTCTCAGTGGAGGGAACATGTCGCACGGTCTATCTGATGGAAGCGCTGCCCGGCTGAGGCTGGTGTCGCAAACAAGTGATTTGCTTCCGGCCCACTCTCCCCCGAAGACGGGCGGGCGAGGGAACCAGCCGTCGCATGTGCCCCTGACCGACCACACTCGGCTGAGACCGCAATGGGCGGACGCGCATCCGTGGTTGATCTCGGCCACGGTGATCGTGTCACTGGGGTCCGCAATGTGGACTGGGTCACGCTGGGCGACGTGCTCGTCGTCTTGGGTCAGGCTTGACTGGCGGTCACGGTGGGATTTCTGGGCCTGCTCCTCCTGCGACAGAGCGCACGTCACGCAGCCCTGATTTGCTCGTGGATGAGCCTGCTGGGTCTCTACTACGGCAGTCTGTTCAATAAACTGGGGATGCTTCCCGCCGTGGAAAGCGTCGCACTCTGCCACGGTGTGTTGCTAGTGATCGGGCTGGGATTGGTGGCCATCTTGTGGTGGCTCCCGGGCGAGTTGAAATCGTTCTCGTCATTCGTGTCCCTGACGGCGGCGATCGTCCTGGCGGTCTTTAGCCTGAACTTCGGTCTGGAGTTGTCCCGCCAGTTTGCCTCTTCATTGTCCGATATCGAGAAGACGTTCCCTCTTCCTGCGGAAGTCGCCTCTCCTGACGAAGGCCATCCCGACATCTACTACCTCGTTCTCGACGGCTACGGGCGCGGCGACGTGCTGCAGAAGTACTACGGCTTCGACAACGCCGAGTTCCTCGACGGCCTGCGCCAGCGCGGATTTTACATCGCCGACAAAAGCAGCACCAACTACCCATCGACCGTGTTCTCGCTCCCTTCGTCGTTGAACATGCGGTATCACGAGCTGATCGACCGCCGCGGCGGCGGACTCAACTGCTGGCCGGAATGGTGCGGACGCACGAAGTCGGTCTGCGCCTGCGAGAACGGGGCTACAAGCTGGTTCACTTCAACACCCGTTTCATCGCGACGGCGTGCTCGGACATCGCACATGTGTCGCTGGGAGAGCAAACGCTGTTACCCGACCGTTCCGGCATGTTGAGGCAGTGCCTGATTGCACGCAGCGCATTGCGATTCGTGAACGGCGGAGAACACGGCATCTACGCGGCACAGCACCGCCGCGCGTTGGCCGAACTGCCCGACGTGCCGGCGCTGTCTGGGCCGAAGTTCACATTCTTTCATCTCCTCGCCCCGCACCCTCCGTTCGTGTTTGACCGAGAGGGACGGACCAACTGGAACATCAGTCAGACCGACCGGGACTCCTACGTCGATCAAGTGGTCTATATCAATCGCGAGGTAACGCGGGCTATCGACGCGATCCTCGCCAAAAGCACCGTGCCGCCGATCATCATCGTCCAGGCCGACCACGGTCCCGGCTTCTGTTCGGC
>JAYTGQ010000419.1:0-1922 GCA_043733345.1 Schlesneria sp.
GGCGATGACATGAGGCGTTTCCCCTTGTTTCCCTCGCTTACGCTGCGGGTTACTGAGGTAAAGTCAGTGCCATTGGGCTGACGCCGCCCCGCTCGGAAACCTCTCACTGTGTGCCGCGTGGGGGATAAGAACGCTCCCGAGAATCCCACTCGCCCCCAAGCCTTGGCGATGCGAGAAAGATTCACAATTGCTCGCCAAATTAAGAGCTATGTTTCGGATGGACGTGTTGGTGAGAAGGCTCTGCGCTTCTGCACCGCCGTCTGCCCGACGGCCTTTCGCCGACGTGGCATCACATGGCGGAGGCAGATTCGATGCTGGCTTGGTTGCAAACGACGAATGCTCCACCGAGACCGTTTCCTCGTGCGGACGAACGGCTCGCGCGGGAGTTGCAGGACGGGCGAGTCCGTCTCGACAAGCAGGTTTTCTGGGGACTGCTGGCGCAGTGGGGCCTCGTCTTGGTCGCGGTCTTGGCTTCATCGGCGGGGAACAACTTTGCCGGGACCGATGTGCTGTACGCGGCAATGCTGGTGAACGGCGTGCTGTCGGCGAGACCACTCTGGCTGACGCTCCGTGCGCCGGGTGAACGACAAACACGAATGACCGTCGCCATTTGCCAAGGACTGATTTCAACGCTGTTACTGTTCGCCACGGGCGGACGACCGGAGACGCATCTGCACTTGTTCGTCTGGCTGGTCGTGCTGGCGGGCTACCGCGATTCTGCAGTCCTGTTGGCATCCGTTGTGGCGGCCATTGTCAGTCATGGGGTCGTCGCGTTGGTCGTTGCGACACCGGACCTGGGGATCGCTGCGACAAGTCATCTCGTGGAACATGCCGTCTGGCTGGCTGTCGAAACGGCTTGCCTGACCACGTTCATCCGAGTCCGCGTGCAGGCCATGTCTGATTTGGCACGACGTGAAGCGGCCCTCGAATCGCTCAACAACAATCTCGAACGCAAGGTCGAACGCCGCACGCGCGAGATGTCGGACAAACTCACTTCATTGCAGCGCGAGTACGCCGTTGTTCAGGAGATTCGCGTTCAATCGGAAATCGAAGAAGTCACCGCGATCCGACAACTCTCGGAGCTGCGGCAGCAGGTGTTGACTCACGCGACGACCCTGATGGACACGTCTTGGCGCTGGAACGAATCGCGATTTGAAGCGGCGTTTCGTCCCCACTGGCGGACGATCCGTGAGGTCACTCAGCAACTGCTCAATCTGGTGGGCAGCACGGGGCTGTCGGGAATGTCGCTGGGAGATTCACTCATCGGAGGTCCCGAGTTGCCTGCCGACGCACCGATCGTCGGACAGGCCGCGACGTGCGATGTCACTCCCCTCGCCGAACAATCTGGCCCCAAGGCGCTGCTGCTGATCGACGATCCCGTCCAACAGGCTCTGGCCGAACACGCCCTCACCGCACACGGCTTCCGTGTCGATGTCGTTCACACCGGACCACGTACCTACTATTCGGCCATGTTGCGCGAGTACGAGCTAATTCTGATCGATCTCGACCTGGCCGATGACGAGGGTTTTGACACGATCGAAGCGTTGCGACTGCTTCCACAGGGGATCAGCAACACGACGGGGCTGTTCGCATTGTCCCACGCACGATCACCCGAAGCGGTTCTGCGCAGCACGCAACTCGGAGTGGACGGCTTCTTCATCAAGCCACTCACCGCCGAAGCCCTGCGCGCGGCGTTCGAGGGTCACCGCGAACTCGTGAACGGCAGCGAACGCGCCAGCGCGAGTCGCGGCGAGCGCGAGACAGTCGGCGTGTGAACGCCGCTGACGCATCGAGTTAACGAGCGTCAGCTCGTTCCCCTGATTTTCTGAGCGGGGTGGCGTCAGCCCCCTGGCTCTCACTTTAGAAAAATATCCTGAGCGGCACGGCGCTAGCCGCCGGTTTCTTAGTTGGAAAAGAACCGG
>JAYTGQ010000420.1:0-5600 GCA_043733345.1 Schlesneria sp.
TTCTTTGAAAGAGGGCTTACGCCCAAGAACCGGGGGGCTTACGCCGCCCCGCTCAGATGTCTCATCATTGACCGCGCGGAGTATAAACGAGTCGATCCAAGTCGCGCGACCTCCTACCTTGTTGCCGCGCGAGATCAAACCGCCATTCCGTTCACGAGCCACCCCGTGCAGAACCTCGATCACTTATCGGCCTTCGACTATACGCTCCCCGAGCATCTGATCGCGAAGGAGCCGCTTCCCGAGCGAGATGCCTCGCGGCTGTTGGTCTTGGATCGACAGTCGGGTCGCATCGAACATCGTAGGATTCGCGACCTGCCGAATCTGCTGGCCGCGCGAGATTGCCTCGTCTTCAACAACACGCGCGTCATTCCGGCCCGACTGCTTGGCCACCGCGCGGCCACCGGTGGCAAGTGGGAAGGACTGTACTTGAACAGCGATGCGGACGGTCGCTGGAAACTGATCGGCCAGACACGCGGATACCTCAAGCCGAACGAGACGGTTGTGATCCCGAGCGGAGACGGTGGTGAGTTATCTCTCAAACTGATCGGGCGCAAGCCAGACGGCATCTTCGTGTTTGAACCGTCGCTTCCGGGGACGGCCGTCGAATTGCTGGCGCGATTTGGAACGCTGCCGCTGCCACCGTACTTCGACCGTCAAAAGCCCGAGGCCAACGATTGGGAGCGGTATCAAACGGTTTATGCCAGCCAGCCGGGATCGGTCGCCGCGCCGACGGCCGGTCTGCACTTCACACCGTCATTGCTCGATGCCTGCACGACGCGAGGCATCGAACGCGCCGAGGTCACGCTCCATGTGGGCCTCGGCACGTTCCGGCCGGTCGCGGTCGAGAACCTCGCCGAACACCCGATGCACTCGGAATGGTGCTCGCTTTCCGCCGCAGCCGTTGAGCAACTCGCCGCCACGCGCACCAACCACGGCCGCGTCGTGGCCGTCGGCACGACCAGCCTCCGCACGCTCGAATCGGCCATGCTGAATGGAGGTCTCCAACCGTGGAGCGGTGAGACGCGGCTGTTCATTCGTCCGCCGTACCAGTTCCAAATCGTCGATACTCTGCTGACGAACTTTCATCTCCCGAAGTCCACGCTGCTGATGCTCGTCAGTGCGTTCGCAGGAGCCGACTCGATCCGCGCGGCCTATCAAGCCGCGATCGCCGAGCAGTACCGCTTCTTCAGCTACGGCGACGCGATGCTGATCGTCTGAGGCACACCAACCCGAAGCGTAAGCGAGGAACGTCCCCTTTCATCCGTACCCCGGCTTTGCCATCCGTGCTTACTCTGTCGTGGGAGAAGCAGGAAGTAGCGCGGATGGCAAAGCCGGGGCACGGATGAAGACCGGAGAGCCAAGTCCGGTTCGCGTTCTTTCCACGATGACAAACTCAGATCTCACCACGTCCTCGCTCACGCTTCGGGTTGGTGTTCTCATCACTCATCACTCGCCCCGCGCCCGTGACGCCAGCGTGCTCATCCATTCGCGAAAACCTTCGGTCGTCGATTGCGCCGCGCGGGTACTCGGTAGGAACGCAAAGCGGCCCCACTCGAAGTGGTCGGTGAGATAGTCGCAGCCGACGGGGATGACCTCGATCCCCTGATTGCGAAACAGCCGCGTGGCTCGGGCGAGATGGAGTGAACTCGTCACCAGCAGCGGCTTCGTGATGTTGTCCGCCTGGAGGAGACCGACGGCCGCTTTCGCGTTCTCCTGCGTGTTCCGACTCTCCGACTCGACGACCAGATCACCCTTCGCGACGCCGAGTTGTTCGAGGACTCCCGCCATGACTTTCGACACGTCCTCGCCGCGCGTGCCGTCGGGGTTGCCGCCAATCACGAAGACCAGGCACGACGGCCCCTCGTGATACAGCTCTTCAGTCCTGTGACATCGCCACAGCGAACCATCCGCCAACCGCGTGGCCACGCCTTCTTGAGGCGAAGGGACGATGCCGCCTCCCAGCACGATGATCGCCTGCACACCTTCGGGCCGAGCAATCACGCGCGGCAACTGCCATTCGAGCGATCCGCACATGTAGTACGAAGTCGCTGGCAAACAGTAGACGTACAACACGACATACAGTCCGGTGACGGAAGCCAACCACCAGCTCCGGTTCTCGCGCCGCCGCCATCTCAGCACGAGCGCCACTCCCAGCGCGAGCATCGTCAGCAGGAACGGATTGGCCAGCTTGATGAGGATGGAATACATCGCAGCCTATTTCTTTTTGAGACGTTTCGCGGTGACTTCAAACCGTTGCGAGATCACATGCGGCTTACCATCGGCCCCAGGAGACTCCACCATGCCGTCGGTGCTTGTCACCGAGAAGACCTCCCAGCCGCCGTTGCCCATCTCGACGAGTTTGGTCTGAATCGACACGGCCTCAACGCTCTGCGAGTTGTACTCCCATTCGACCACCACAGCGGGCACTCCTGTCTGAGCCGTCACCGGCCGAACCCAGTCGCTCGGCTGAGCAATCCAGACCAGCGCCGCACCGATCACCAGCCACACCGCTCCCGTTTTGAAGTCCGCTTTCATTGTGTTGCCTTTCGTTTTGGATTGTCTTCAAAGTCGCCATCATCGCTCCGCGTGATGAGCCTTTCAGAAGTGGACGCCTGATCTCAAAAGGCTCATCACGCGGAGCGATGATGGCTACTTTGGTCTGAGGAAAGCCTCGTCAGCAGTTTATGGGTGGCTCGGGACGACGACTACTGTCCGGTATCCCGCGTTCGATCATTGCGTGGAGAGCAAGCCGACAAGGCCCCAGCCCCACAAGGTCAAGTTTGCCGTCCACACCAGACAGCGCGCGAGTCGTTCCACCGGGACTGTCGTTCCATACGCGAATCGGTGGGCCACCCATGCGCTGCCATAACCGACAATCGCAATGTACGCCCCGGCCAGAGCGATCGTCGAAAACCACATCATGACCGTGGCGATCAAGTCACTGAACTGTCCCAATCCGAACAGGACCATGACCGAAATCAGCACGACGTAGGGAGCCGGACCGACGGCGGCGGCCCTCAAAGCCACCTGCCGGGCGCGGAGGCGGCTGGTCCACGCATCGAACTCACATTTCCATTCCACATCGGCGTCGGTCGCGCCTTGCTTTGGATCGGAGTCGGTGAAGTTGAGGTGGTTCATGGAAGTCATTCCAACAGTGTTCTTTGAGCGGAGACTCACGCCAGCAGGTCTTGCACGACTTCGCCATGCACGTTGGTCAACCGGCGTTCGATGCCGTTGTGGTAGTACGTCAGCCGCTGGTGGTCGATGCCGAGCAGGTTGAGGACCGTTGCGTGGAAGTCGTGCCAGTAGACCGGCTTGTCCACGGACTTCCAGCCGACATCGTCCGTCGAGCCGTACGACAGGCCGTGCTTCAGGCCGCCGCCGGCCATCCAGACGCTGAAGCCGTACATGTTGTGATCGCGTCCGCCGCCGACGGTGTTCGCTTCGGACTGGGCGAACGGCGTGCGACCGAACTCGGTCGTGAACAGGACGAGGGTGTCGTCGAGCATCCCGCGCTGACGCAGATCGCGCAACAGGGCGGCGACCGGTTGATCGACGCGCAGCGCCTCCTGCGTGTGGTTTTCCTTGACGCTTTCGTGACCGTCCCAGTTGATGCGCGGCGAGCCGAACGATCCGCCCGCGAAGAGTTGAACAAACCTCACGCCCTGTTCGAGCAGTCTCCGCGCGAGCAGACAACTTCGACCGAACTCGGCCGTCTCGTCGCGGTTCAGTCCGTAAGCCTCCTGAGTCGCAGCGGTCTCCCCCGCGAGATCGGTCACGCGCGGAACCGACAACTGCATCTTCGCGGCCAGCTCGTAGCTTTTGATTCGCGCGGCAAGATCGCTCTCGGGCCGAGTCGCCTGATGCCGCCGGTTGATCGCCGCCACGAACTCGCGCGTCTCGCGCTCCTCTTCTACCGTAGACGAGTCGCTCCGCGACTCGCCGGTCGCGGAGCGACCGGTCAACGTAGCGCGACTCGGCCACGTTGGAAACAAATCATCAATCGGCTGCCCCTTCGTTCGGAAGGCCACTCCCTGATGTCGAGCCGGAAGAAAACCGTTCGACCAGTTGATCGTTCCGCCCGCCGGAAAGCCGCGCGGATCGGGCAACACGACATACGCGGGCAGATCGTCCGTCTCGCACCCGAGACCGTAACTCAGCCACGACCCCAGCACGGGAAAGCCGTTCAATCGGAAGCCCGTGTTGGCCTGAAACGTCGCGGGCGTGTGATTGGCCGAGTCGGCAATCATCGAGCGAATCACCGTCAACTCGTCGGCAACACCGGCAATGTTCGGGAAGAGATCCGAGATCCACAGCCCGCTCTCGCCGCGCTGCTGGAACTCCCAATCGTTCTTCCGAATGAGGCCGATCTTCCCAAAGAAGGTCTCGGGCTTCTCGGTCGAAGGGAGCGGCTGGCCGTGATACTTTTCGAGCAGCGGCTTGTAGTCGAACGAATCGAGGTGACTCATCCCTCCGCACAAGAAGATGTGAATCACCCGCTTGCACTTCGGCGCGAGATGCGGCGGCGGATCGGCGGCCTCACCGGGAGTCGCCGTCTGCGGTTGCGATCTCTTCGCTCCCGCATCTGCCGCTCGCAACGAGCCGTCCCGCTGAAGCAGACTCATCAACGCCGTCGCCGTCAGGCCGTGCGTGGACCACGAAAGGAAGTCACGTCGGTTATTGGTCATTGAGAGAGCTTTCCAAAAGGTCGTTTATACTCCGCGCGGTCAGTGATGAGACATCTGAGCGGGGCGGCGTAAGCCCCCTGATTCTTTGAAAACGGGCTTACGCCCATGAACCGGGGGGCTTACGCCGCCCCGCTCAGAAACCTCTCATTCTCCACCGCTCGCGGTTGAACGACGCGGGTCATCAATCCACGAACAGAAACTCGGACGAATTCCACATGGCACGGCAGAAGGCGGGCAGGCCGCGTCGCTTCACGAAATCAACACTCAACAAAACTTCATCGCGATCTGGCGTGCGACCGTAGAGTTGGCGATAGGCCGTGCGAACTTGGGCCTCGGCCGACGAACCGGCTTCGGTTTTCAAGTGGCTCGCGAACTGATCGGCCATGCGCAGGACAAACGAATGATTCATGAGCGACAGCGCTTGGAGCGGCGTCACGGTGGACGAGCGTTTCGGCGTGGTGGTACTCGGGTCGGGGCAGTCGAAGGTGTCGAGGAACGGGCTGCGACCGCCTCGCGCCGACATGCGGTAGACCGTGCGACGCTGGTTCGCGTAGCCGATCGGGTCGATCGGGTCATAGAACTGCGTCCCCTTGAAGAAGTACGAGTTCACGTCGGTGTAGCCTTTGCCGCCGAGTTCGTTGTTCAACTCACCCGCCACGCTCAGCATCGCGTCGCGCACGGACTCGGCCTCTAAGCGATGCGGGGGCATCCGCCAAAGCAGTCGGTTCCCGGCATCGACCTTCGCGGCGGCTGCGTTGAACGTCGATACTTGCCGGTATGTGGCAGAGGTGGTGAGGAGACGGTGGAGGCGCTTGATCGAGAAGCGTTGGCTTCGCGTTGTCCCCTCTCCCCCGTCTTCGGGGGAGAGGGTTAGGGTGAGGGGGGCTTGGGGAGTCAGGGTGATGGTCGAAG
>JAYTGQ010000421.1:0-5598 GCA_043733345.1 Schlesneria sp.
CTAGCCGCCGGTGATTTCCGGCATGACCGGCGGCTAGCGCCTTGCCGCTCACGGGGGTTGTTCAACACGAATGGCGGAGAGCCATGTTTGCTCAACGCAGTCAACCTCTTCCTTCGTGATCTTCGTTCCCTTCTGTCAAACTCTTTCAGTCAAGGAGCACCAGATGCATCCCCTGTTTCAGAAAGCAGACCAACTCAGCAGTCAGGTCATCGGCGGAGCCATCGAAGTTCACCGCGAACTGGGAGCGGGATTGTTGGAGAGCATTTACGAGAAATGCCTCATGCACGAACTGGAACTGCGCCACTTGTCCGCCGTGCAGCAGCGGACTGTGAGAATCGTTTACAAGCAAATCACGTTCGAGGAGCAACTGCGGTTTGACGTACTGGTCGAAGGCTGCCTGCTGATCGAGATCAAGGCTGTGCAGGAGATCGCGCCCATTCACAAGGCTCAGTTGCTGAGCTACATGAAACTGCTGGATGTCCCGCTGGGCCTGCTCTTCAACTTTCATGAACTGCGACTGGTGGACGGGTTGACTCGAATGATGCTGTCGGGTGCAAATCTTTGACGGACGTAAGACAGATTGACAGAAGAGAACGAAGATCACGAAGGTAGGAAAAGGTGAAGAGGGAGTTGATGGCAATGATGTTTAGACGTTTGAATCTGTTGAGCACCTGTCCCGGCTTTTGTGCGCGGCCGGTGACTCGGAGGGAGATGTTGGCGACGGCGGCGAACGGGTTTGGGATGGTGGCGTTGTCGGCGCTGATGGCTGACAGGGCGCGAGCCAACTTGTCGGTCGATGCAACCGTTGCGCGGAGACACTTTCCGGTCAAAGCGAAAAACGTGATCTTCTGCTTCATGGACGGAGGGGTCTCGCACGTCGATTCGTTCGATCCCAAGCCGAAGCTCGACGAACTCGACGGCAAGCCGTTTACCGAGTCCAAGAATCCGACGGCGAATGGCAACCGGCAATGGCTCAAGTCGCCGTGGACGTTTCAGAAGTACGGCCAGTCGGGGATGCCGATCAGCAGTCTGTTTCCTCATACCGCCCGCTGTGCCGACGATCTGGCGGTGATTCGTTCGATGAAGGCCGATCTGCCGATTCACTCGACCGGCGTGTTGCGGCTGCACACGGGATCGAACAACGCGGGCAAGCCGAGCCTCGGTTCGTGGGTCAATTACGGACTCGGCAGCGAGAACCGGAACCTGCCGGGGTTCGTCGTGTTGAGTTTCGGGGTCGTTCCGTGCGGCGGTCTCGAAAACTTCTCCAACGGCTTCCTCCCCGCGAGTCATCAGGCGTCGCAGTTTCAGGCGGATGGAACGCCGATCCACAACATTCAACCGGCGGACAAAGACCGGCGATTGCAGCAGGCGAAGCTTGCGCTGCTCCGCACTCAGGACGAATCGTTCTCGCGCTCGCTGGGGACCGAGGATTCGATCGAGTCGGCCATCCAGAACTATGAGATGGCCTATCGCATGCAGTCGCTCGTCCCCGACGTGCTCGATCTGAGTCGCGAAACCGAGGCGACTCAAAAACTGTACGGCCTCGATTCAAAGGTGCCGTCTCAAAAGCTGTACGGCATCCAGTGTCTGCGGGCACGGCGGCTGATCGAATCGGGCGTCCGGTTTGTCGAGATCACCTGTCCGCCGGGAGCCTCGAACGGGACGTGGGACCAGCACGGCGATCTCAAGAAGGGGCACGAGAAGAACGCCCTCGACACCGATCAGGCGATTGCCGGACTGATCCTCGACTTGAAGCAGCGCGGTCTGTTCGACGAGACGCTGATCGTGTGGGCGGGCGAGTTCGGCCGGACGCCTCATTCGGCGGGTCGAGACGGTCGCGATCATCATCCCGAGGGCTTCTCCGTCTGGTTGGCCGGTGGCGGAACGAAGGGGGGCACGATTTATGGAGCGACGGACGAACTCGGCATGCACGCCGTCGAAAACATCAGCACCTTCCACGACCTGCACGCCACGATCCTGCACCTGCTGGGCCTCGATCACGAACGCCTGACCTACCGCCACGCCGGCCGCGACTTCCGCCTGACCGATGTCCACGGCCACGCGATCCGCGAAGTGATCGCGTAAACTTGTCACCCCTCGGTCATGCACGCAAAGTCCACTTTTGGGACAAGTCGATGAAGCAAGAGACTTACCACAGATTTCACAGATGACACAGATAAGCAGGCAGAGGATGAGATTTTGTGTTCTTCTTCTGATCCGTGCCATCTGTGTCATCCGTGGTTCCGTCTCTTGATCTTGCACGAAATCAACCTCTCGCGTCCTCAACACGACATTCACCAAACATGCGCACTCGCAACCTCATCGTCGGTCTGATCGCATTGGCTGCGGGCTGGTGGCCACCGGTCGATTCCGTTGGGAGTCGGGTCCACGCGCAAGCCACTCCTCCTCCGATCGACAAGCCCGCAGAAGAATTCTTCGAGCGGGAAGTGCGACCGATCCTGATCGAACACTGCCAGTCGTGCCACGGTGCAAAGAAGCAGGAGCTGGGTTTGCGGCTCGATTCGGCCGAGGGACTTCGCAAGGGGAGCGAGAGCGGGCCGGTGGTCACGGCGGGCGACATCGAGCAGAGCCGGCTGATCACAGCGGTGCGCTACGGCGACGACACGAAGATGCCTCCCAAGGGGAAGCTGCCCGACAAGGCCATCGCCTCACTGGAGAAATGGGTCAAGCAGGGGGCGGTCTGGCCGAAGGAGGACACTGCTCCCGCGAAGGCCCGCGCGGGAGTGTCGGTTGAGGCGGCGAAGGACCATTGGGCGTTTCAGCCGATCCGCTCACCAGTGATTCCGGCCGTGAAGGCCAAAGGGCGAGTGGCGACAACAATCGATTCGTTCATCGTGGCGCGCCTCGAAGCGGCGGGACTGTCGCTTAGTCCGGAGGCCGAACGCCGCACGCTGATCCGCCGCGCGACGTTCGATCTGCACGGGTTGCCGCCGACTCCGGAAGAGGTCGCCGCATTTGAGAACGATCCCGCACCGGATGTCTTCAAAACCGTCGTCGAACGGCTGCTCAACTCGCCCCGCTACGGTGAGCGTTGGGGGCGACACTGGCTCGACGTGGCAAGGTACTCCGACACGAAGGGTTATGTGCGGCTGAACGAGAACCCACGTTTTCCGAGTTCGTGGACGTACCGCGACTACGTGATCCGCGCGTTCAACGACGACTTGCCGTTCGACAGGTTCATCGTCGAGCAACTGGCTGCCGATTACTGTTGTCCCGTCGCTCCGCCGACGGGACGCGCGGCTCTACCAATCCATGACTCACCGACCGTCGCGAGCAAAACGAACCTAGAGCCAGAGAACTCCAGCCTGTTGTCACCGGCACCGGTTCCTTCGTCGCATTCAAACAGCTTGACGGACTGGCCGGCGGAGCGGCCAGACAACAGTAGCCTCGCCGCACTCGGCTTCCTCACGCTGGGGCCGCGTTTTTTGAACAGCCCCCACGACATCATCGACGACCGCATCGACGTGGTGACGCGCGGGCTGCTCGGGCTGACGGTGACGTGCGCCCGCTGTCACGATCACAAATTCGATCCGATCCCGACGCGCGACTATTACAGCCTACACGGCGTCTTCGCGAGTTCCGTCGAGCCGCGCGTTCCACCGCTCATCCTCCCCACGTCGCAGCACGCTCCGTTTGAAAAGTATCTGGCCGAACTGCATCAGCGATCAAAGCAACTCGACGAGTATCTGCTTGCACAGCACGCCGCGCTGACGGCGTCGTTCCGAGCGAAGTTCATGGAATACCTGCTGGCCGGTCAGCGCGAGCCGGTGCAGGCCAACTTCCTCGCGGTGATGTTCCTGATTGACGCGAGTAAAGACTTGAACCCCGTGCTGGTCCAGCGCTGGGCGCGGTTCTTGGAACGAACCCGACACCGCCACGATCCCGTCTTTGCGCCGTGGCACGAGTTGGCAGCGGCACTGAAGGCCGCTGTCAGTTCATCGAAGCCTGACGCGCAAGCGAAGGAGAGTGGTACGCAAGAAAACGTCGGCGGTACGACGGTCGATGGCCCTGCGACTTCGCTTGCGCTTCAGGCTTCGCTTGCGCTTCAGGCTTCGATGAAACTCATCGCCCAATGGCGATCCCGCCACGACGCCGATCACCGGATCAACTCGCTCGTCACCGAAGCCTTCACCAAATCCCCGCCACTCAATCTGGCAGACGCCGCGCAAACTTACGCCCATTTGCTCGAGGAGACTGCTCAACGCTGGCAGCAACAATTCCAAACCGATTCCGACGCGAAGCGACTCAACGAACCCGACTGGGAGGAACTGCGGCAGTCGTTCTTCGGCGAGAACTCACCGCTCACGATCTCGCTGGACGACGTGGAAGAGTTCCTGTTCGTCGATGCCACGACACAGCAGCAACTTCACGCGAAGCAGCGGTTGGTGACCGATTGGATCGGCTCGCCCGACGCCGCTCCACACGCGATGGCCTTGGCAGACGCGACGCATCCGACCGACTCGCGCGTCTTCATTCGCGGCAACGCGAGCAACCCCGGCGAACTCGTGCCAAGGCAGTTCCTCGCCACACTGACACACGGTGACCAGCAGCCGTTTCGAGTCGGCAGCGGTCGGTTGGAACTCGCGCGGGCCATTGCCAGCGCGGACAACCCGCTCACCGCGCGTGTCCTCGTCAATCGCGTCTGGATGCACCATTTCGGAGCGGGTCTGGTGAGCACGCCCAGCGATTTTGGACTGCGTGGCGAACGGCCGACTCACCCCGAATTGCTGGATCATCTCGCCAGCCAATTCATCACGCAGGGCTGGTCAGTCAAGCAACTGCATCGCGAGATGATGCTGTCCTCGACGTACCGGCAGCAGAGTGCGCGGTCGAGAGACTCGCGCCGCACAGCCGATCCAGAGAACACATTGCTCGGGAGCATGAACCGCCGACGACTCGATTGGGAGTCGATGCGGGATGCGATGCTCATGGTCTCCGGACAGCTTGATCTCCAGCAAGGCGGTCCCTCGGTGGACTTGTTCGCGGGGCCGTCGTCACCGCGCCGATCGGTCTACGGTTTCATCGACCGCCAGAGTTTGCCGAGCGAACTACGAACGTTCGACTTCGCACCGCCGGATGCGTCGAGTCCTCAGCGGCATCAATCCACCGTGCCTCAGCAGGCGCTGTTCCTAATGAACAGCCCGTTCCTGAAGCAGCAAGCCCAGCGACTGGCAGCGAGACTGGAGATTGCCGACGGAGTGAAACCCGCCGACAAGATTGACGCCGCACATCGGCTGCTGTTCGGTCGCGCTGCTCGCCCTGATGAGATCGAGCTGGGCGAGCGGTTCCTCACGCCAGCCGCCACCGACGCGCGGCCCGCTGACAAACAGTTCCTCTCGCCGTGGGAGGAATACTTGCAGGTCTTGTTGCTCTCGAATGAGTTTTTGTTTGTGGATTGAGTAGTTCTACTGTCCGATTCAGCCAGATGTAGGGTGGGCACTGCCCACCAATCCGCAACTCCTTGTGGTGGGCAGTGCCCACCCACCCCTTTCAAGGTCTTTGAAATGCCTACAAAATAGGGTAAATCACGATTTCAGCAGTGTGTTCGGATCGCGTGACACTGGACCGATTATGCCA
>JAYTGQ010000422.1:0-5597 GCA_043733345.1 Schlesneria sp.
CCGCGACTTCTTCCGCCACCTCGCCGGCCTCGGCGGCTTCCTCCTGAGAAAACGCGACGGCGACCCCGGCTGGCTCACCCTCTGGCGCGGCCTCGACAAACTCCTCCTCGCCATCAGAGGATTCGTCGCAATGAACCAAAGATGTGGGTAAGTTCAAGGGCTCCAACCCCGGCCACCCCGCCGCCGTACCCGGTGATTACTCGCTTTGGGAATCAAGTCCGCTTCATGGAGGTCGGACAACAACGCTTTTGTCAAAGATGGTTCCGTCATCAGAGTCGTCGCCGAGTGATTTGCAAAGATCGGCAACGAGTTCACGACGCGAGGTTGGAATCGTGTTGACGGATAGGTGCATTCGAAGCATCGTGCCGTCTGCGGTTCCGTGCCCCGATGCGAACAGCTTTTGATACATTGGCAAGACGTGAGACAAATCCAAATCCATCCGGGAAAGTAGTTGGTTCCCCTCCAGTTCTTCGGGACTGTTCCATGTCGCCTCAAGGCGGCAATGCCAATGACGGCCCTGAGAATCTTGGACCATGAAATGGTCTTTCCAGTCGAAGGCGAGGTTGTCCACCGGCCCGCGAATGCAGACGAAAGCATAGGCCCAGATGATTTCGGTTCGATCGCGCGCGGGGACGAACTGAGACAGGTGTTTTTTGTTCGTTGTCACCACGATACCGCCGATCAGTGAGGCTTGAGCCGCAAGAATGACATCTCCGTCAAGGGCCTCATTGGCGGCAGTCGGCTTGCCACGGGACCGCGAGTCGCACCAGAACTCGGCCGCTTTTCGCATGGTCGGGGTGTCTAGCGGCAAGTAGTCCAGCAACTCGCCGAGTTCATCGAGTCTATCAATACTGCGATGAGTGGACGGGTCTTTACGGATGAGACGCAGTAACTCCCGCCGGATTTCATAATCACAAACTTCCGGTAGAAACACCCGATCTTCGGAGCCACTCTCCAAGATCGCCTCAACCCAATCCGATGCCGGTTGGTTGGTCTGTTTGGAGGGGTGGCACAACTGGCCCAAGATGTTGGTATCAAGTAGCAGGTTCATCGCGATCCTCACAACGAAGACCGGCGTCTTTCAATTCCTCTTCCAACAGTTGGCCGACGCGCTCGTCGTACTCGTGATCCTCCTGTGACCACTGCCGCAAGCGTTCAGCGGCCTTTCGATATCGCTCACGTCGAATGACTTCCAATTCATCAGTGGTTGGAACGAGAGTGGTACTCATCTTGGTTCTCCTTTCGGCTCGTGAAGTGAATGGGTGACTTTTGATGTTTCGACAAACCCGCAAGCATTCTTTCGCCTTCTCCAGCTAACAGCCAACCGCTCTCAGCCAATCGCCACGTCCAGTACCCACAGGATCAGGCCCTTGGCGAGGTGCATGCGGTTGTCGGCTTGTTGGAAGGCGATGCACTGCGGGCCGTCCATGATTTCGTCGGTCACTTCTTGGCCTCGTTTGGCGGGGAGGCAGTGCATGAAGCGGGCCGACTTCGGGGCGAGCTTCATCAGTTTCGCGTTGATCTGGAACGGCAGAAAGACGCCACGGCGTTCGGAGTCTTCCGCCTCCTGACCCATGCTGGTCCAGACGTCGGTGTAGACGATCGAGGCGTCCTTGAGGGCCGACTTGAAATCATCGGTCTGCGTCACGTCGGCCGTGGGGATGTGCTTCTTCAGACTCTCAAGGAACTTCTCGCTGAGGCGGTAGCCATCGGGAGCACACACGACGAACGAGACTCCGCAGAGCGCGGACGCGATCGCCAGCGAATTGGCCACGTTGTTGCCGTCACCGATGAACGCGATCTTCTTACCGCGCACGTCACCGAAGACTTCCTGCATCGTGAACAGGTCGGTCAGGGCCTGGCACGGATGCCGTTCATCCGACAGGCCGTTGATGACCGGCTTGCCCGAGAACTCGATGAAGTTGTCGATCAGCTTCTGCGAGAACGTGCGCAGGGCGATCACGTCGCTGTAGCCGCCGATCACGCGGGCCACGTCCTTGACCGCCTCGCGCCCACCGATGCCCGATTCGATTGCGCTCAGGAAGATGCTGCTGCCACCCAGTTGCATCATGGCCGCATCAAAACTGAGCCGCGTGCGTAGGGAGGGCTTTTCAAACACCGCCGTGAGGACTCGCCCCGCCAACAGTTGCGGCCGGTCCCCCTTCGCGAGGCGAGCCTTTAGTTCGCGAACCAGATTGAAGATGGCCTCAACATCGGCCGGTTTGAGTTCAAGCAACGAATTGAGATGACGCATGAGACACCAAGAAGAAGAACCAAGACCCAAGAACCAAACGAAAACCACGGCTCACGCGAACTCGATACGAGTCGCGTTCAACGGCCTTCACCACGCGATCACGATCGCGGCGAGAAGGCCCTGCTAGAGGGCGGTCTGAGATCGTGACGGGACACGGTGGACATTGGTGAGTTCTGGATTGGTGTCGAATGGATTTGGGATTGGATTGCGGAGTCGGGGCACGTCATCGACCGATTCAGCGGAGTGAAGGTGACGCCGATCAAGAAAACTTAAACGCGAGTAAAATGAATACGAACATCGCTGGCCAAAGCAGCACTGCAAACCATAGTCGAGGAAGTGCCGAACGGAATTCCTTCGAGAGATTCGCCTGTTCACCAGTATCGGTCAGCAAAGCGGGACAATCCCCCTTGAGAAGATACCACTGAACCAATCTCAGGATGAAAATCAAACCCAGCAACGGAATCAGCCCGACTGCAGCGGCAAGTCTGGCATCACGAATGAGGTTTGTTGCCTTCCTGACGATGTCATCGGGAATCGGTGGAACGTTGTCGCTCATCTCAATTCTCCCATTGTTGTGTTCATGCCTCGGCCGCCATTTCTCTGAGTACCGTGCTGATGACGGCGCAGCCTTCATCAACTTGTTCCGGGGTGATGTTGAGCGGCGGCAGGAGTCTCACTACGGTGTCATGCGTCGCGTTGATCAGGACTCCTCGTTCCATGCACTTGCCGACTGCGGGCGTCGCGGGGATCGAGAGTTCGACGCCGATCATCATGCCTCGGACACGCAAGTCCTTGATGATCGGCAGTTCGTCCTTCAATTTGGCGAAGTGCTGGCGGAACCGCTCGGCCATCTTCTGGCAGTGAACGAGCAGCCCTTCCTCTTCGATGGTCTGAATCGTGGCGATGCCCGCCGCCATCGCGAGCGGATTGCCGCCGAAGGTGCTGGCGTGCATCCCCGGTCGCAGGCTGGGGGCGACGTGATCGCGACAGACAAACGCGCCGCAGGCAACTCCCGCCGCAAGGCCCTTCGCCAGCGTCATGATGTCGGGCTGGACTCCAGAATGCTGATAGCCGAACCAATGCCCCGTGCGGCCCATACCGGTTTGAACCTCGTCGAAAATGAGGAGCATGCCACGCTCATCGCACAGTTGGCGCAGGCCCTTCAGAAACGAATCGTCGGCGATGTTGACGCCTCCCTCGCCCTGAACAGGTTCGAGCAGGATCGCGCACGTTTCGTCATCGACCAGTTGCCGCACGGCTTCGAGATCGTTGTAGGGTGCGTAACGAAAGCCCGGCAGGAGCGGGCCGAGTCCCTCGTGATACTTCGGCTGCGCGGTGGCCGTCACCGAGGCATACGTTCGCCCGTGAAAGCCGTTCGTGAACGAGATGACTCGATACTTCGACGGCTTCCCGCCCGCACCGCTCGCGTGCAGCCGCGCCAGCTTGATCGCTCCCTCATTCGCCTCGGTCCCGCTGTTGGCGAAGAACGCCTTGCCGAACGAGCGGGTACAGATCGCCTCGGCGAAGTTCCCCTGAGCTTCGGTGTACCACGTGTTCGGGACGTGGATCAGGTGCGCGACCTGTTGCTGCACCGCCTTCACTACCTTCGGAGGACAATGTCCCAGAATGTTGCAACCCCAACCGGGGAAGAGATCGAGGTAACGCTTCCCCTCGGCATCCCACACGGCCGTTCCCTCGCCATGAACGATGCTCACGGGATAACGCTTGTAGTTCGGAATGACGTACTTTCCGAACTGCTCGATCGTTTGCTGACTGGTGCGCGTAGCTGCTGGGTGCATGAAGCTTCTTTCGTAGGACGGACCCCTTGGTCCGTCCGAGTTTCAGACGGACCAAGGGGTCCGCCCTGCGGTTCAGAGAACAATCTCTGTTCCGATTCCTTCGTTTGAGTAAATTTCCAACAACACCGAATGGGGGATGCGGGCGTCGATGATGTGGACCTTTTTGACTCCTGCTTCCAGCGCTTCCAAGGCCGCTTCGACTTTGGGGACCATGCCCGCGTCGATGATGCCCTCCTTAATAAGTTCCCGACAGCGAGCCGCGTTGAGGTGCGACTGCAACGTGCTGGGATCCTTCCGGTCGAGGTAGATGCCCGGCACATCGCTGAGGAACACGAGTTTTTCCGCTTGGATGATACGAGCGACGGCGGCGGCGGCGGTGTCCGCGTTGACGTTTAGCTTGCCGCCATTCTCGTCCAGCGCGACCGAGGGCAACACGGGAATTTGGTCTTCGCGGCAGGTCATGAGTAACAAGTCTCGGTCGATATCGGTCACTTCCCCGACGCGGCCGAGGTCGATCGGTTCGCCGTTGCCACCCGGCAGCATCAGGCGTTTGCCGAGAAGGCAGTTCACCGTTTGATAGTGCAGACCGCGTGCATCGCCTCCCTGACGCGTGATTTCATCGACGAGACTCTGACAGATTTCGCCGCACAAGGTTCGGGCGACAATCTCCAAAGTCTCATCGTCGGTGTAACGGCGACCATGGACGAAGCGCGGCTGAATCCCGGCCTTCGTCATCGCCGCGTTGATCGCTTTCCCGCCGCCATGCACCAAGATCGGTCTCATTCCGACGGAGGACATGAAGATGACATCGGTGAGGAACGCTTTCACCGCTGCCGTCTCTTCCAGCGCGCTGCCGCCCAGCTTGATGACGACGTGACGGTCTCGAAACTGGCGGATCCACGGAAGGGCTTCGAGCAGCACATCGGCCTTGCGCACGGCCTCATCAAAGTTCTGTGACATCACGATTTCCGGCAACGGACCTGAATGAAAGGGCGGGATTCTAGGTTCGTCTTGCGCGGAGTGTCAATTCGGCGGAGCGCGACGTGGCACTGGCCAGACAAGGCCGTGAATGTTCGACACGAGGGTGCCGGACGAGAGGGTTTGGGAGCTGCGGCGGTTCTGAATCTGGGAGTACTGCGGATGAAGCGGAGACCTTCGGTCGTTCCGACGCGATCGGAAGTCTCGCTGCGAACGCGCGGAAAGAATGGTCTGCCTCACACCCACCCGAAGTGTGAACGAGGGCGTCAATCGCCTTCTCCCTCGTTCACACTTCGGGTGGGTGTCTTCGGGTAGACCAATTCCGGCCGGTCGCCTTAACAGGCTGTTGAGTAACGTCGGGTACGCCTCTGGCTGGCCCGTTTTCTAACTGCAAAACGGGCCAGCGGGACGCTCACCCTGGGCGGATGAAAACTTGGTCTTGACCCAGTGTTTGTGGTCTGATGAATCGAGTTCGTTTTGTTTCGGCGGTGGAACGGATTTGAGGCGTCAGGGAGGGCGTGGTCATGGCAGTCGTGGCGGCAGCGGTGGGTGGGGGCGCGGTTCGT
>JAYTGQ010000423.1:0-5591 GCA_043733345.1 Schlesneria sp.
GATCATCCTCAACGAGGAAGGCGAACTGATCCTCACCCGCCTCAACCCCGAGGGCCATCGCGAACAGTCCCGCACCAAAATCATCGGCCCCACCTGGGCCCATCCCGCCTTCGCCGGAAATCATGTCTTCGCCCGCAGCGACACCGAACTGGTGTGCGTGTCGCTTGATGAGGCAGCACAGAAGTAGGTCAAAAGAGTGGCACGCCCAGAGTCTTCGATGGGCCTGGTCGTGCGGGGCAGGCGATGGGAACAGAAGACCACGCCCTTCACAAGGCTTCAGGGCGTGCCACCCAGCCGAAGCGACTCGGAACTGGTGTGCGTTTCACTCGATGAGGCCACCGAGTAGTCTTGAGTTGATGCATCTTGAACCTGTATCGAGTGCCACCAATGTGAAAGGAGCCGTTCCCGTGTATCAAATTCTGTTCGCGAGCTTGGTCGTTCGGTTGTCTTCTTTGAACTTCAGATATGGCTTGGCAACCGAGCGAAGTGCCAACGCTCGACAAAGCATCGACTCATCGGTGCGGATTCCTCTTGCACCGCATCTCTGCCGCCGAGCATTCGGGCTTGGCTGGTGCTCGCTGCTTGGAATGTGGTTGATTGGTCTTGTTTCATTCGCTGCTCAACCGATCATCGTTCAGGCTGCGGATGACACCGAAAAGAAGTCGAACACCGCTGCCAACGAAGCGGTCGCTGCGGAGAAGCCGGCTCCCGTCGAGGAGTCGGCACGTTCGCGACCCCAATCGCTGAAGTTCAAAGTGCTTCGCCATGACGACAACCATCCGGTGGGCGATGCGAAAGTCGGCGTGCGGATGTACGGCGATGGCAACATCAACCGACACCTGAGTACCAACGAGGATGGTGAGGTGATCTTCGAGTATCCCGATGGCGAAAAGCCGGTGTATTTGTGGGCGATGATTCATCATCCCGGATTGGTGCCGTACTACGTGAATTTTGGTCGAGGACTGATTCCGGCCACGTTGCCGACAGAAAAGACCATTCGGATGGTTCGGGGCAAGAAAATTGGCGGAACGGTGGTGGATGCGGAAGGCAAGCCCGTCGCGGGGGCTCAACTCTCGATCACAACAGAAGCGACAGATACTCCGAGCGAAATGCACTATCACTTGCTGTACGAACAGACGGCGGCGGATGGCTCTTGGTCGCTGGACGGTGCACCGTGGAAAGTCTCGGGATTGAGCGTCCAGATTAGCCACCCACGCTTCATCAAAGCATTCCCGCCTGCTCAAGACCGTGAGGACGGACGCTATCAACTGGACCCCGGACTGACATTGAGCGGACGCGTGCTGGACCAGCAGGGCAAACCGATTCCTCAAGCTCACATCACCATTGGAAAAGACCGTTGGGGGCGGATCGACAGACCGGTGGCCGTCGACAAAGATGGCAGTTACACGGTCTATGCATTGACGGCGGAATCGACCTCCGTCACAGCCGAAGCTTCGGGTTTCGCCCCGCAAATCAAACCCGCCGTCATCAAACCCGGTTCCGCGCCGGTCGACTTCCAACTCGACGTGGGACGGGTGACCCGCTTTCGCGTGATCGACGCCGAAGGGGAACCCGTGGCGGGTGTTCTCATCGTTGCCGATACCTGGAATAGCCACCGCTCACTCTGGTGGAAGACAACGTCCGATGCCGACGGGGAAGCCGCATGGAATGGAGCTCCCGATGAACCGGTGGAGTATCACATCTTGCGTGACGGGTATGCGAGCCTCCGCGATGTGGTCGTCGCCCCGCAAGAGGAACCGCACGTGATTGAACTTCACAAGCCACTGCGCGTGGAAGGAATCGTCACCGATGCGATCAAGCAAAAGATCGACGAATTCCGCGTCAGCGTCGGCCAAAAGTATCCCGGTCACAACGATGTCCAGTGGATCGGACATGAAGGAACGGCAGGCCGAAATGGTAAGTTTGAACTGAACTACACCGAGACCTGCGATGAGATCTACCTCCGCATTGAAGCCAAAGGCTTCAAGCCCTGGGTTTCTGAAGCGATTCCCTTCCGAAAGTCGCTTCACAAGCTTCACATTCGTTTGGAGTGACGGAGTAGACCGACACTCATGACGCCTGCGGCGCGGCCACCCAGTTGCAAACAAAGTTGCCGAGTTTGCCAGCAGGATCGAAAACATGAAACGGACGCGGCCAGCCAACCCGGCGACTTGGGAAACAGTCCAAGAGATTGCCCGCGCTCTGCCCGGAGCAGTGGAAGGGACGTCGTATGGCACACCGGCGTTTCATGTCCGCTAGAAGCTGTTCGTCAGGCTCCATCAGAGCGGTGAGTCGATCGTCATCATGATCGACCTGGCCGAGCGGGAAGCTCTAATGGAGCTCGATCCGGAGACCTGCTTCATCACGGATTATTATCTCAACTACCCGGCGATGCTCGTGCGGCTCGCGACCGTGCGGCCCCAGGCGCTGCGCGAACTGATCGAAGACTCGTGGCGATCCCGTGCTCCCGCGAACCTCATTGCGGACTACGACGACAAGGGCTGATGTGGGACGTTTAGCCGCAACGCCCGCGGCGTGCGATCAAAGGCTCGGCGACACCGACCGCGCGATCCTCCTCAACGAGGAAGGCGAACTGATCCTCACCCGCCTCAACCCCGAGGGCCATCACGAACAGTCCCGCACCAAAATCATCGGCTCCACCTGGGCACATCCCGCCTTCACCGGAAACCGCGTCTTCACTCGAAATGACACCGAACTGGTGTGCGTTTCGCTTGAGGAGGCATCACCAGAGTAAGACGCGCCACCCCGCCACAGTGTCATTCGAGCCAGTTCTGAACTTTCAGCCCCGGCACTTTGGAGAAGTCCTTGAGATTTCGTGAGAGCAGCGTGGCATCGTTCGCCAGCACCATCGCGGCGATCTTCAAGTCTTGCGTCCCGATCCGGATGCGTTGCCGCTTCAATGCGACGAAGGCTTCGGCGGATCGCTGATCGAACGGAACGACTCGGAATGCGTGTGAGAAGTGGAGGGCGACCTCAAGTTCACGGTAAGCATCGACGAGACGGGTCACATTGGATTGCGATTTGATGAAACTCAACCACCCGCGCAGTTGTTCTTCAATGCTGACGATCGACGTGAAGATCGGTTCCCGCGCGGCATCGAGCTTTCGCTCCAGAATCCGCGACAGGGGCGAATCGTGATACTTGAGAACGGACAGGTGATCGGTGTCGAGCACGATCATGATTTGGACTTCGCGGCACGCTTACCGGGACGCTTGGCCCGCTGACGATCCGCTTCGCGCCAAGCTGCCCCGAGTGCATCAATCTGTTTCATGTCCTCGTCACCGGTACACATCCCCACGACGCTCTTCCAATCGTCCGGCCCCGGTTGAGGAAACCGCAAGAGTACGCGCTGCATCTGCACCTCCAGCGCGGCAACTCGTTCTTCAATCTTCGGCGTTGACATCGTGCTGCTCCCAAGGTGAGTCCGCCTACTCCGTCGGCATTCTGGTCGGGAAGTCAGTTTCATACAACTGAAGCCTTCCCGGCGAACTGATCCTCGCCCGCCTCAACCCCGAGGGCCATCGCGAACAGTCCCGCACCAAAATCATCGGCCCCACCTGGGCCCATCCCGCCTTCGCCGGAAACCGCGTCTTCGCCCGAAGCGACACAGAACTGGTATGCGTTTCGCTCGAAGAAGCTGCCGAGTAGGGTGTGTGCAGCAACGCCGCAGGCACAAGAAACTCAGTTTGGGTCAGGGCGCGTTCTCTCAATCAATGTCGGTTCGAGATTTCTTGTGCTGACGCACCCAGCTTGAAGCAAGCTGGGCCACCCCGCGAGTTGAAAGATCGACTTTGACCATGACAATTGATTTACCATCCACCGTTGTTCCGGGTGAATCGCAAACAATTGCGATGGGACCATCATTTCCCGAGCAAAGATGGCTTGGCCGTGATGTTGCATTGGGGCTGTTGGTGTTGTTTGTCATTCGTGTTGGGACCGGGTTTATTCCACGCGAGATGCAGCGACAGTGGTCAGTTCCAATTGGCGTTCTGGCTGTTGGTTGGTTGTGGTTCTACCCAATCTCCGTCGCCAGACTTCGCGGTGTTGAGCTTCGATGGCCAACCGTTCGCAACGCCATGTACGAGGCATTGCTGGCGATACCGGTCCTGATGGGAATCTGGGTGTGTCTCGCGATTATCGGCTCTGCCCTTTACAGGCTGATGCCCTCAACCACGATTGACGATGTTAATCCGTTTGTCGAACGGGTGGTGCAAACACACGACAATCCGTGGCTGTGGGCGCTCTTGTTCACCGGCGTTGCCATCGCCCCGATTGCCGAGGAACTCTTCTTTCGCGGCATGGTCTATCGCTACTTCAAGCAGATGTCTCCCACGTGGATCGCTGTGGTCGTGCAAGCCGTCTTGTTCGGGTTCGCACATACTTTCGGCGTCTTCCACGCCCTGTTGGCATCTCTGCTGGGGGTTTCTTTCGCATTGGTTTACGAGTGGAGAAAAACCATCGTCGCTCCGATGAGCCTCCATGTTCTGCAGAACCTGATCGCGATGACGATGACGGTCATCATTGGGTTGATGGCGGCAAATGGTCCCGTGTTGGGCGTGTTTGGGGAGAGTGAGACACACGGCTGCCGGATCACCCAAGTCGCGCCGGACAGCTCTGCCGATGTGGGTGGCCTGCAAGTCGGAGACGTTGTCTTTGAGTTTGGGGGTTACAGTGTCGCCGACATTAAACAACTGTCATGGGTAGTACGTGCGAAGCAGGTGGGTGAACGGGTCACGTTGAAGTACTGGCGCGGCGATGATTCTCGAACGGTGGAGATTGTGCTGAAGAAGCGACCACAACGCCCGTCTCAATGACGAGCCTTCCGTTGGCTTGAATTGGCTGAGCAGTCTGACAGCGTATAGATTCAAATGACGACGCTTAGCGTCGAAGTCGAGGCGGGGCGGCCCGGCTGGAACCTTCTGATACGACCGGCCTGCCACTGCTTCGGAGTCCGCGGAGAAGCAGTGCCGATGAAGGGTCAATGTACGGTCGCACTGCTTCTCCGCGGACTCCGAAGCAGTGGCACGGTTCAACCTTTACCTCACGCGGCCCAAGCTGAGAAACTGGCGAGCCGCATGCCGTCAGGCTGCGGGTTCTTGATCGTCGCAGGAAACCCGTGGCCTGACGGCGGGGTGGCCGGGCTTGGAGCCGCTTTGGGCGAAACCCCGGTTGATGGTGAGGTGTCGATCACAGGATTGGCCAATGGTCCTCAAGCAAACGTCACCCAACTCCCCATCACCGGGGCTTCCCGTTGGTCCAGCCCCGGCCACCCAATCGGCACCGAAAACATGAAACGGACACGGCCAGCCAAACCGGCGACTTGGGAAACAGTCCAAGAGATTGCCCGCGCGCTGCCCGGAGCGGCGGGGTGGCCGGGGTTGGAGCCGCCTTGGGCGAAACCCCGGTTGATGGTGAGGCGTCGATCACAGGATTGGCCAATGGTCCTCAAGCAAACGTCACCCAACTCCCCATCACCGGGGCTTCCCGTTGGTCCAGCCCTTGAACTTACCCACATCTTTGGTTCATTGCGACGAATCCTCTGATGGCGAGGAGGAGTTTGTCGAGGCCGC
>JAYTGQ010000424.1:0-5581 GCA_043733345.1 Schlesneria sp.
TTCTTGGAACCGAGCAGGTCGTGTTTGGAGGGTTCGTAATTAGGGGCCGACCCATCGACGAACGCCTTGATCCCACGTATTCAGGCTATGCCTTGCGTGCCCCAGCAATACGATCTCAGATCATCCGCATGGGACAAGGAGCGATACGAGCGAATATCGGTCAGCAAAGCCTCAGGCTGGTGATTGCTCCAATTCCCCCAAAGCCTGAGCAATGCGCCATCGCGGCGGCATTGAGCGATGTGGACGCTCTGCTGGCCGCACTGGACCGGCTAATTGCCAAGAAGCGCGACCTCAAACAAGCCGCCATGCAGCAACTCCTCACCGGCCACCAACGCCTGCCGGGCTTCGCCGACGAGTGGCGGGAATGCCAGCTTTCGGAATTGGGCGTGTTCTCAAAAGGCAAAGGGATCAAAAAGGACGAGCGAGTTTCCAATGGAAAGCCGTGCGTCCGCTACGGCGAGATTTACACACACCACAACGATTGCGTTCGAGAGTTTTACTCGTTCATTCCCGACGCCGTAGCGCGCGAGAGCCAGCGACTGCGATTCGGTGACTTGCTGTTTGCAGGCTCTGGCGAGACGGCTGAGGACATCGGGAAATGCGTCGCGTTCCTAATCGACGTGGAAGCGTATGCCGGCGGTGATATCGTCATCTTCACCCCACACGAGCAAGATTCGATGTATCTCGGTTATCTGATGAATCACACAACGATCGCGGCTCAAAAAGCTCGTATGGGTCAAGGAGACGCCGTCGTTCACATTAGCGCAACCAATCTTGGACGTATTCGCCTTCGTGTTCCGCCGCGTGCCGAGCAAACGGCGATCACCGAGGTGCTCTCGGACATGGACGCGGAGCTCGCTGCGCTGGAACAGAAACGGGACAAGACCCGCCTGCTCAAGCAGGGGATGATGCAGGAACTCCTCACCGGCAGGACGCGACTGATTTGAACGGGCGGGACGCGCGTGTTGGAATGGCGGGGCGGTCACTCGCAGGCGGTGCGTCGGAAAGAAAGGTGGCAACAGCGATGGGCGTTCCGGGGAAATCATCGGACGGATCAGACGGATTAGGCCGATCGGACGGATCAGACAGATCGGTCGGATCAGGTTCATCTGACAGATCGGACCGATCTGTCGGATCTTCGCCGGGGCGATCGCCCCGGCTGAGACCAAGCGGCGGGTATCGCACGCTGCGCAGTTATCAGGTGGCCACGGTCATCTACGATGGCACGGTGTCGTTTTGCGACCGCTTCCTCGACAAGCGATCGCGGACCAACGATCAGATGGTTCAGGCGGCGCGCAGCGGTCGGCAGAACATCGCTGAAGGCAGCCGCGCCGCCGCCACGACCAGCCAGACCGAACTGCGACTGGTCAACGTGGCTCGCGCGAGCTTGGAAGAACTGCTGCTGGACTACGAAGACTTCCTGCGACAGCGAAAGCTGCGGACCTGGGCGAAGAACGATGCCGAAGCGCAGGCCGTGCGTTCCGTCGGGTGGCAAACTGATCGGACTGATCAGTCGGATCGGTCGGATCGGTCAGATCAAAAAGATCGGTCGGATCCGACGGATCGGTCTGATCCCGTGGCCCACTGGAATGTCTACGCCCGCTGGTTGGAACACGCCGATCCTGGCGTGGTGGCCAACACGCTGATCTGCCTGATTCATCAGGCGAACTATCTGCTCGACCAGCAGATCAGCGCGCTGGAACGGGACTTTGTCCACGACGGCGGTTACAGCGAACAACTGGCGACAGCGCGTCTGGCTCAGCGGCAGAAACAGAATCAGACGGATCGGACTGATCAGTCGGATCAAATTCCAAAGTGCCCGCTGTGCGGGAAGCTGTTGGCGTTGCGGACCGCCCGCAACGGGCCGCGGGCCGGTTCGCAGTTCTGGGGATGCACCGGCTACCCGAACTGCAAGGGGACGCGGCCACTGGATGGATCGGCCGGCGCGACGGGATCGGGCAACGCGACAGGATCGGACGGGCCGACAGGATCGGACGGATCAGTCAGATCGGACCGATCAATGGGATCAGACCGATCAGTCCGATCCGACCGATCAACTGGAACCGACGGATCGGACCGATCAACCAAGGGGCAACCGTGAACCACATCGGCCAGTCAGAACGGGCGACGCAGGAGCGGGTCATCAGCCTGTTCCGCGATGAACTTGGCTATCGCTATCTCGGCGATTGGACGGATCGGCCGAACAACAGCAACATCGAAGTCGGGGTGCTGACGGCCTATCTGACCAAGAGCGGCTACAGCCCGTCGCAAATCAGCCGGGCACTCGACCGGCTGGCCACGGAAGCCGACAATCCCAACCGCAGTCTGTATGACAACAACAAGGCGGTGTATGGCCTGCTGCGCTACGGCGTGGATGTGAAAGTCGAAGCGGGGAAGGCAACGGAAACGGTCCACCTCGTGAATTGGCACGAGCCAGCGCAGAACGATTTCGCGATCGCCGAAGAGGTCACGCTGCGAGGCAAGCACGAGCGGCGGCCGGACCTCGTGCTCTATCTCAATGGCATCGCCGTCGGCGTGATCGAACTGAAGAACAGCCGCGTTTCCATCGGCGACGGCATTCGCCAGGGCCTCTCGAACCAGACTGCGGAATTCAACGAGTGGTTCTTCAGCACGGTGCAGTTCCTCTTCGCCGGGAACGATACCGAGGGACTGAAGTACGGCGCGATCGAGACGCAAGAAAAGTATTTCCTCCAATGGAAAGAGGACGAAGCGGACAACAGCCGCTTCAAGCTCGACAAGTACCTGCTGAAGATGTGCGCCCAGCAGCGGTTGCTCGAACTGATGTACGACTTCGTCCTCTTCGATGGCGGGGTGAAGAAGCTGCCGAGGGTGCATCAATACTTCGGCATCAAGGCGGCTCAGCAGCAGGTGAAGGCATTCAAAGGCGGCATCATCTGGCACACGCAGGGGAGCGGGAAAAGCATCGTCATGGTGCTGCTGGCCAAGTGGATTCTGGAAAACAATCCGAACGCTCGCGTGATGATCGTCACCGATCGCGACGAGTTGGATAAACAGATCGAAGGGGTCTTCACCGAGGCGGGCGAGCCGATCGTTCGCACCAGCAGCGGGCACGACTTGATGGCCCGGCTCAACCAGCCCAAGCCCCGTCTGCTTTGCTCGCTGGTACATAAGTTTGGCAAACAGGGGGTGGAGAACTTCGAGCAGTTCATCCGGGACTTGCAGGCGCAGCCCTGCCAGACGGTGGGCGATCTGTTTGTCTTCGTCGATGAATGCCATCGCACGCAAAGCGGCAAGCTGCATCGCACGATGAAGGCGCTCATGCCCAGCGCGGTCTTCATCGGTTTCACCGGCACGCCGTTGCTGAAGCAAGACAAGCAGACAAGTCTCGAAATCTTCGGCGGCTACATTCACACCTACAAGTTCAGCGAGGCCGTCGAGGATGAGGTCGTGCTCGATCTCATCTACGAGGCGCGGGACATCGCTCAGCAACTCGGCTCTCCGGACAAGATCGACGAATGGTTTGACGCCAAGACGAAGGGCCTCAACGACTGGCAGAAAGCCGCGTTGCGCGAGCAATGGGGAACGATGCAGAACGTGCTCAGTTCCCGCTCGCGGATGGATCGGGTCGTGATGGACATCGTGCATGACTTCAGCGTGAAGCCGCGTCTGAACGATGACCGAGGGAATGCGATCCTCGTCGCCTCCAGCATTTACGAAGCCTGCAAGTATTTTGAACTGTTCCAGAAGACGCCGTTCAAGGGGAAATGCGCGGTCGTCACCTCGTACAACCCGCAGACGCGCGACATCACGCAAGAGGAGACCGGCGCGAATACAGAGACCGACAAGGAGTTCATTTACAACACCTACACCGCGTTGCTGCAAAACGTGAAAGCGCGGCCCGACAAGTCCAAGACCGAGACCTACGAGGACGATGTCAAGAAACTGTTCCAAGACCAGCCCGCCAACATGAAGCTGCTGGTGGTGGTCGACAAGCTGCTGACCGGATTCGATGCTCCAAGTTGCACCTACCTCTACATCGACAAGAGCATGCAGGACCACGGCCTGTTCCAAGCCATTTGCCGCACGAACCGACTCGACGGCGACGACAAGGAATTCGGCTACGTCGTGGACTACAAGGATTTGTTCAGGAAGGTCGAGAACGCCATCGCCGTCTACACCTCGGAACTGGACCACAGCGCCGGCGGCGCTGACCCGGAGATTCTGCTCAAGGATCGCCTGACCAAAGGGCGCGAACGACTCGACAACGCATTGGAAGCGATCGCCCTGCTGTGTGAGCCGGTGCTGCCGTCGAAGGGCGACCTGGAACACATCCACTACTTCTGCGGCAACACGGAGATCGCCGACGATCTCCAGACCCGCGAACCGCAGCGAGTGGCTCTCTACAAGGCGACGGCCGCGCTGGTCCGGTCGTATGCCAACATCTCCGACGAGTTGGCAGCGGCGGGCTACATCGCCGCCGACATCACGCGCATCAAGCACGATCTCGACCGCTCGCTCAAGCTGCGCGAGGTCATCCGCAAGGCCAGCGGCGAGACCATCGACTTGAAAGCCTACGAAGCCGACATGCGGCATCTCATCGACACCTACATCGACGCCGCCGAGCCGCGAAAGATTTCTCCCTTCGATGACATGCCGCTGCTGGAGTTGATCGTGAAGACCGGGATCGCCAACGCGATCAACAGCCTGCCCGAGGGAATCAAGGCGAACCCAGGGGCGATTGCCGAGACCATTGCGAACAACGTCCGCAGCAAGATCATCAAGGATCACCTCAACGATCCGGCCTTCTACGACAAGATGTCGAATCTGCTCGACGAGATCATCGCGGACCTGCGCGCCAAGCGGATCAGCTATGAGGAGTACCTCCAACGAATCGCCACGCTGGCGAAAAACGTCCAGGCGGGTCAGGCCGAGAACACGCCGGAGCAACTCGACACCCCCGGCCGGCGCGCGCTCTACAACAACCTGAACCAGAACGAGGCGCTGGCGATTCAGCTCGATGAGGTTGTGAAGAGTACGCGGCACGACGGGTGGCGCGGCGTGCAGGCTCGCGAGCAAGCCATCAAGGCGGCGCTGTTCGGAGTTTTGCAGGACGCGGCCGAGGTCGAGCGTCTGTTTCTCATCATCAAGCAGCAGCGTGAATACTGACCCGTGTCACAGAAATGAGCCGCGCGGCGCTCGCCCCGGTTACACGGCATGAACCGGGGCGAGCGCCGCGCGGCTCATTTTTGGAATGCGGATGATGAGTACTCAGATCAAGCTCGGTGAGATCGTCCTGGATGTCACACTCAAGGACATCCAGAACGTCCATCTCAGCGTCTATCCGCCGACTGGCAAGGTGCGAATCTCGGCACCGTTGCGGATGAGCATCGACAACGTCCGCGCGTTTGCGATTTCCAAACTGGGCTGGATCAAGCAACAGCAGAAAAAGTTGCAGGCTCAGGAGCGCGAAACGCCGCGCGAATACCTCGATCGTGAAAGCCACTATGGCCCGTTCGGAAAAAAATGTCCCATTCACAAGTTGAACAATTCAGCGACGCAACATCTAAAGAATATTCCACGCATAAGTGCGGGGCGTTTG
>JAYTGQ010000425.1:0-14247 GCA_043733345.1 Schlesneria sp.
CGCGGCACTTCGCCGCGCCGGCCCACCCTGATTTCTTGACGTTTCCCAATGGTGGGCCGGCGCGGCGAAGCGCCGCTGGTCCCACCCTACAGTGAAAAAAGCGATGGCCGTGTTACTCGATCAATCGTTCTACGCGCGCGATCCGGCCGTGGTCGCGAGGGAGTTGATCGGCAAACGGCTGCTTCGTCGGAGCGTTGACGGACTGTGCGGCGGAATCATCGTCGAGACCGAAGCGTACCTGGCCGCGAACGATCCGGCGTCGCATTCGTTTCGGGGGAGGACTCGCAAGAACAGGACGATGTTCGGCCGCGCGGGCTTGCTCTACGTTTATCCGATTCACGCGAGGTACTGTCTGAATGCCGTGACGGAAACGAGAGGCGTCGCCAGCGCCGTCCTCATCCGCGCCCTCGAGCCTCTTGTCGGCATCGAACAGATGCGACAACGCCGCTCGTCCGGAGATCGCGCCCCGGAACCCCGCGACCTGACACGCGGCCCTGCCCGCTTGTGCGAGGCCCTCGTCGTCGATCGAACTCTCGACGGCTGGGATCTCACACGCGGCTCACGGATCTGGATCGAAGCTCACGACGAAGACCGCATTGACGAATCCAAGATCGCAACGTCACCCCGCATCGGAGTCACTTCGGCCCACGATCTGGAGCTGCGGTTCTTCGTGAGGAAGAACGCATTTGTGAGTGGCCCGAGAAGAGAAATCGGTTCGTTCAACTCACCGGAGCCGAGTGTGTTGACTCTGCCTCGCCCTGACGCCGGTTGGAGGCGATCAATCCCATGAGGAGCATCCAGACGGCACCTGATACGCCAAAGGCCACCAGCCACTGGCGACGCCTTTTGTCACTGAAGGGCTGGTTGGGATGGACCTTCATGTCCGAGACGACATCGTCCGGGTCGCGTCCAATGCTCGCGGAGACTTCATCGGGGCCGCTGCTGAAGACATAGCATTCGATGGGCGCAACTCCGTGTTTCGTGACGAGTCGGAATGGCTGGCCCCACGGGTCTCTTTCGGGAAGCTCGGTGACTGCAAAACCATCTACAGCAGGCATGTCGTTCACGGTATGGTTTTCCAGTCCAACAGGCCGCTGTCCAGAAACGACTTCTTCCTGATATCCACGAACTTGCGCGAATGCCCACGACGTGCGGGCCTCTTGGCGACCCTCTTCAAGATTCGGAATCAGCGCGAGCCAAAGGGGAAGACACAGCACACCAAAGCCCACGGTCGGTCCGATGTTCTTCGTCGAGCAGAGGCTGCTCATCAGACGCCATGTGTTCATCCCGTCACCTCACGTTCTCACGCCCGTCACGTTGACGCCGCTGCCGATGAGGAGGTTCCAGTCGTAGACGGTGCGATAGACGCGGCCGGTCTTTTCAGGCGGGAGGACTTGCAGATCGTCGAAGCCCGCGTCGTGGAACCAACCGCAGAGTTCATCGACCGTGTGATGAAATTGGTACTGCGGGGCGAACCAGTCGAAGGTGTCGCAGACGCGGTTTTCTCGCGACGGATGGGCGCTGAAGTTCACGAGCTTGTTGAGCGTCTTGTTGATGACCGGTAGTCCGCCGAGGAAGGCTCCCCATTCGCACCAGCGTTCGAGTTTTTCGGGGGCCATCTTGGTCGTGCGGTTTCGCAGAGCAGTATTGACCGCCTCCTGCCACCACTGATTGCGGCGGTAGAGCCAGACCGAATAGCGGCCTCCCGGTTTGACGAGTTTCGCCACCGTGTCGAAGACGGCGCGCGTGTTGGCATCGTGGTGCATGACTCCGATCGAGAAGACGAAGTCGAACGAAGCGGAGGCGAGCGGGAGCCGCTTCAGGTCGGCTTGAACAAACGCGACGTTGGACAGGTGGCCGCAAAGCTGCCGCGCTTTCGAGACCGCCGCGCTGTGATCGGCTCCGACGACAGTGGCTCCGGCCTCACCGCAGACTTTGCTGTAGCGGCCTCCACCGCAACCGGCGTCCAGCACGCGCAGGCCCTTCAACTGGTCGAGCGTCACGCCGGTCTTGGCCTGGAACGTCGCGCGGTCCTCATCGTCGTGAGCGACCTCGTACTTGTTCCACTGCCGCCCGAAGCTGGCCAAGTGTTCATCGCCCGTGAACCGCGCGATCCTCTCGACAACCGGATGCGACTGTTTGCAGGTCGAGCATTCGATTCGCTCGCCATTGAGTACCAGTCGGCTCGCACACGCCGGGCAGCACAGCGTGCGAATCAGTTCGAGTTGAGCAGCGGCAGCGTCCATGAGTCACATCCAGTTCTGGGGTCGGGTGTTCAAATTTCAAAATTGGCCGGTCACACGACACCCCATTCTCAATCCACGCGCACGGCCAATTTTGAAATTTGAACGCCCGACCCCAATTCGGCGACAGGCGGCTTCGTTTCACCGCGTGGGCAACGCCCCGCGCGTTGAGCGACGTTGGAGGCCGTTTCGCCCATCGACGCGCGGGGCGTTGCCCACGCAGTGAAACGACCTCGACATCAGAACTCGATCTCCATCAGGTCTTCGGCGAGCATCGTTTTGGGAAAGATGGCTCGTGCGGTGGCGAGGCCGATCGGGTCGTCGTCCGGTCGCTGCGGGTCGATGTGCGTGAGATAGAGTCGTCCGACGCCTGCATCTTTTGCCAACCGAGCCACCGCCGATGTGTGGCTGTGCCCGGTCTGCTCGCACCATTGAGCCATCTCGTCCGGGAAGTTGCATTCGTGAATCAGCACGTCCGCGCCCCGAACGAACTCCGTGTACGAGCCATCGACAATCGTGTCGGTGATGTAGGCGAGCCGCTTTCCATCAACCTCCAGCAGAAACCCGCGCGAGCCACCGGGATGTCGCAGCGGGCAATGCGTGATCGTCGCGAGACCACCGCCGCCGCTGAGACCGCTCTCCACGCGAGTCCGATCCGCGAGCGGCACGAATTCAAACGCAGGCAGCACCGGGAAGATCGACTCGTCAAACAGATGCCGCTGCACCACATCGTGAACATGCGGCTCGGCGTGGATGCGGCAGCGAGTGATCTCGCCCTGGAGCATCGGGACGAGCAGAAACGTCAGTCCCATGATGTGGTCGAGATGCGCATGCGTGAGGAACAGGTCCAGCTCTGTCGATTGCAACCGGCTCGCCAACCGAAAGGCACTGCTCCCCGCATCGAAGGCTAAGCTCAACTCGGGCACCAACAAACAAGCCGTATGCCGTCGCTCATTCGGATGAAAACCGCCGGTGCCGAGAAACTGCAATCGCATCGAGTGTCATCCTCTCACAACCGCTCGCAGTGAAGTTGGTCCTGCCCCGCCCTGCCCCACGTTTTCACGGAACACAGTGGCGGCGGATGATAGACCACTTCATTTTCCGACGGTAGCGCGTCCCCCGAGCAGGACCATCGACTTGTTGAGTCGGCGAAACCTGTAGGGGTGAGACCAGCGGCATTTGGCCGCACATGCCCGCTGCATTTTCTCAACAAATATCTCCGGAATCCTTCGGCCGGAACTCGCTCTTCAGTTGTCGCCCCAAAACCGATGTGTCCGAAATGAAAAGTGGGACCGAGAATCAAAGGGGGCAGCCACGCCAGTCGCTCTTCCTCAGTCACGAGACCGACACGAATGCCGTTCTTGCGACCGTCCGCTTTGAGCTTCTTGGTTGGATTGGCAAGCAGTCGGAACGAGAGCATCTGCCCGGCGACAAACGCCAGTTGCCGGTCTTTGGTGTCGAGAGGTGGGGGATGGGTCATCAACCGGACACGACCGATTCAGACGGAAACCGATCGCTGCCGACAGAACTTCAAGCGGGAATTCAAACTCCCACGCCCCACGCGGCCTGCCCCCGATTCTCACTGCCGTTCGTAATGTTCAGTGGCCAAGTGTCAGTCAAAGGTAGTCACTCGCGTGTCAGTCAACGGTAGTCAGTGGTAGCAATTCGTGTCACGCAGTCCAGTCCGCACAGAGTACTTCGGCCTGCTCCAGTACCAGCTTGGTGGCTTCTTCTTGCAGGTCGGGCGGGTAGCCGTGTTTTTTCAGGATGCGGCGGACCATGACTCGGATTTTGGCGCGGGCCGATTCGCGGACGGTCCAGTCGATGGTAGCACTCTTCCGCACGCTGGTGACGAGTTCGGCGGCGATGACTTTGAGTTCGTCGTTGCCCATTGCTTGCACGGCGCTCTCGTTCATGGCCAGGGCGTCGTAGAAGCAGATCTCGTCGTCGTTCAGGCCCAGGGCTTCGCCGCGTTGGGTGGCGGCTTGCATCTCTTTGGCCAATTGGATCAGTTCGTCAATCACCTCTTGGGTGGCGATGGCTCGGTTGTGGTAGGCGGTCAGTGTCTTTTGCAGCATCTCGCTGAAGGCTCGCGACTGGACGACGTTCCGTTTGCCACGTTGCTTGATTTCATCCTTGAGCAGCTTGGCGAGCAGTTCGGCCGCGACGTTTTTGTGTTTCAGGCCGCGCACTTCGGCGAGGAATTTCTCGGACAGGATCGAAATGTCCGGTCGCTTGAGTCCCGCAGCGGTGAAGATGTCGATGATCTCGTCTTCCGCAGTGACTGCTTTCGAGACCAGTTGCCGGATGGCGTGGTCGAGGTCTTCCTGAGTCTTCCGTTCGCCGGAGGGTTTCACGAGTGCCGCTCGCACGGCTTGGAAGAAGGCGATGTCGTCGCGAATGCGGATCGCTTCGTCGTGTGCCGCGCACAGGGCAAACGCCCGTGAAAGATCGGTCACAACTTTCGAGAACCGAGCCTTGCCGTCGTCTTGCTGCAAGACGTGCTCCTGACCGGCGGGCAACAGGCCGAGCCGTTCGGCCGAAGTGCCGGTCATCCACTTCGACCAGTCAAACCCATGCATCAGATCGCAGCAGACTTCGTACTTCTCCAAGAGCACGGCGACCGCTTGAGCCGTGTCGATAATGGGCGAGCCTTGGCCGCCGCTCTCGGTGTAGGTCGCCAACGCCTGCTTCAACTGATCGGCCAGTCCGAGGTAATCGACGATCAGCCCGCCCTGCTTGTCACGGAAGACGCGGTTCACGCGAGCGATGGCCTGCATCAGTCCGTGGCCGCGCATCGGCTTGTCGGCGTACATCGTGTGGAGGCAGGGAGCGTCGAAGCCGGTCAGCCACATGTCGCGGACGATGACGATGCGGAACGAGTCTTTCGTGTCTTTGAACCGCGTGGCCAGAGCCTTGCGGCGCAGCTTGCTGCGGATGTGCGGCTGCCAGTCGGCACCGTCGTCGGCGCTGCCGGTCATCACGATCTTCACGACGGTGGATTGCTTCTTCTCGGCTTCAATGTCGTCGTCTGAGGCACTGGCCCAATCGGGCCGGAGCTTGATCAGTTCGTTGTAGAGGTCCACGCAGATGCGACGGCTCATGCAGACGACCATCGCCTTGCCGTCCATTGCTTCCAGCCGCCGCTCGAAGTGTTGGACCAAGTCTTCCGCGATCAGGTGAATCCGTTTCTCGCTGCCGACCAGTGCTTCCAGCGCGGCCCACTTGGTCTTGAGCTTCTGCTTGCGATCCTCTTCTTCCCCTTCGGTGATTTCCTCGAACTCGGAATCGACCTTGGGGAGTTCGGCTTCGTTCAGGCTCAGCTTGGCGATCCGGCTTTCGTAGTAGATCGGCACCGTCGCCTTGTCGATCACGGCTTGCTGGATGTCGTAGACCGAGACGTACTCGCCGAACACGGCTCGCGTGTTGGCGTCGTTTTGTTCGATCGGCGTGCCGGTGAAACCGATGAACGAGGCGTTCGGCAGGGCGTCCCGCATGTTGCGAGCCAGCCCGTCGATCAGGTCATACTGGCTGCGGTGGGCTTCGTCGGCGATCACGACGATGTTCCGCCGATCGGACAGCAGCGGCATCCGCTCGCCCTTTTCTTCGGGGGCGAACTTCTGAATCGTCGTGAAGACGACGCCGCCACTGGCCACTTTCAGCAACTTGCGAAGATGCTCACGGTCTTCGGCTTGCACGGGCTTCTGTCGCAGCAGTTCGTGACAGCGTTGAAACTGCCCGAAGAGTTGGTCGTCGAGGTCGTTTCGATCGGTGAGCAAGACGAGCGTCGGGGTCTTCATCGCCGGGTGCAGGATGATCTGCCCAGCGTAGAACAGCATCGACAGGCTCTTGCCCGACCCCTGCGTGTGCCAGACCACACCGCAGCGCCGGTCCCCTTCCGGCCGAGACGCCATGACGGTCGCCTCGACCGCTTGTTGCACGGCGTGGAACTGGTGATAGCCGCCGATGATCTTGTAGATGCGGTCGCTGTCGGAGTCTTCCTCGAAGGCGACAAAGTTTCGCAACAGTCTGAGGAACCGCTGCTTGTCGAAGACACCGCGTACCAGCACTTCCAATTCGAGGATCGACTTCGGCGCGTCTTTCTCCCCGTCGGTGGATCGCCAGATCTTGAACCACTCTTGATTGGCCGTGAGCGATCCGATGCGCGCCTGCAAGCCGTCCGAGACGATCAGCAGTTCGTTGAAGTGGAACAGCGACGGAATCTGCTGCTTGTAGGTTTGAAGCTGGTGGTACGCATTCCAAATCTTTGCGCCTGCGTCGGCGGCATTCTTGAGTTCCAGCACACTCAGCGGCAGTCCGTTGACGAAGACCACGATATCCAGTCGGCGGTGGTGCTGGCCCTCGATGACCGTGAACTGATTGACGGCGAGCCAGTCATTGTTGGACGGATCGTCGAAGTCGATCAACCGCACCAGGTCACCAGCGATCGAGCCGTCTGCGCGTCGATACTCGACTTCAACGCCATCGCACAGCCTGTGGTGAAACTTGCGATTGTTCGCCTCCAAGGACGGCGAGTCGGTCAGCAGCACTTTCCGAAACGCCTCATCGCGGGCTTCGGCTGGGATCTTGGGATTCAACCGGTCGATGGCATCGCGGAGTCGGCCTGCCAGCACAACATCGCCAAACGATTCACGCTCGGCAGCGGCTTCGCCCGGTGCCAGGTCGGGACCGTGAGCGACGGCGTAGCCCAATTCGCCATACCACGAGAGGGCGGCTTCTTCGACCGTTGATTCATTGACCGGCGTATTCATGGTTGAAGCTCGAATTGACAGGTTGAAGTTGAAGTACGGAGTCCCGACACAGCCGACTTTCGCAGTGAGCGGCGTCGGTGATTTGGGGGTCTGCTCCCTCCGCTCCCGTGTCTTTCTGGTTTTGCGCTGAAATGAGTAAGTCCTTGCTTTCCATAGATTTCGGCTGCGTGCGGCTGTGTGCGAGGGTTTGCGCTGAAATGACAACTCACGCCCAGAATGGAACGTATCGAGAATAACGCTTCGAGGTTGTTCCGGAGCCTGTCGTGTCGAGCTTGATTCTACCGGCTTCAACAGTCGCCGCGATCACTTGGGATGCGGTGTTGGCCCGGCTCTCCGGCAGCTTGAACCGTTCCCGCAAGCTTTGATTGGTCATCTTCTGGTTCATGACGTACCGCAGGCAGCAGTGCTGATAGCAAGCCCGAATGCGGTCACTTCGGTCCATGTCTTCAAACTCTTTGTGAGCGAACAGCAGCGAAATAGTCTGTCGTTCGTTGGCTCGGAAATCGGGGGCCGGAAGTTGGAACGCTTCAGCGGCGGCGATGACCTTGTCGATGCCGCTCCCTTTCTCTTCGCAGATGTGCAGCCGCCGCATCAAGTCTGCCAAGCGTTCGTTGCGCGACTGGTATTCGTCAATGAATCGGTCGGTGGAAATGAAAGGCCGGCCGGGACTCGTGATCTCCATCCGATCCGCATACAGCTCGACCATCACCGACGTGCCGGTCTCGGTGAAGTCTTGATGGATCAGTGCGTTGGCGACGAGTTCGCGGATGGCAATCGACGGGAACATTTTCACTTCCTGCCGCAGAGCCTGGCCGATCACTTCGTTGGAGGGAACCTGCTCGTTGACGAATTCCAGCAGACCCTCGAAGCCTGCCGCATAGCCCTTGGTGACGGACTTGTCCAAACGAGTCGCCAGCTTGTTCTGCCCGGAATAGACGACGACTCGCGGGGCTTTGCGAGCCAGCCCGTCGAAGTCATCCAGTCGCTTGGCAAACAGCACGGCTCCCAACCGCGTGATGCACCACAACGAATCCCGACGGCAAATCAGTTTCTCGCGTTTGAAGCGATCGAGCACTGCGTCGCGTGTCGCTGGATACGGCAACTTCAGCAGGTCGAAGTAACTCTGCGTGTCGAGCAACTGAACGATCTCATCTTCGGTGCAGTCTTCCCGCGCAAGCAAAGACAGCCAGTCCGGTTGCCCTTCCGCAAAAATCAATCGCAGGCGGTCCTCGCTCATCGGCACCAGTTCTTCGCCCGACCGCATCAGATACGTGCCTTCGAGGTGATAGGCCGTGCCGCGCGGTCGCGAGGGAATGTGAAACACCAACACGCGCCCGTCCGGATGCGAGACAACTTCAATGTCCACGCGGAATCCGACGGCCGTAAACAGCTTCTCGGCCATTTCCATCGGATCGTGGAACGCCTGAGTGCCGACAACCTTTCGCGGCGGCTGGTCGCTGACACCCAGCAGTAACACTCCGCCACCCTCGTTGGCCAGGGCGACGCAGTACTTGTAGAGCTTCTTGTTGTCGAACTGATTCTTCGCTTCTTTGAATTCGAGTCGCTGGTGTTCGGAGGGGCTTTTCAACCAAAGGTCAATTTGCGCGGATGTGGTTGCCATTACGTCGTCTTCTCCACCAGCCGTTCGGCCTCGGCCACGCGAATCTCGCCCGACAGCAGTTTCGGAAGCAGCGCGTCGCGGATCGCGGCGAGCTTGCGTGACTCGCGCCGATTTTCATCGGCCTTTTGAAACATCGGCGCGGACACTCGATGGAACTCGTCAGCGATGCCGCGTTCGTCCGGCCACGGAATGAGCACGTTGCCGATGATCTCTGGTCGCACGGCAGGGTATGCACCACCGTCGGCGTGTTGTCCGAGGTGCTCGAAAACGTCGTTGCGAGTCAGCGCCGCATGGATGAATCCCCAAGGTGCGTTCGTCGGAGACACAACGGCGAAGCCAGTGGAGGCGATGAGAGTCGACGATGGATTCAGGCAAAGGAAGTAAGACCCACGATCCGGCCGAACGGTCGAGAGCACGGTGTCACCGTGCCTTAATCTCCGACGTGCTCGGCTTGGCTCTTCACCGCGCGAGTAGGTCTGAATGTTGGCGACATTGCCGCGAACGACTTCTGAAATCTCGACGTAGTGGACGCGGTCGAGTTCGTCGTTGCGGCTCAACGTCCACGAGTTGATGTCCGCCAACTCTGTGACCGTTGCGACTCTCCACCCGTTCGGAATCTTGCCGAGTTCGGAGTCCTCGAAGCTGTCGGGGAAGAGGGCGGCGGTGGTGGGGGAGAGGGCGGGCGGGGGGAGGCCGTCTCGCTGGGCGCGGACCGGGTCGAAATCGACGAACCAACTCTGGAAGATCGCCCGCGCCAGCCCCTCCAGAGTCTCATTCATCCGCCGGTTCAACTCGATCTTGTCGTCCAGCACGCCCAGGATGTTCGCGATCGCGTCTTGAACTTCGATTGGCGGAATGGTGAGGCTAAAAGCTCGTTGGTCTGAAAGGCTCACGTAATCGGCGACCATTGAGCCATGCGTCTTCACAGCGTCGAGGTTGGCTTGAAACTCGTGCGATGTCAGCAGGTAGTACAAAAATCGTGGGTTGATCTGCTTGGGGTCGAGAGCACGCCAGTAGCAAACCTGCGGCGCAAACACGACGTTTGGTTGTCCTACACGAAGAAGCCCAACTCGACCAACGGTCCCCTTGGAGATGAATGCGACATCGAATGGTTGCGCCAGTTTCTTCTGAACACGGTCTGCGTACTCTGGCCGAATGTGGTCGCTGACTTTTGTTGTGATGCTGCCGTAGCCGATGTCGCCTCCGCGAACGAACGGAATGCCGATCGGTCCAAGCTCCTCATTCCGCACTCGATACCCATCATCTACCGAGAGCGCTCCGCGTTCGACCAAATCCGAAACTCGTACCTTGTCCCAGCCATCACTCGCCATAGCCCAAGCCCTCCACGTTCGCCTTGATGGCGGCTTCCAGCTTGGCGGATTCGGCGAACTGCGAGTTCAATTCGGACACGAGCCGCTGTCGGTTGTCGAGACGATCAGTCATCGGTGCGCCTCCGGCGTTTTGGAGCCTTCGGCTTTTCCGGGGGAGCTTTCTTTTTCGCGACGCGCTTGGTGGATGCTTTCTGGTCTCGATTCAATCGCTGCATCTCTTGGACGGCTTTGTCGAAGTCGCTGGTGGGCTGCGTGGCCTCCAGACGACGACGCTCGACTTCGTAGTGCGTGAACTCGGCCAGCGCGTGTTCTTCGGCGGCTTTGTGGCTGATCTGGCCGGCGTGCGTGAGGATGTCCCGTTCCGAGAGCTGCAAGAAATCGTCGAGCTTCCCGATCCAATCGGCCATGTGCATCGGGCGGTGGCTTGTCGCCTGCAACTCGGCAAAGTCGAGATAGGCCGAGACGATCAGATTCAAAGCGACGATCTCTTCCTGGTTGAGATAGTTCTTGGCGATCGCCACGTCCGACTTGCGAACCGGCCCCGTGGGAGCATTCTTCCACGAGGTCAGCCCCAGGAACGGTTGGCTGGCATCGGCGCGAAGCCGCACGATCTCGGCGGCGGTGTGTCCGTGCGCGGCCCAGTGCATCTTGTTCTGCACCGTCTGGAAGAACGTCTGCGTGGCCTCGGCACTGGCGTCGTAGTCGATGCTGGTGGCGTAGATGTCGGTGATCTTCTGGTAGAACATTCGCTCGCTGGAGCGGATGTCGCGAATCCGGGCGAGCAATTCGTCGAAGTAATCTTCGCCCAGCGTGCGACCGGCTTTGATCCGTTCGTCGTCGAGCGTGAAGCCTTTGACGAGCAGTTCGCGCAGCCGAGTCGTGGCCCATTGGCGGAACTGAGTGCCTCGCGCGGACCGGACGCGGTAGCCGACGGCCAGAATGGCGTCGAGGTTGTAGTGATCGACGAGCCTGGAAACCTCGCGAGCCCCTTCGGTTTGAACGATCCGGAATTTCCGGATAGTTGCCTGCGGATCGAGTTCCCCTTCATCGAAGATGTTGACGAGGTGTTCATTCGCGGTCTTCACCGAGACCTGAAACAGCGCCGCAATCAATCGCTGCGATAGCCAAACGGTCTGGCCATCAAGACGAACTTGAAGCTGCGTTGCTCCATCCTGATAGATCAGGAATTGCCCCTGCGGCGGATCGACCGGTGCCGGAAGATTATCTGTCATCGCTTGCCCTCCATCGAAAAGCCCAGCCCGGCGAGGTTCTGCCGAATCGCGGCTTCGAGTTTGGCCGACTCCTCAAACTGCCCTGCCAGTTCGGTTGTCAGCCGCTGCATCTTCTCCGCGAACGGCTCGGCGTCGTCCTCGACCTCTTCCGCGCCGACGTAGCGGCCCGGAGTCAGCACGTAGCCGTGCTCGGCGATCTCGGCGGTCTTGGCCGATTTGCAGAAGCCGGGGATGTCGGAATAAGGGGTGAGGGGCGAGGGCTTAGGGGCGAGGGGTTTGTCGGCGCGCCAGGTGTGGTACGTGTCGGCGATGCGGGCGATGTCGGTGTCGGTCAGTTCGCGATGGACGCGGTCGATCAGCGTGCCGAGCTTGCGGGCGTCGATGAAGAGCGTCTCACCCTTGCGGTGCCGCCGCTTGCCGTCGGTCTTGCTCCGCGTCAGGAACCACAGACAGACGGGAATCTGCGTGCTGTAAAAGAGTTGGCCCGGCAGGGCGACCATGCAATCGACGAGGTCGGCGTCGATGATCGCTTTGCGGATCTCCCCTTCGCCCGACTGATTGCTGCTCATGCTGCCGTTGGCCAGCACGAATCCGGCGAAGCCGTGCGGCGACAAGTGGTGGATGAAGTGCTGCACCCAGGCGAAGTTCGCGTTTCCCTTGGGGGGCAGGCCGTACTTCCACCGCACGTCCTCGTCGCTGCGGTGCCAGTCCGAATCGTTGAATGGCGGATTGGCCAGCACGTAATCGGCCTTGAGGTCTTTGTGCAGGTCGCGGCGGAACGTGTCGGCGTGCTCGGGGCCGAGATCCCCTTCGATACCGCGAATGGCCAGGTTCATCATCGCCAGCCGCCGCGTCGTCGAGTTGGACTCCTGGCCGTAGACCGCGATGTCGCCGATCCGCCCGCCATGCTCTTCGACGAACTTTTCGCTCTGCACGAACATGCCCGCCGAGCCGCAGCACGGATCGTAGACTCGCCCCTTGTACGGCGCGAGCATCTCGACCAGCACGCGGACCACGCAGCGCGGCGTGTAGAATTGCCCGCCATTCTTCCCCTCGGCACTGGCGAACTGCGTGAGGAAGTATTCGTAGACGCGGCCCAGGATGTCCTTCGAGCGGTTCTCGGCATCGCCCAGCCCGATCGTGCCGATCACGTCGATCAGTTCGCCCAAGCGGTGCTTGTCGAGCGCCGGCCGGCCGAAATCCTTCGGCAAGATTCCCTTGAGTCGTGGATTGTCCCGCTCGATGGCGACCATCGCCTCGTCGATCAGCTTGCCGATGGTCGGCTGCTTGGCGTTGTCTTGCAGCGTCTGCCAGCGAGCCTCCGTCGGCACCCAGAAGACGTTGTGCGCCCGGTACTCGTCCGGGTCTTCGGGATCGGCCCCTTCGCCCACTTCAGCGAGCAGCTTCTGATGCCGCTCCTCGAAGGCGTCGGAGATGTACTTGAGGAAGATCAACCCGAGCACGACGTGCTTGTACTCGGCCGCATCCATGTTGTTGCGGAGCTTGTCGGCGGTCAGCCAGAGCTTGGCCTCAAAGCCGAGATTGGCGGCCGTTCCGTTCGAGGCACCGCCGCCCGCCGCCTTCTTCTTCGCCATGTTGTTTCGCCGTGGTGTCGTTGCAGTGGTGTCGTTGCAGTGGTGCGGAATGAGGCGAACAGCATACGCAGCCAGCCGCGGCCGTTCCAATCACAGCGACTCATCGATCGAACAGGTTGTCGAAGCTTCTTCAACCCATAAACCCCAGCGGAATGAACTGCGGCGTTTTTTCGGTTTCTCATTCTCTCCGTTGTCATTCTTCCGTCTGGCCTTGAAATCAGAGCCCCGCAGTGCTGCGGTCTCAACATCCGACCAGTTTTTGCGACGGATGCCACGTCTTCTCGCGCACGATGTGGGCGACCTCGCGCGTGAAGCGGATGCGGACTCGTCGCGTCACGCCGGTTCCGCGCATGATGCCGAATGAATCGGTCAGATGCCGCTTCAAATCGAAGTCGGCCGGGCGCTGGATGGGGATCTGCTAGGCTTGAATATCGACGGCACTGATGCGGTTCACCTTGTAGTGACGGAAGAATCAAAGGGGTCAGAAGTCGTTAATTTGCCGGTTCACGCAAACAACGACTCCTGCCCCTTTTGATTGATTCGTTTGTGCCCATTGTGACTCGACGCTGAAACTCACGACCCCGTGTTCAGACTGTGGTCAGCCGGTCCCGCTGCTCAGCACTGCACGCTGATCTGGCTGCCGATGAGACCGGTGACGGGGGCGGCCATCTCGGCCATGGAGACAGCGGGGGCGGGAGCTTGGTTTGAGAGTGAACCGGCGAGTAGCGCGAAGGACAGGGCGGTTCCGACATCTTCGGAAACAGCATGTGATCGCTCTTGCGGTTTCTTGGACTGAGCGAGCATCAGCGCGAGCAGAATTTCGGCTGTGGAGAACTGGTCGAGGAGTTGGACCAACTGGTCCATGCGTCCCAGTGCCACTTCCGACATCGCGGTCGCACTGGCGGAAGCCTGTGTCGCCGCGAGACCACTCACCGCCGCCGCGCCTCCCAGCGCTGAACTGGCCATGAGACTTGACACGCCAATTCCACTGACGCCACTGATGTCCATCATCGCCTCGCTTCCCGGTTCGCCTCATTCACGACAACTCGTGCAAGGCAGCGAAGCAAATGGCGAACCGAGGAGCATCTCGCATAATGCGGCTGTGAAATCCCGCCGATTCAACCAACAACTCCACGAGGTGACGCGGAAACTGCGATGACCTTTCGCCTCGTGACTCACCGAAAATGATGACGAACGGCAACGTGTTGACTCTCGCTGCGGTCACGGGGTGTGATCCGCTCGTCATTCATCGTCGCCCGGTCTATCAACGAAACAACCCGTTCTCATAGTGAGAACGGGCGGTCTTTATTGACGTAACCGACAGGAGTCCGAATTAGGTGAGCCGGGCGGCGTAAGCCCAATGGCACTTACTTTACCTCAGTAACCCGCAGCGTAAGCGAGGGAAACAAGGGGCAACGCCTCATGTCATCGCCCTCGCTCACGCTGCGGGTTA
>JAYTGQ010000426.1:0-14235 GCA_043733345.1 Schlesneria sp.
AGCCCGACGCGCAAGCGAGGGCTTCACTTTCGACAACGGTTTGCCCTCGCTTGCGCGTCGGGCTAGTTGTTGAACAACCCCGCAATCTCAAGTTGTCCGACCACCAGGTCTCGAAATCATGTCGTGCGGCGTGCATGTCGGTCTTCAAAAGTAGCCTTCATCGCTCCGCGTGAAGAAAGCCGGGTGTGAGTCCAACATGGAATGGCATCGTCAGCGCCCACTCCCCATCGGCTTCCTTCACGCGGAGCGATGAAGGCGACTTTGGCTGCGGCTACGCCGCGCGGTTAATCGATCTGCACGAGAGGATCATCATGGCGGGCTGGCCGGAATCGTGGTCGGAGAATTTTTATCGACTCGCGGCGAGTGGCTGGTTGCCGCGCCGTGCGTTCGGTCCCGAGCCGCCTCGCGCCGATCAACTTCCCGCGCGAACCGGGCCGCTCAAGTTGGAGATCGTCAGCCACTGTTGGAAGTACTCGCATCTGCTGGCGTATCAACTCAGTTCGCTCGTCCTCTATCCACCGACGCGACTCTCGGTGCAGATGACCGTCTTTCACTGCCCCGAGGACCAGGCGACCGTCGATCTGTTGGAGTTCTTCCGCACGCAGTCGGCTCCCAACGTCACTTGGAACTGGTGGCCGCTCGACCGCTCGAGGCTCTTCCGGCGCGGGATCGGTCGCAACTTGGCGGGCCTCGCGACAGAAGCCGATTGGATGTGGTTCTCGGACTGCGACCAGTTGTTTCAGCACGGCTGTCTTGATGCGCTGGCCGAGACGTTGGAAGGACGCAGCGATCCGCTGGTCTTTCCCACGCGCGTGAGCTGCACGCCGCTGCTCGAACAGAACGATGCGTTGTTACAAGCCGGCTCGCGCCCACCGGGCCTTGTCGAAATCGACCCGACTCGGTTTGAACCGGTCACGCACGAGAAGGCGGTCGGTGCCCTGCAAATCGCGCACGGCGATGTCGTCCGCCAGCTCGGCTACTGCAACAGCATCCCGTTCTATCAGCGGCCAGTCGATCGCTGGAAGAAGACGTTCGAGGACCGCGCCTTCCGCTGGCTGATCGGAAGTCAGGGAGTGCCCATCGACATCCCCAACCTCTTCCGCATCGAGCACATTCACAAGGGTCGCTACGAATCGCACGCCAAGTCCGCGTGGCTGCGTCAGATGATCCGCCGCCTGCGAACACGGTGACAACACGCACGGAAGACGCAGACAGAATCATGGAGTACAGAATGATGAAGACAGGGACAGGGGCGGCTGCTCCCACACCAACCCGCAGCGTAAGCGAGGATGATCCGCAGTAAGGCGACCGGCACGAAAATGCTTACCCCTGGAAGCCTGACGCGCAAGCGAAGGATGCTCGACAACCGATCCTTCGCTTGCGCGTCAGGCTTCTATCGGCGGTAAGACAACTCTTGCCGGTCGCCTAATCACGCATCCGTGTCACTCGTCACTCAGCAACGAATCGAGATCAGCGGGTGAACTGACTTTCGTCCGGCCGTCGCGGAGTCCCGCGAGGTCGATGTGATCGCCGGGCTTCATGATCTCGAATCGTCTCGTTCCCACTTCTGTCTTCGGAACACAGGCCACGACGTACGACGAACCGATCACGCCGAGTCGCCCTTTCGGAACCTGCACGACGAGCGCCGTGGACTCGTCGATACCAAAGGCGACTCGGTCGGGGTGAGCCTCCAGCAATCCAATCATGCGGTTGAGGCGACTGCGTCGGAGGAAGTGTTGATCGACGATGGCATCGCGGAACAGATCGAAGCCGCGACCTTCCGTTGCCTCTTCAACGCCCTGTTCGATCATGACCTTCGTCATGGCGGCGGCTCCCGCAGAAGTCCCACCGACAACGCCGCCACGTTGAATGAGCGACTGCAACTTGGCTTCGACCCGCGTCCCCGCATAGAGCGCCGACAACCGTTCCTGTTGTCCGCCGCTCAGCCACACGCCGGTGGCCTCATCCAAGGGGAGTCCGAACGCGGCGAGATCGGCTTCGTCGCGCGACTGAGCTTGCAGGACTTGAACGCTCTTCAAGCCGAGCTTGCGCCACGGCTCACACAGCGATTCGATCTGACCGGCATCCGCGATGAAAGCAGGCACGACCACAATCCGCGCTCGATCGAGACCACCCGCCAATGCGAGAAAGCGGCGGCGAATCTCGGGAGGCAAGTGACCTCCCCCCGCAATGACCAACGAACCGCCGCCGAAGCGATTCACGAAGTCGATCTCATCCCACCGATCGACGGGCGGCTGACTCAGCCAGAGTTTGAAACACAGGACCGCCACGGCAAGAACGACGGCAATCAGTCCCCCAGACCACGATCGTCGTGAGACGAACCGCCGTCGTCGGGTTGGCTCGGTAGGAGTCACTTCATCGCTCACGATGTTCGCTCCTGCGGTTCCCGGCCGAGCCACAACTCCGACCGACAGTCACATCATTTCTCATCACTGGCGTACGACCATGGGTCGAGCGAGGCGGAGTGACTGACGATCTCTTCGGGTTGGAAGTAGATCGGGATCTCGCGTGCGGCGGCTTCGGGACCGTCGCTGCCGTGGACCATGTTCATTTGGCGGCTAAGACCGAGGTCGCCGCGTATGGTACCCGGCGCGGCATCACGTCCGTTCGTGGGGCCGAGCATCGTGCGCACGACCCCAATCGCGCCGGGGCCTTCCAGCACGAGTGCGATCACCGGGCCGGACGTGATGAACTCTTCGAGCATCGGATAGAACGACTTCGAGACGTGTTCGGCATAGTGCCGCTTGGACAGCTCGGGTGTGACCTTGAGCAACTTCAGGGCGATGGTCTTAAGACCCTTCCGCTCAAAGCGGCCGAGGATTTCTCCGGTCAACTTGCGGGCAACAGCATCGGGCTTGAGCAGGACGAAGGTTCGTTCGAGAGACATTGGAGATTCCTATTTTTCTTGCGTGAGCTTCTGAGCGGGGGACATCAGTCCCCCGGTTCTTTGTTGGTTCATCGAGCTTACAGAGCCAGGGGGCTGACGCCGCCCCGCTCAGAAAGAGAAGGCGGGCTAACGCCCAAGCGTGATCGTCACGCTTGGGTCATCAGTTCGCGGAACGTTTCAAACAAGTAACTGCTGTCATGCGGACCGGCCGAGGCTTCGGGGTGATACTGGACGCAGAAGGCGGGAAACTCTTTGTGTCGCAGTCCCTCGACCGTTTGGTCGTTGAGATTGATGTGCGTCACTTCGAGGCAACTCGGCAGCGTGTCGGTGGCGATCGCGAAGCCGTGGTTTTGTGAGGTGATTTCGACGCGGCCATTGTCCTTGTTGAGCACCGGCTGGTTGCCACCACGATGACCGAACTTGAGTTTGTAGGTGGTCGCTCCGCACGCGAGGCCCATCAGTTGATGGCCGAGGCAGATTCCAAACATCGGCACTTGGCCAAGCAACTCGCGAATCGTTTCGACCGCATACGTCAGCGGCTCCGGATCGCCGGGACCATTCGACAGGAAGACGCCGTCGGGTTTGAGCGCCTTCACGTCGGCAGCAGTCGCGTTTCCGGGGACGACGGTGACACTGCACCCAAGGTCGCGGAGGTGCCGCAAGATATTCCATTTCATGCCGTAGTCGATCGCCACGACATGGAACTCGCGACCATCGCGCGCGGGCTGGGTCGGGCTGAAGTGAGTCAGAGGCGAAAGTCCCTCGGTCCATTCAAACGACTTCGCGGGCATGACCTCGCGCACGAGATCGCGCCCCACCAACGTGGGACTCGACTGAGCCTTCTTCACCAACGAGGCATCATCCAAATCGACGGTCGAGAGAACGCCGGTCATCGCGCCGCGCGTTCTCAAGCGTCGCACGAGTGCCCGCGTGTCGATCCCTTCAATCCCGAGAACATTCGCCTGACGGAGGTACTCGTCGAGCGACATCGTCGAACGGAAGTTGCTCGGCACGCGACACAGTTCGCGGATCACGAAGCCTCGAATCGAGAGCTTGCCGCTCTCCACATCTTCGGGGTTGATACCGTAGTTCCCGATGAGCGGGTACGTCATCGTGACGATCTGACCGCAGTAAGAGGGATCGGTCAGAATCTCTTGATAGCCGGTCATGCTGGTGTTGAAGCAGACCTCGCCAAACACTTCGCCATCGGCTCCAAAGCCGGTTCCCGAATAGACCGTACCGTCGGCCAAAGCAAGCTTTGCGGGCTGGGGCATGTTGAACCTTGCAAGCGTGAAAACCAAGCCGTTCGGCGACCATCGGGCCAGCCGAAAATCGCGAAGTTTGTAACACAGTGAATGACGAAATTGAAGGAACGGAAATCGGCCACACCCACCCGCCACGGGGCCAATCCAATTGGCTCGCAACCAAAAAAGGCTCTCCGCCATTTGTGTTGATCGTCGTAGGGTAGGCGGCTCGCCTGCTCTAGCCGTTGCGGAAAAAGAGGGCAGGCGAGCCGCCTACCCCACGAAAATGGCGGAGATCCCAAAAAAAGAGACCACTCGTTGCCGAGCGGTCTCCCGTGGTCATCGGTGATCGCTGCCAGAGCGAATCAAACGGCGCGTCGCCAAATTACTCATCCTTGGTCACAACGAAGCTCTTGAACCGGAACTCGTCGCGTTTGGGATCGCTGATCGTTGAGAACAACTCCCCCATCAGCAGGTGGAAGCGGTCCTGACAGACCGAGTAGAAATTGTGCTTGCCATCGCGGCGAGGCTCGATAATGCCAGCCACTCGCAGCAGCGCGAGGTGATGGCTGACAGCGGGCTGGCTTTGGTTGAGCATGTCACACATCGCGCTGACGTGCATTTCGCCCGAGCGGAGCAAACCCATCAGAATCTTCAGACGGGTCTCGTCGGCCAACAGCTTGAAGACTTGGACCAAGTCCTTCTCCAACTGCTGAGACAACTCGGGGAACGGAGAACTGGCGAGATTAGCGCCAGCTTGTTCGGTGCCCAACTGTTCGGTGAACGGGGAATCAATCGTCGAAATCATTTGCATCTCTTTCTCTACTGGTGATCGAGCCGCATTTTCCGGGACTCGATCAGGATCCTTACGGGGATCGGACAACGGAACCATCCTTTGGCAGGAGCAATGAAGACCAAACAGAGTTGGACACTTAGCGCTGGATACGCTCGAAGCCTTTCCTCAGGTCGGTCACAAATTTTGAACGGTGAGCGTCAGGACTGTTGGGTACTCGGTTGAGACTATAAGTCTCAGACCACGGCAACTTGCACGCAACAGACTCGCTTCAGAACGAGCGAGAATTGGGAATCATGATCAGCAAGACGGGACATTAGCAGGTGAGTCATTTCAGCTTTCGAGTGGCCAATTACCAGCCATTTCCTTTTCCAGTTCATAAGTCGGCGGCATTATGGGTGGGACTCGAGTGTCCGTCAACGACCCCTTTGAGATTTCATCTCCCACTCACAATCGACATAACTCATTGCTAGCCAATGTACACCGAGCATTAATGATTGCCGGGATCAAAACTTACTGAGTTGTCAGCGACCATCAACCGGCTGCAATGGGGGGCGTCGATCTCACTATGAAGTGCAGTAACTGGTCGCGGAAGAGCAAACATCGAGCCTTCAGGCAACATTTTTCCGCGACGCGCTATAAGCATCAGCCTTGAACAAGATTTCTGACATTTTACGACTCAACAGACTGAGGTAACGCGTGTCCAGCTTTGGCAATTTGACAGGCAAGCGTGCAATTGTGGCGGGCGGGTCGAGCGGCATCGGACAAGCAATCGCCATCGAATTCGCGCGGGCCGGAGCGGATGTCATCGTCCATTTTGCGAAGTCGCACGCTGCGGCTAATGTCGTGTCAGAGGAGGCTCGGGGGTTGGGAGTTCGCTCGATCACGCTAGCTGCGGATTTTTCAGACGGCAGCGAGATCGAGCCGTTTGTGGACCGAGCCTTCTCCGTCTGGAACGGTCTCGACATCTGGGTGCAAAATGCGGGAGTTGACCTTCTGACCGGCGGCGCGACCAAATTGAGTTACGCGGCCAAGTTGGAGCGGTTGTTCGACGTGGATGTTCGAGCAGGAATGCTGCTGACGAAGCAAGCCGGTGAGCGAATGGTCCGTGTAGGGCGAGGCGGTTCAATCCTCACCATCGGTTGGGATCAGTCGGATCGAGGGATGGCTGGAGACAGTGGTGAACTGTTTTCGGCGGCGAAGAACGCCATCATGGGGTTCAGCCGCTCGCTCGCAATGAGCCTTGCCCCGGAAGTGCGAGTCAATTGCATCGCGCCCGGCTGGATCAAGACGGCGTGGGGCGAGACGGCGAGTGACTCATGGCAACAGCGTGTCCTCGACGAAACGCCGCTCAAAAGATGGGGAGCGTCAGAGGACATCGCAAAACTGGCTCGGTTCCTTGTCAGTGACGATGCGGCGTACATCACGGGGCAGGTCATCAACTGCAACGGCGGCGCGGTGCGATAACGTGGGGCAGGTTTGTAACCTGCCCGTGACTCATGAAATCACGGGGACTGGCAGGTTACAAACCTGCCCCACAACCACAACAACCCGACCCCTGACAGCACTTCATGCCCATCGAACGCATTCTCTTCGTGACCGGTCGCTTGGCCGAGCCTTCGTTGCGCGAGGTTCTCGCGCCGTTGGCTGTTCGCGCGAGGTTCGAGTACGAAGTGGCGGTGCTGGGCATTTCGGTCGCCGCTCTGATGCGAGCCGATTGGGTACGACGCAAGCTAACGGTTCCAAGCGGCATCGCGCGCGTGATCGTTCCCGGCTGGTGCGGGGGTGAGATGGAGTCGCTCACCGACCACTTCGGTGTCCCGTTTGAACGTGGTCCGAAAGACTTGTTCGATCTTCCTGAATTTTTCGGGCGCGGAGGCCGACCGAAGCCGCCGCTCGATGAATACAGCATCGAAATTCTCGCCGAGATCAATCACGCGCCGAGGCTCTCGTTCGATGCGTTGTTGCGTCAGGCCAACAGCTACCGCAACTCGGGAGCCGACGTGATTGACCTCGGTTGCGTGCCGGGCGAGACATGGCCGAATGCCGGTGACGTTGTGCGGCAGCTCAAATGTGAGGGCTTTCGACTTTCGATCGACAGCTTTGATCGAGCCGAAGTCGAGGCGTCGGTCGAAGCGGGCGCTGAGTTGGTGTTGAGCTGCAACGTCACGAACCGCGAGTGGCTATCGCAACTGAACGTCGAGACGGTCGTGTTGCCCGATGAACCGAGCGACCTCGCGTCCTGGAACGCGACGCAGACACTGCTGACGGCGAACAACAGAAAATTTCGGCTCGATCCGATTCTCGAACCGATCGGCTTCGGGTTCGCGGCATCTCTCGCGCGGTACTACGCGACACGGCAACAGCATCCGCACGCTGAACTGATGATGGGGATCGGCAACCTGACCGAGTTGACCGAAGTCGATAGCGCGGGGATCAATTTCCTCTGCGCCGCGATTTGCGAAGAGCTGCAAATTCGCAGCGTCCTCACGACGGAAGTCATCAACTGGGGACGGACGGCGGTGCGTGAGTTCGATCTCGCGCGTAAGCTCGTCCGGCACTGCGTGGCCAATCACGTCCTGCCCAAACATCTCGGCGGACAACTCGTCCTGCTGCGCGATCCGAAACTGAGACAACTCGGTGACGACGGACTGCGCCAACTGGCGGGCCGACTGACCGATCCCAACTTCCGCATCTTTGCCGAGCGGGCCGAGATTCACATGATGAACCGCGACGGCTACTGGCACGGCGACGATCCGTATGAAGTCTTCGACCGGATGGCCGCGAGCGTCGGAACACTGACGGCCGAACACGCCTTCTATCTCGGCATGGAACTCTGCAAGGCTCGCACAGCGTTGACGCTGGGCAAGCAGTACACACAAGACGAAGCTCTGCGCTGGGGCTTCCTCACGGTCGAGGAAGTGAGTGCGATTCAGCGTCGCAGACATGCAGGCCGTTCGTTGGAGACTCCTTCAGAATGAACTCGTCGCGACATATGCCACTCGTCAAAGAACTCGTTCCCGCGCCGGACGTGATGGCGGCGGTGCGGGCGGTGAGTGGTTGGCCGCACTTGCTGTTGCTCGACAGCGCGTTGCAGCGCGAGCCTGTAGGAAGGTTCTCGTTTCTCATGGCCGATCCGGTCGAGACATGGACACTCGACGCACCGACGTTTGGTGACGATCCGTTTGTTGCGATGAAGCCCGTGTTGGAACGATGCCGTTGCGAGACACTGCCCGACCTCCCGCCGTTCCAAGGCGGGATCGCGGGGCTGATGGGCTATGAACTCGGCCGCTGTTTTGAACGAGTTCCCGCCGCAAGCCACGATGAATTTAAACTGCCGGTCTTGGCGGCGGGCCTCTACGACTGGGTGATCGCGTGGGACCATCGGTCGGGCCGAGCGTGGGTGATCTCACACGGCTGGCCGGAAACGGACGAGGCCCTACGGCACGACCGAGCCGCAGTACGAATGCGACTTGTACTCGACAGGCTTGCGCAGCAAGCCGCCCTCCCCTCGCCCCCGTCTTCGGGGGAGAGGGCTAGGGTGAGGGGGCTGGATTGCGAACCAACTCAACCAAGTTCACCAACTTCTTCCGCTGCCCCTCAACCCTCAACCCTCAACCTTCAACCCGCCCTCGAAAGCCCCCCTCACCCTAACCCTCTCCCGACCACCCAAAGCGGCGGTGCCCGACGGGGGCGAGGGGACAAGGCGGAAGACACCCACTCAGCACTCCTCGCTTCCGACTCACCACTCATCACTCACCACTCACCACCCGCCACCGTCCAGCAATTCGCCGTCCCCGGCATCGACAACGTGACGAGCAACTTTTCCCGTGACGACTATCTCGCCGCAGTCGCTCAGGTCATCGAGTACATCCGGGCGGGAGACATCTTTCAGGCGAATCTGACTCAGCGATTGTTGGCTCCGACGGCGGAAGACTCGCTCGATTTGTACGAGCGACTGCGGCGAGTGAATCCCGCGCCGTTCGCGGGACTGATGCGGTGGGACGACTGGTCCGTGGTGAGTGCGTCGCCCGAACGCTTCCTGCGAGTCGATGGTCGTGACGTGGAGACACGGCCGATCAAGGGGACTCGCCGCCGCAAGCGCGGCCCTGAAGCGGACCTCTTCACGCGCGATGAGCTGCGCGAAAGTGAGAAGGATCAGGCCGAGAACGTGATGATCGTGGACCTGCTTCGCAACGACTTGTCGCGCGTCTGTGAAGCCGGTTCGATCCGCGTCCCTCAACTGTGCGGCGTTGAAACCTACGAGACTGTGCAGCATCTCGTGTCCGAAGTGCGCGGCCGCTTGCGAAATGACGCCAGCGTGTGGGACTTGTTCCAAGTCACGCTGCCCGGCGGCTCGATCAGCGGCGCGCCGAAGGTCCGCGCGATGGAGATCATCGCCGAGTTGGAGCCGACCGCGCGCGGCCCCTACTGCGGCAGCCTGTTCTACGTCGGCGCGAACGGCCAATCGGACAGCAATCTCTTGATCCGCACCTTCGTCGAGCGTCACGGCTGGTTGCAGTTGGGAGTCGGCGGCGGCATCGTGGCGCAATCGAATCCCGCCGACGAGTACGAAGAGACGCTGACGAAAGCGGCGGGGATGGTGCGGGCACTGTGGAGAGAGAAATCTCAAGAACCAAGAACCAAGAACCAAAGTTGAGGTTGGACCGAGGAGAGGCTTCGTTCGGTACTTCCAAGTTGGACTTCGTTTTCCATTTGGTTCTTGGTTCTTGGTTCTTGGTTCTTGGTTCTTGGTTCTTGAGCTTTGGAACTCCTTCCCCATGCTTCTGCTCATCGACAACTACGACAGCTTCGTCCACAACCTCGCGCGGTACTTCGTCGAGTTGGGTTGTGAAACGCGCGTCGTTCGGAACGATGCCGTGACGGTGGCTGAGGTGCGTGCGCTGGCTCCGTCGGCCATCGTGATCTCGCCGGGACCGTGTACGCCGTGCGAGGCGGGAGTGTCGGTGCCGATCATCCGTGAGCTGGCCCCTTCGATACCCATCCTCGGGGTTTGCCTCGGACATCAGGCGATCGCAGCGGCACTCGGCGGACAAGTCATTCGCGCCGATGAACCAGTCCACGGCCGCACTTCATGGATTTATCACGACGAACGGCGACTGTTCGCGAACTTGCCCAACCCGCTCCGCGCGACGCGGTATCACTCGCTGATCGTCGATGAAGTGACCTTGCCGAGCGATCTGATTGTGACGGCGCGTACCGAAGACGGAGTGCCGATGGCTCTGCAACACGAACGCTGGCCACTCTATGGAGTGCAGTTTCATCCCGAGTCGGTCCTCACGCAGGCAGGCCGTGACCTGCTCAGCAACTTTCTTAAGTTAAGCGGCCTCGCGCCCCAGCCGACGAGTTGCGAAGACTGGACCGAACCTACGGATGATGCGAGCGATGATGCTCAAATATTCCCGCTCGTCTCGTGGTGACTCGTAGGGTAAGCCTCCGGCTTGCCTTTGATTTTTGTCGCGTTCATGGAGCGGGTTGGTTTCGCCTCTCACAAACGTGTGGGGTGGAGGTTCCACTCAGGCCGTTCCGCGTCCTCATCCTCGCTTACGCTGCGGGTTGGTGTTTTGGGCGGCACCGTTCCTGCTCGCGCGTGGGCCATTGCGGGCAAGCGAGACGCTTACCCTACGAAAGCTTCCGCGCCGAAACGGTCCACCGGCAAATTCGTCAGTTCCGATTCAGCAAGAGCCTGTTTCTCATCGCAACTCGCATCCAGCGTGAGAAACTCGCAAAAGTCTGCCCGATAACGATGGAACGGGACGGGACGGGACGCGGCGACGGATGGATCGAGGATGCGGCCATGATGCGAAGACTTGTTGACCGTGGCGGAGGTCTCACGACGGCACAGTGGATGGGTCGAGGACTTTGGTTCTTGGCGTGGATCGTACTCGTAGCGAGGGCCTCGCAGAGCGTGGTCGGCGCGGAACCGTCTCCCGTCTGGCGATCCGACTTCAAGGCCGCGCTGCTCGAAGCCGAACAACGCCGCCTCCCCCTACTCGTCCACTTCTATGCCGACTGGTGCATGCCGTGTCAGCGGATGGAACGCGACGTTTTCACATCGCCGAAAGTGAAAGAGTTTCTCGGCACACACTTCGTCGCAGTCAAACTGAACTCGGACAACCACCAAGACATCGTGCGACGTTACGGAGTTGAGACGCTGCCCAGTGACCTCGTGATCGATTCGCTCACCGGCAAAGTACTCGTCTTGCACTCGGACTTCCTCGACACGACGCGCTATCTCTCGCTGGCGACACAGGCCGAAGCACGGTTCATTCAAGTTCACGCGGCGGATTTAAAGCCGGATAACGGAATCGAGGTCGCCGCGACAGACAAGCCGCGCACGGGAAATTCGGGACCGGGAAACGCCACGTCGCCTGCTGTCACACCACAGCCGACGAAGGTGGGCGAGGTCGAATTGGGCGACCCGCAACCGGTCGTGGGGCTGGACGGATTCAGTCCCGTGGCGTTGGCCAAGCACCGCAAATGGACACGCGGCTCGGCCCGCTTCGCCTGGGACCACAAGGACGTGATGTACCACTTCTCCTCGCGAGCAGAACTGCTCGAATTCCGTAACGATCCGGATGCGTTCGCACCCAAACTGCTTGGCTGCGATCCGGTGATCCTGTGGGAAACCGACCGCGCGGTGGCGGGTGACATTCAGTACGGAGCCTTCTTCGACGGTGAGCTGTATCTCTTCAAGACTGACGAACGCCGCAAGCAGTTTAAGGCTCAGCCGGACAAGTTCATCCGCCTGCAACACGCATTGAAGATCGACCAGATCGAGCGAACGGCCATGCGCTAACTCGCATGATTCATGAGATACCACGGAAAACCCAGCGCGGCTTCACTTCATTCTTCCGCAACCCAAGTGTGTCTCTTGGGCGTAAGCCCTCTTTTTCAGAATCGGAGCGGGGTGGCGTCAGCCCCCTGGTTCTTGGAGTTTCATGTCACTGAAGAAGGGCTAACGCCCGAAGACCCAGGGGGCTGACGCCCAATGGCACTCACTTTGGGAAAATATCCTGAGCGGCACGGCGCTAGTCGCCGGTTTCTTAGTTGGAAAAGAACCGGCGGCTAGCGCCGTGCCGCTCACAGAATCACAAAGTGAGTGCCATTGGGCTGACGCCACCCCGCTCCGAAATTCATCGGACAGGACTCACGCGACAAAAGCGTCACCACAATTCTTCGCGTCCCGCGAAGATTTCCAGACTGTCAACCAACGATGTCCATGATCGTCGAAGCTCGTCATCATTCCTCAACGAAAGACGGTCAGAAGACTCGCACAAGAAAATGGTGGACAAGAAGATGGGAAAGCAAAAAACGGATCTGGCTTTTATCTTCTTGTCCAACATCTTCTTGTTCCCTTTGGTTGCGGCTGAGCCTCGCTGGGTGTTTCGTGGTTCCCCCCTCTTCAAATGAACATGCAACTGAAAGGTCCAACAGATGACGCCACAAGAAAAGGCCGAGCAACTCGGGCTGACGTTCACCAAGCAGGAGCCGGGGTATTTGAACCTGTGTGCCAAGTCGGGTAATTTGCTTTTCACCTCCGGGCACGTCAGCGATCTGAAGGGGAAGCTCGGCGCGGGGACGACCGTTGACGAGGGCTATCAGGCGGCGCGCGACTGCTGCGTGAAGATACTTCGCTCGGTCTACAACGCGCACGGAACCCTCAACGGGCTGAAGGTCATCAAGCTGCTGGGCTGTGTCAACTCGACGCTGGAGTTCAACGAACAGCATCTGGTCATCAACGGCGCGTCGGACCTGCTCCATGAACTCTACGGCAAGACGGGCGATGGCTTTCACGCCCGCAGTGCCCTCGGTTTCGCACAGCTTCCGACCGGCGCGGCGGTCGAAGTCGAGGCGATCTTCGAGATCAAGTCGTAGGAGTTTCCATGATCTCGCAACCCCGCTCGTTTATACTCCGCGCGGTCAGAACTGGCTCGTTTAACCGCGTGGGCAACGCCCCGCGCGTCGTACGGCGAAACACGATTTCACGTCGCCTGACGCGCGGGGCGTTGCCCACGCGGTTAAACGACTCATTCTGTGGTCACCGGCAGACCGAGTGACCGTACAAAGTTTCCTCTTTCAAAGGCCCTGCTCATGCGTCGTCGATTCGTATCGACTGTGTTGCTGTCCCTATTCGCCCTCCAGCTAGGAACCGAGTCTCTCATGCTTCGTGCTGCTGACAAGAAACCCGTTGAACCAGGTGCCGTCGATAAAGACGCTCCGCAGGAATTCTCTTCGACCAAGAGCGGACTCAAGTACCGCGTTCGCCGCAAGGGGGCTGGCCAGAAGCCCGCGCCGCAAGACACGGTTTCAGTCCACTACAAAGGCTGGCTCGACAACGGCAAAGAGTTCGACAGTTCCTACGGGCGCGGCGAGTCGATCGAGTTCCCACTGAAGGGAGTCATCGCGGGCTGGACCGAAGGGATGCAGCTCGTCGGCAAGGGCGGCATGATCGAGTTGGAAATTCCCTACGCACTCGGTTACGGAGAACGCGGTGCGCCGCCGGACATTCCCGGCAAAGCGACCCTGCACTTCCTCGTTGAACTGTTGGAAGTGACGGAAGGCCCGAAGCCACTGACACCCGGTGCCGTCGATAAGGACGCCCCAAAAGAGTTCACCGAAACGAAGAGCGGTCTCAAATACCGCATCCTCCGCCAAGGTGACGGAGCCAAACCCAAGGCCACGAGTACCGTGAAGGTTCACTACAAAGGTTGGCTCGACAACGGCAAAGAGTTCGACAGCTCGTACGCGCGCGGCGAGTCGATCGAATTCCCGCTCGATGGAGTCGTGAAAGGCTGGGGCGAAGGGATCCAGCTCATCGGCAAGGGGGGCATGATCGAACTGGAGATTCCACATCAGTTAGGTTACGGCGAACGAGGCCATCCGGCAGGCATCCCCGGCAAGGCGACGCTGCACTTCATCGTCGAGTTGCTCGACATCAAGTAACGCGTGCGGCACGCGATGGCGTACCACCTGTAGGATGGGCACTCTTGCCCGTCCGGCTGTGATTTTGAAGAGCGGACGGGCAAGAGTGCCCATCCTACAGGTCGATTTTCTCCGCACACTCCCCTCCTGACAGCGGCCTCACCATGCGCATCGTGATCGCCGGAGGTGGACTCGCGGGGTTGTCGGCGGCAGCAAAGTAGGGTGCGTTCCGAAGACGCCACGCACCCTACGGCGAAACCACTCTCGGAAGTAGAAATCGCACAGCCCCCAAGGATCGGCATCAATCACAGACGAATCCAGTGTTCCGGACGCTCGGAGCGTCC
>JAYTGQ010000427.1:0-5570 GCA_043733345.1 Schlesneria sp.
AACACCGGGCAGACCGCGCGAGTCTTCCATGTCACGATGGGCAGCGCGCAGGATTTTCAAAGTGAAGGGCTTCGCCGCCTGACGGTGAATGCCGCCTACTGGTGCCTGCACATGGAAGCCGACATCAACGACAGGTCCTGCATGGATCTTGTCGGCGAATACAACCCGCCCGACAGCGGCTTTGCCTACAAGCAGCTCAACATCGTGCCGAGAAAGCCGAGCTTCTTCAAATAGCGTCACGCTTCGCGCATGACAGCATCACCGGCGACTTAGCAAGTCGCCGCGATCGAACGCCGTGGAGACCAATACGAACAGCGATTCGCTGTCTCTCTTCATTCGCTGTCGATTGTTTTGACAGCGAATGAAGAGAGGCAGCGAATCAGAGAAACTTGAATGAGGAGGGCAGATGACGGAGATCATTCATAAGGAGTTGTCCTATCAACTGGTGGGTTGCCTTTTCGATGTCCACAACGAAGTCGGACCCGGCGTTCGTGAGGAGTGCTACCAAAAGGCGATTGAGCATCGGCTTCGTGACGGCCGCATTCCATTCATCGCGAAGCCCGCCACGCGGCGCGAGTTGATTTATCGTGGCGAGGTTGTCGATATCTTTGAGCCAGACTTTGTCGTGGCGAAGCAGGTGATTCTGGAACTCAAGCATCAAGTCGAAGGCTTCGTGCGGAGAACGAATCGCAAGTGTTGAACTATCTGAAGTTCTGGAATCTGGATCTGGGGCTGCTGGCCAACTTCGCTTGGATAAAGCGTTCTATCACCGCATTCCGCGTCAGCCTCCACCGCCATTGTTCTCCGAAAACCACGATCACATCGCCTCGCTCATTCAGTCCGAGCGCAAGCCGACATTACGGGCCATTCGCGATGGGTTGTTCGAGGTCTTTCAAGCGATTGGATTGGGCTACACGGCGACGACTTATCAAAAGATCGCACTCGTCGAGTTTCGATGGCGGCAACTCTCCGTGGCGACGGAGCTCGTTGTGGAACCGATCTTCAAGGAACGCCGCCTGCCACACAGTCCGATCTCGCCATTCATCGTCGATGGAATGGTCTGTGTGCAGGTTGACGCTATCAACGATGACGTTTCGGCGCGATTGATCCGCACGATGCAAACTCACCTGCGACTCACCGGCATGCCATTGGGAATCGTCGCGTCCTTCGGCCGCCACCAACTGACAATCAAGGGCGTGCGCCCCTGACCCATTCGCTGTCTCTCTTCATTCGCTGTCAAATCTTCGACAGCGAATGAAGAGAGACAGCGAATGAAAACTCGACATGAAACATAATGAAAACACTCGCACTCATCCTCGCCTCGCTTGGCTTCATCGACTTCCCACTTGCCGCTGCTGAAGCCACCGATGCGCCCATGAAGAAGCCCAACATCGTTCTCATTCTGGCCGACGACCTCGGGTACGGAGATGTGCGTTGCTACAACGAGCAGTCGAAGGTTCCGACTCCGCACATCGACCGGCTCGCGCGCGAGGGGATGCGATTCACCGATGCGCATAGTCCCTGCACGGTCTGCACGCCGACTCGGTACAGCCTGCTGACGGGGCAGATAGCGTTTCGTGTGCCGAATGGCGGCACGGTCTTCAGGGGAGTCGGCGGGCCATCGCTGATCGCTCCCGGTCGGCTCACGCTGCCGAGCATGCTGCGCGAGAACGGATATGCCACGGCGTGCGTTGGCAAGTGGCATGTCGGGATGACGTTCTTCGACAAGGACGGGCAGCCGGTGCGCGGTGATGGTGTTGAAGCGGTGCGGCGTGTTGATTTCTCGCGACGCATCGCAGGCGGGCCGGTCGATCATGGCTTCGAGCGTTTCTTCGGGACCGCTTGCTGTCCGACAACCGACTGGCTGTATGCCTTCATTGAGAATGATCGAGTGCCGGTGCCGCCGACTGCTCTCATTGATAGGTCGAAGCTGCCGAAGCATCCCTACGCGAACGATTGCCGAGCCGGGCTAATCGCGCCGGATTTTCCGATGGAGGAAGTGGACCTCGTCTTCCTGAAGAAGAGTCACGAGTTCCTGGAGCAGCACGTTCGCCAGTCGCCGAGCAAACCGTTCTTTCTGTTTCACTCCGCGCAGGCCGTGCATCTGCCGTCATTCGCCGCGCCGTAGTTTCAAGGGAAGACCAAGGCCGGCCCGCATGGCGACTTCATCCATCAGCTCGACTACCTGATCGGCGAACTCAGTGCGACGCTGGAGAAACTCGGCGTCGCCGACAACACGATTATCATCTTCACCAGCGACAACGGCCCGGAGACCACCAGCGTCATCCACATGCGCGGGGACTATGGTCACGACGGCGCTCGGCCGTGGCGCGGAGTCAAACGCGACAGTTGGGAAGGCGGCCATCGCGTGCCGTTCCTCGTCCGCTGGCCCGGCAAAGTGAAAGCGGGCACGACCAGCGCGCAGCTCACCAGTCTCACCGACGTGATGGCGACAGTCGCTGCCATTATCGGTGCGAAGACCCCGGACAACGCCGCAGAAGACAGCATCAACATGCTGCCCGCATGGCTCAGCAAGGACCACGCACCGATCCGCCCCTATCTCCTTCAGCAAGCATTCAACGGACAGCGCTCCCTTTCCATTCGACGAGGCTCGTGGAAGTACCTCGACCACACCGGCTCCGGCGGCAACCGCTACGAAAACGACCCCGGCCTCAAACCGTTCCATCTGCCCGACACTGCCCCCGACGCGCCCGGCCAGCTCTACAATCTCAAAACCGATCCCGGCGAGACGAAGAACCTCGCCTTCGAGCGCCCTGAAATCGTGACCGAACTAAAAGCGCTTCTCGAACAATCCAAAGCCACCGGCCGCAGCCGACCCGGCCAACACTGATGCTGAAGCACCAACACACGGGCTGCAAATCACTCAACAAAGTCCCTGCGATGACCAACACCAAAGCTGATGTGGCACTCCTCACCGAGCAGCGGTACACGGCGGCCGTTGCTGCCGAGGGAGATTGGTATCTGAGCAACATCCTGCGCGATAATCAGTTGTTGCAATCGGCTTTGGCACTTCACGGCATCACTTCAGTGCGGATCGACTGGGTCAGCCCCGATGTCGATTGGTCGCGATTCCGCTGCGCCGTCTTCCGCACGACATGGGACTACTTCGAGCGGCAGTCCGAGTTCACCGCCTGGCTGAACCACGTCCGGGGGCAAACGCGACTCTGCAACGATGCGGTACTCATCGATTGGAACATGGATAAGCACTACCTCGCCGACCTAGAGGCGAAGGGCATCCCGATCGTGCCGTCGAGGTTCATCGAACGGGGCAGCACGGTCTCGTTGCACGAACTGCTCGACGATTCCGGCTGGGACGAGGCCATTCTCAAGCCGTGCATTTCCGGGGCGGCCCGTCACACGTATCGCCTCAATCGTGAGAGCGCCGCTCACTTGGAACCTGTTGTGCGGCAATTGCTGACCGACGAATCGCTCATCCTGCAACCGTTCCAACAAAGCGTGCTGTGTGACGGCGAGGACACGCTCATGTTCTTTAACGGCCGCGTGACTCACGCGGTGCGGAAAGTCCCCAAGCCCGGCGACTTTCGCGTTCAGGATGATCACGGCGGAACGGCTTCTCCGCATCAACCGTCGGACGCTCAGATCGAATTCGCTCAACGAGTGCTTGCCACGTGCCCGTCCGCACCGGCCTACGGCCGCGTGGACTTGGTCCGGGACAATCACGGGAACCTCGCGGTCATGGAGTTGGAGCTGATCGAACCCGAACTCTGGCTGCGAAACCATCCCCCCGCAGCGACCGTATTCGCTGACGCCATCGCCAAGATCGTTCTCGCCTGACACGATGCTGGGCCAACTTGAAAGCCGTTGAAAAATGAGTCGCTGCAAATCCCGAATGATCAATGTCTGTGACGCGAAACCTTGCGGTGCTCTTGGGGTTCAATGGGGTCTTGAGCCGGATCAGCCACAGGGCGCTAGCCCAATGGCACTGACTTTACTAACCCGCAGCGTGAGCGAGGGCGATGACATGAGGCGTTTCCCCTTGTTTCCCTCGCTTACGCTACGGGTTACTGAGGTAAAGTCAGTGCCATTGGGCGCTAGCCCACGGTTCAGCGAATCGAACCGGGGCTAGCGCCCTGCGGCTGATGTCTGAACCGAGTTTGTTGGAAATAAAAATCACGATGCGGAATCAATTCACTCTGCGAACGTTACTGATCGTTGTCGCCTGCTTGGCGGCGACTCACACAATTCACGCGGCTGACTGGACTCAGTTCCGTGGGCCGAACGGTGCGGGGATTAGCATCGACTCGAACGTGCCGCTGACTTGGAGCGACGCTGAAAACCTGCGCTGGAAGGTTGAGCTGCCCGGTCCCGGTTCTTCGAGTCCGATCGTGCTGGGCGATCGCATCTTCGTGACGTGCTATTCGGGTTACGGCGTGCCGAAGGCGAGCGGCGGTGACATCAAGTCGTTGCAGCGGCATCTCATTTGTGTGAGCCGTGCGGACGGAACGATTCAGTGGACGAAGACCGTTCCGGGCGAGCTGCCAGAAGACGGTTATCAGGGCTACATCTCCGAGCACGGTTACGCCAGCAGCACTCCGGTGACTGACGGCGAGCGGGTCTATTGCTTCTTCGGCAAGTGCGGTGTGGTCGCGTTTGATCTCGATGGCAAGCAACTCTGGCAGACCGGTGTCGGCAAAGAGTCGGGCAATCGCCACTGGGGATCGGGCGCGAGTCTGATCCTCTACAAGAACTCGGTCATCGTGAATGCTTCGGAAGAGAGTCAGTCGGTTCGCGCTCTCGACAAGCTGACTGGCAAGGAACAGTGGAAGGCGACCGCTTCGACGCTGGAACTCGCGTATGGCACGCCGTCGCTGGTGACCCTGAAGGACGATCGAGCGGAACTGGTGATCGCGGTTCCCGGCGAGGTCTGGGGGCTCAATCCCGACACCGGCAAGCTGCAATGGTTCGCCGAGCATCAACTCACCGGAAACATCTGCCCGAGCATCATCGCCGATGGCGAGAACGTCTTCGTCTTCGGCGGATTCCGATCGGCCGGCAGTCTCGCGTTGCGAGCCGGAGGCAAGGGGGATGTCACGAAGTCGCAAGTCCAATGGTCGAGCCGCAACAGCTCGTATGTCGCGACTCCGGTGCTCCATGAGGGACATCTCTATTGGATTAGCGACAGCGGCCAAGCGCTCTGCATCGACGCGAAGTCCGGCGAACTGGTCTATCGCGAACGAGTCAGCCAACTCGATGCGGGAGGTCGTCCGGTGTATGCCTCGCCGGTCATCGCGAACGGAAAGATGTATGTGCCGAGTCGCTGGAACGGAGTGCTCGTGCTCGCCGCAAAACCCAAGTACGAAGTGCTGGCTCAGAATCGCTTCACCGGAGACGACAGCGACTTCAACGCCTCCCCCGCCATCAGCAACGGCGACTTGTTCCTGAGATCGAACCGCTACCTGTACTGCGTCGCCACGAAATCAGCCGGAACGCGCTAGCGTCCGGTTCTCGACTAAAGAAAGAGGATTGAAATGAGTGAGCGGCAAGGCGCTAGCCGCCGGTCGAACGCTCACACCGGCGGCTAGCGCCTT
>JAYTGQ010000428.1:0-1905 GCA_043733345.1 Schlesneria sp.
GGATAGGAGGTGAAAGTCCTCTGGGGAAGCCGGTCGTAGCGACCCCGAGTGAACCGCAAGGTGGAGAAGCCGGGAAACCGGTCCGGCCGTGAGGTCGGCACTGAAAGAAGCGGGTAGCGAAACCGCGAGTCGACGAACAGAAATCGCATGAGAGGCGCTCCGGAACATGGAAAGCGGGCACGTAACCGCAACCCAATACGACCAAGGTCCGGAGGCGTAGATGCGGCGATTGCGCGGGGAAATCCACGACCCTTACCTGGGGAGAGTTCGGCTCACGCCTGAAAGGGCGACACGTCGATGAGACGCGGACCGAGAAGTCAGCAAAGGCCGTAGTAGCTCGAAGCACGCCGACAGGGATGGCGACCCGCCTACTGGAAGTCGGAGAGGAGAGGCGAAGAGCGAAGGGCTGAACGGATGGAAGGGTGAATCGACTGTGAGTCTCGAAAAGGCCGGGCGTCAGAAGTCCGCGCAGCGAGCGGAGCCAACGCGACAGCGAAGGGGTGAAGCCCCGGGAATGTCACGAGGCGACGAAGCCACGACGGCGACACACGGAGACGAGCGCTCAGGAACCGACCGCCTGATGGAGAGGGTGGTCGAGGGAAGCAATGTGCAGGCAGCACTGAAGAGAGTGAAGCGGAACAAGGGTAGTCCCGGCATCGATGGAATGACGGTGGAAGAGCTGCCGACGTGGTTGGTGACAGGGTGGGTGGCGGTCCGCGAGCAACTGCTCGCGGGCACCTACCGCCCGAAGCCGGTGCGGGAGCAGGAGATTCCGAAGAGTGACGGTGGAGTCCGAAAGCTTGGAATTCCAACGGTGCTCGACAGGCTCATCCAACTGGCAATTCTGCAGGTGCTTCAGCCGATGTTCGACCCGACCTTCTCGGAACACAGCCACGGCTTTCGCCCTGGGCGCAGCGGGCACGATGCAGTGCGCGAGGCGCAGCAGTACATCCAGGACGGGAAGAAGTGGGTGGTGGACGTGGACCTCGAGAAATTCTTCGACCGCGTCAACCACGACATCCTGATGGGAAGGTTGGAGAAGCGCATCGGCGACAAGCGGATGCTGGGACTCATTCGCCGCTATCTCGAAGCCGGCATCATGGCCAACGGGGTGGTGACAGAGCGGTACGAGGGGACGCCGCAAGGCGGGCCCTTGTCACCGCTGCTGGCGAACGTGCTCCTCGACGAAGTCGACAAGGAGCTTGAGAAGCGCGGGCACGCCTTCGTGCGCTACGCGGATGACTGCAACGTCTACGTTGCATCGAAGCGTGCGGGTGAAGACGTCATGAAGTTGCTGAGAAAGCTGTACGCGCGACTCAGGCTGCGAATCAACGAGACGAAGAGTGCGGTGGCGAAGCCACGCGACCGGAAATTCCTTGGCTACAGCTTCTGGACAGACAAGGGGACAGTGAAACCGTGCGTGGCATGGAAGGCCCTCGAAAAGCTGAAGGGCAGAGTCCGGGACATCACCTCCCGGAGCGGTGGACGCAGCATGAAGGCGGTCATCGACGAATTGCGCAGCTACTTGCCGGGATGGAAGCAGTACTTCCATCTGGCGGAGACACCGAGCGTCTTCAAGAAGTTAGATGAGTGGCTGCGACATCGCCTGCGCCAGTTGCAACTCAAGCAGTGGAAGCGAGGCACGACGGTCTTCCGGAAACTCAGACGTCTGGGGATTCCGAAGGAACTCGCGGCGAAAGCGGCCGCGAACTCGCAACGGTGGTGGCACACCTCCGCCGGTCCGCTGCAATTCGCACTGCCGAACAAGCACTTCGACAAGCTCGGAGTACCGCGACTTGCTTCCTGACCTCAACCAACCGAACCGCCGGATGCGGACCCGCATGTCCGGTGGTGTGGCAGGGGACCGACGGGACGAACCCGTCGGCCCCTATGCCGATCAGCTCG
>JAYTGQ010000429.1:0-5552 GCA_043733345.1 Schlesneria sp.
CGGCACGGTGGGATACTCTGGCTCTGGCAACCCAAAGGGCCAGCCAACAAGCATGGCCCACCTAAACCCCCGCGCCACTTCTCGACTCTACCGTGATGAAAGCCGAGTGCGATTCCAACATCAATGGGCATTATCAGCGTCCACTCCCATCGGCTTCCTTCACGCGGAGCGATGAAGGCTACTTTTCTCACCCCGGCACGCTCAACGATTGTCCGTTGTCTTTCGCACCGAGGCTCAACAGAAACGGAACGGCCACGCGGCTCCAGCGGTCTGGTGTTGGGTAGCGGCTCGCGCCGTTAGCCCAGCAGGTTTGCAGCATCTCGGTGTTGATGATGCCGGGATTGAGCGGGATCGACGCCATGCCGCTCGGCAATTCCTGGGCGAGTGCCAGCGACAAACCCTCAATGGCGTACTTCGTCGCGCAGTAGGGAGCGACCTCGGGCGACGTGCTGCGTCCCCAGCCGGAACTGAAGTTGACGATCACGCCCCGCTGCCGCTCGACCATCGCCGGGGCAAAATGCCGGATGACGTTCGCGACTCCGCAGATGTTGACTCGCACGAGTTGATCGAACTCAACCGCCGGGATCGTCCAAAGTGGAGCCGGTTCGTTCATCACGGCCGCGTTGTTGAGGAGCAGGTCCGGCACGAGACCCGCCTCAATTATCGATCGCGCCCACGCCGCGACCTGCCCGTCATCGCCCACGTCCACCACCTCGAACCGATGCGGCGTGCCGAACTGCTTCGTCATTGCGGCAACATGCGATTTCGTGCGGCCGCACCCGATGACCGTGTGTCCGGCCTCGACGAATCGCTCCACCATCGCCCGCCCGCAACCGCGCGTCGCCCCCGTGATGAGAACCGTGACCATCGAATGCTCCTTTGAAGCAGAGTCGCGACAACTTCTCGAGTGGGCGTCAGCCAAGTAACTCGCAGCGTGAGCGAGGGCGAACGTTTCACGAAACGCTGAATTCATTACGCCGTGAAGCGTCCGCCCTCGCTCACGCTGCGGGTTACTTGGGGAAGTCAGGGGCGGGTCTACTCCGGAATACGATGCAGCGTGTAGTGCCCGATGGCGGGCCACAAGGTTCGTTGGTCGGGTCGTCCGATCTCGCCGACCGAGACCTCATAGACGTGGCCCGGTTTCAGTCCATTCATCGTCAGCGAGACCGTTCGCACCGCGTCGTCGAGCTGCGCATCCGTCACCTCGCCCTTGTGGCGGCCCGAGTCGGGAGTCGCATAGTCTCCCTTCCAGACGCGCGTGTAGCCCGAGATTTTGTACTGGCTCGCCTGACGGGCAAGCTCCACATCGACAGGATGAAAGAACTCCAGGTCAAAGCCGCGCGAGGTCGCTCGGATTTCGCGCAGGCCGTTCGGGAGATCGCCCTCCGGCGTGAGCTTCACGATGTCTCCCATGTTCAGGCCGCCCGCCCAGCCTCCGTCCTGAAAGCCGCCGACGTAGATGTCGCCAACGGGGCTGATGCCGATGCAAATCGGACCGATGAAGCTCGATGAGTCCTGCGGGACCGGTTTCCCGCCAGTATTGGGTGTGGCCGACAGAGGAGCCTCATCTGACGTCGGCCTGCTAAACGGATAGACCGCCCCCTGTACGACGCCTTCGACATCCTGCACGCTCAGGCGGATGATCGAGTTGTTGTTGTACTCGGCGGCGAGGAAATGGCCGCCGAGTGGGTTGATGGTTGAACGTTGAGGGTTGAGGGAAAGAGATGCGCTTCCTGTCCCCTCGCCCCTCGTCCTGGAGGGGAGAGGGTTAGCAGCCTGTTGAAAAAGGGAGGGCGAGGCTCCCGCCGAGCCGTGTGCGTGAGGAAAGTCGCTTGTTTCTCGCGGCTCGGCAGGAGCCTGGCCCTCCCGACAGCCGTTTTTCAACAGGCTGTTAGGGTGAGGGGTTCTTTCTTCGGCTGACTGGGGTCGAGCAGCGTCATCACCGTTCAGCCCCCTCACCCTAGCCCTCTCCCCCGAAGACGGGGGCGAGGGGACCACGACAGCCTGCGGCTGTCGGACCTCGGACCTCGGACTACTGGCCTCGGACTTCTGACTTCTATCCTCTGCCGCCTGTCCCCTGCCCCCTGCCCCCTTCGGCACGAACACCAACCCGTTCACGCTCCTCGTCCACGGATGAGGGATCTGCACCGCCGGAGGATCGGCGGGCGCATCCGGCTCCGTTTCGTGACGACTCGGCACGCCGTAGCGATGTCCGGCCTGAATGTAGTTCAACTCGTTGAACGTGTTCTGCACCCCCTGCTGATCAGTGACGAACAGCCGGTCTTGATCGTCCATCGCGAGGCCGGTCGGATAGCGCAGGCCGCGTGCGATGGACTCGATCTTCCCGTCTCGATCAATTCGCAGAATGTCGCCCCGCCAGCGAGACTTCTCCTTGGGCCGATTCTTGAAGGTGTAGTCGCTGCCAAGCCCAAGGAAGAGGTTCCCACGAGAATCGCGGGCAATTCCGCAGGCCCAGTCGTGGTAGTCATCGCTCACGCCCCAGCCGGTCGCCAAAACGTCGTACAGGGTCACGGCGTCATCGTCCGCAACATGCAGCCTGAGAAGCTCGGGCTTGTGTGCCACAAGTACCGTTGGCCGCTCAGAGGGGGGTGAGAGTGGATTCTTCACCCCGGGTTGCCACAAGACACCGAACGGCGCGGCGAGTCCGTTGGTGATGGTCGTCAGAGTGAGGTGCTCTGCCCCCGGCGCGGCTGGCTCGATGCGATACAAATGTCCCTTCAGCGACGTGAACCACGGCCGCTGGCGATCGTCGAACGTGATGGCTGTCGGCATGATGGAGCGCGGCAACGGAAGCCGCTGGCCACGAAAGCCCGGAACGGAAGTGATGCGATCCGCCGAGCTGACGAGTGGTGGCGCGAGCGGATTCGGACTGACGACCCCGACTCGTTTCAACGAACTCGTGTAGCGGATGGTCAACCCCAGTGAATTGGGATCGAGTTGCGCGTCGCCGCCCCCCGCGCCGCCGAATGGTCGCGCTGTGGCAGGCATGCCACGCGGTCGTTCCTGTCCATCGGCCTCGGCGACGATGGAAGCCGCCTCCTGGAGCAGCGCGGGGATCGCGCCGCGGAACCAGGGCCAGAGCGGAGCCTCCTTGAGGTCGGACACGATGATCGTTCGCTGCCATCCCGAGGGCTCTTCCCTATCTGGTCGAGTCTCACTCCATCCTTCATAAAAACTGGCCGAGTACGATGTCGTGTCACGTGTGATCGTCAGGCGATAGCTCAGGCTTTCGTGCGTGTACGAGGTCAGTTCACGATGGAACTGCCAGCCCGTTTCCGGGGTCAGTACATCGCCGGTCGTGTTGTGGACGAACAGGATGTCAGGCTGCGGGTCGAAGCGCGTGGCGAGCACAGTTCCCGCCAAGTCCCAGTACCAGCGTTTCCCCTCACACCGCTGTCGGGCGAAATCGCCGAGCGTCCACGCGCGCACGCTCCCCGTGTCGAGGTCGAACAGCACGCTGTGGCCATTGCCAAAACCGGCGGCGAATGCGCGTGCCACCGTTTCCCCGTCCTTGCCACCCGGGACCGTGAAGACATCGCGCACGATGCGCGGACGTTCGCCGGGTTGCACTGTCAACAATTGCTCGACGACCGCCGGGTTCGTCGGTGGAGTCAGATTCGGATCGTTGAGTGCCTCCCAGATCGCGGTCAGTTGCAGATCGAGTTGGCCCGGCAGGATGAACTCGTGCGGACGCTGGTAGTTGGGCATCTCGACGCCCGGCATGATCCGCAGCGGGGCGCGGGTCCAGCGGAAGTAGTAGTCCGTTCGCATCCGCTGGCCGAGCAGATGCAGGTTCGAGCCGCGCGTGCCGAGCGCCGTCACCTTCGGCGTGTAGTCCTTCACCGCGTGACAGGCCACGCAACTGAAGCCTTTGCCTCCGAGCAGTTCTCGCCCCGCGAGCAGCCGCTGCGGGTCGGGAGCGGGTTGAGGGTGGAGGGTCGAGGGTTGAGGGTCAGCAGGAGCATTTGAGTTGGTCGCCTTGGTCTGACTCTTAACCCTCAACCCTCGATCATCAACCCGCGCCGGTACTCGGTCATGCCCGATCAGGTACGCCAGCAAGGCGGCTTGCTCGACGGGCGAATGCTGGAACCGAGGCATCCTGACTCGCAGCCAACTGAGTCGGGGATTCTTGGGACCACCTTGAATCGCCTCGGCCAACGCCATGTCGTGCAGGCGATCACCGACGGCGTGCAGTCGAGGCGGGATCAGCGTCATGTGCAGACCGGCCAGCGATTCGTCGGCCTTCGCGATCATGGCTGCGATGCGTGAGAGACCTTTTGATTCATCGCGATCATGGCACGCGAGGCAGTTCTTCTGTTCGAGCAGGCGGGTGGGGTTGATTGTTGAAGGTTGAGGGTTGAGGGGCAGTGGCTCGCGGTTGTCGTCTTGTTCGTTCCGTCGAACCGTTGGACCCCACGACGCGACATACGCTCGGACCGCCTTCTCGTCCACCTGTGCGAACGACGGCTGGCCCGACTGGCGAGATGTCGCCTGGGTGCAACTCTTCATCCAATCGAGATCGTTTCGCGCCAGCGAACGCGGTCGCGCGGCAAGCGACTGCGGTCGCGTGAACTCATGGCATGCCGAGCAACGTGAAGACTCGATCAGCTTCCGACCCTGGAAGACCTTCGCCGGGTCTTCTTGTTTTTCTGTTGCCTTCTCTTCTCCTGTCCCCTCGCCCCTCGCCTTGGAGGGGAGAGGGTGAGGGTGAGGGGTTCTTTCTTCGGTCGATTGAGGTTGGGAAGCGTCATCACCATCCGGCCCCCTCACCCTCACCCTCTCCCCCGAGGACGGGGGCGAGGGGAGCAGAAGAGCCAACACAATCTGCGCCCGCTCCTTGTCGCTCAGTGAGACGACCGGCATCCGCGCGTGTTCGTTGAGATGACTCGGCTTGGCCAGCCACGTCGCCAGCCAATCGGCCGAACGGCGCTGGCCGATGTCGGTGAGCGACCCTCCACCAAACGGAGTCGCTTCGCCAAGCGTGTCATGCGTGTGACAGGCCAAGCACCCGACCGAGCGGATCAGCGTCGGACCCTCCTTCAAATCCTTGTCGCGTTCCGAGTCCTTCAGCTTCGGCGGCGCATCGAGCTTCACCAGCTGAGCCTGCTCGATCAGAGCGGCCACCACCGCCTCGGCCTCGTCCTTCGAGAAGCCGAAGTGCGGCATCTTGCCTGCGGCTTTGTCTTGGTCCTTGTCTTCCGCCTGGTCCCCTCGCCCCGGCCTTGCGGGGAGAGGGTTAGGGTGAAGGGTCTTGTGTTTCGAGTCGGCCCGGAGATCACCTTTGGTGCTTCGGAAGTGTGGCTGTGGTCGGCGTTCGCCGCCCACAGTCGAATCCAGTGAGACGCTGCTCCACGATTCGCGGGGGGCGAGCGAAGCGCTCGCCCCCCGCCACCCCGCCACTCGGCGGCTATGCCCAACCTAACTCATCACAATACTGAAGTCCCATGTTTCTATACCGTCATCTGAATCGTCAGTGGGCCGAAGAGTTTCGGGATAATGGGATATTGCGAATCTGTCCGCTCACGGAATAC
>JAYTGQ010000430.1:0-14180 GCA_043733345.1 Schlesneria sp.
TCTGCCCGTGGTACACCACCAAAACCGCCCCGTCGTTCGCCGACAGGCTCGCCACACTCCGCCGCCTCAGTATCCGACAACAGGTTTTGAAGTGGGCGACCGCAGGACCGGGGTCTCGAAAACTCCTGCAACTCCTGGAAAACACCGTCGCCCTAACCACATAAACTGCAAAACTCGAACGAAAGCATCATGACTCAACCCGTCTTCGCCGCTCAGCCTTATGCCGGGATCGCCACGTTTGGGCGAGTCCCTTTTGCCACCGATGCCGCTGGTGCGGACGTGGCCATTCTCGGCGTACCCTACGACGGGTCGGTGTCGTATCGCAGCGGAACACGCTTCGGCCCGCGCGCCATCCGTGAGCAGTCACTGCTGTTGTGGGGTTACAACAACGTGCAGCAGGTCGCGCCGTTCGCGAGCCAAAAGGTCGTCGATTTGGGTGATGTCGATGTCGTGCCGCCCGACATTCGCGCGACGCACCAGCAGATCGAACTTGCCGCCAGCCGCGTGATCGAAACCGGTGCGAGACTGCTCACGCTGGGCGGCGATCACTCGATTTCACTGCCGTTACTCCGGTCTCACGCGAAGAAATTTGGCCCGGTGGCCGTCATTCATTTCGACGCTCACCCCGACACTTGGGACAGCGAGTACCCCGGCCAGCCGTACAGCCACGGCACGCCGTTTAAGCGGGCAATCGAAGAAGGACTGATCGACGTGGAGGCTTACGTACAGTTGGGCATTCGCGGCCCGACTGCCGGGCCACAAGATTATGCCGACGCACTGGCTCTCGGGGCGCGGATGATCACGCACGAGGAGTTCCGTCGCCGCAGCCTGGACGACGTGCTGCTAGAGGTTCGGGCGCGAGTCGGCTCACGTCGGACCTACGTGACGCTCGACATTGATGTCGTCGATCCCGCCTTCGCGCCGGGAACCGGGACGCCCGAAGTGGGCGGTTTGACCAGCTACGAGATACTGCAACTGGTTCGCGGACTGCGCGGCCTCGATCTCATCGGCTTCGATCTGGTCGAGGTCTCGCCGCCATTCGATCACTCGAACATCACGTCGATTCTCGCCGCCAATCTCGCGTTCGAGTTCTTGTCACTGTAGTCCCGTCGCTCCGCCATCGGGACGACTGGTCGAACAACTTTGTATTGCCCCCTTGCGTCGTTTAACCGCGTGGGCAACGCCCCGCGCGTCAAGCGATGTTCGAGTCTGTTCCTCATCAACGCGCGGGGCGTTGCCCACGCGGTTAAACGAGGTCAACCCCGCAATCTCACGTTGGCCGACCACAACGCTATTGCCGGTCATCTCACCGCTGCATCGCCAACGCGGCGAGTGCGATGGCTGCCGTCTCGATGCGCAGCACGAGCGATCCCAAACGCAATGGCTTCGCGCCGCAACGGATCGCCAGCGCGACTTCCTCGTCCGTGAATCCGCCTTCGGGACCGATCGCAAAGAGCAGTGAAGGTTGTTCGCTGAAACCTGTGAGTTCGATGGTAAAGTCCGTCGAGTCGAGGGACGGATGCGCAATGAAGGCCGCTCGGTTTGAAAACTCGTCCATAACGAAGTCTGACCAGGCGGTGACGGCACTCAGTTCGAGCAGATGGTTGCGACCGCACTGTTTGCAGGCGGCAATCACGGTCTGCCGCAACTTGTCGAGTTTTCCGTCACGTGGATCGACGCTGCTCCGCGCCGTGATCAGCGGCACGATCCGGGTCACACCCAGCTCCGTCGCCTTCTCGATCAGCCAGTCAAAGCGATCTCCCTTCGGAACGGCCGTCGCCAGGATCACCTCCCGCGCGGGGACCGCTTCGCGTCGCGCGGTCACGACGTTTAACTCGACATCTCGTTTGCGAACCGCCACGACGTTCGCGGTGACGACCAACCCCCGACCGTCAAACAGCTCGACAACTTCTCCCGCAGCGATCCGCAGAACGTGCATGAGATGGTGCGCCTCGGGGCCTTCGAGCAGGCAGGGACCGGACTCAGGAAGAGGCGCTGAGTAGAAGCGAACAGGCACGGACAGGCTCCGGTAGTGATGGCTGGGGATTGAGTATCGCTGCGAGTCAGTTCATGGAATAGATCCGGTTCATCCGACGTTTTTGGGGGGGAGTCCGATTGGAGAGAACCGGACGATGTCCACCGTCTTCATCCTGAAGGGATGTCAGCCATTAGCCGGGGGTTGAGCGAAGCGACACCCCCGGAAGAGGTCTGACAAATGGCTGTGGCATTCTGAAGGGATGCCAACAGCGCGAAACGGAGAGACATTCTGAGCTTCCCAGCATCCCTTCAGGATGCAAATCTCATTTCGGTAACTTCGCACCGGGGGTGTCGCGGACGCTCAACCCCCGGCTAATGGCTGACATCCCTTCAGGATGAAGACCGGTCGCCGTCGTCCTCTCTCTCCAATGAGTCCCCCCAAACATCCGCTGAACCGAACTCTCACTCGAATCGAGATCACTTCCACGTTCGACGCAGGAATTCGATGAAGTTGTGGGACATGATTCCCTGGATGTCCGCGTCGGTGTAGCCCCGTTTTTTCAGCAGGCCCGGGAGCGTTTGCAAGTCGGCGATGGAGTCCATGTCCATCGGCGTCTGCTCGGTGCCGAAGCCGCCGTCGAGGTCGGTACCGATGCCGACGTGCTTCGCGTTGCCGGCCAACTGGCAGATGTGGTCGATGTGGTCGCAGATGCGTTCGATCTTCAGTTGGAAGTCGGCGGGCTGGCTGCGGAGGTGCATCCAGCCGGGGACCATCATGATCGCGTCGAACGCCATGCCGAGGACTCCGCCCCGTTCGATGACCGCCTTGATTTGGTCGTCCGTGAACTGCCGATTCCACGGCGCGAGTGCTCGGCAGTTCTGATGACTCGCCCACAGCGGCCCGTCGTACACATCGAGCGCGTCCCAAAAGCATTCGTCGCACAGATGCGTCACGTCGAGAATGATCCCGAGCCGTTGCATCTCCTTGAGCAGATCCTTCCCCTGCGGTGACAGCGGCCCCTCGGCATCGGTCCCGTGCGCGTAGCGCCCCGGTCCATAGTGAGCCGGCCCGAGTGCTCGCAAGCCGTCCTCGTAACTTTGTTCGAGATGCTTCAGCGTGAGGATCGAGTCGGCCCCTTCGAGGCTGAGGATGTAGCCGATTGGAAGCTGAGCGGGTTGCTTCCGCGACTCGATGACAGACGCGGTGCCGTCGTCCGACGGAGGCGACTTCAACCACAGGTCCAAGTGCTGGTCGAGCTGTGCCCGGTTGCGAATCTGCACCATCTCACCCGCCTCTTCCATGATGCGGTACCACGCCAGCTGTCCCTGCGTTTGGGCTCGCGCCTGTTCGGGCGAGTTCCAGCCCGGTAGCCGATGGAAGTAGGGTGAATACCTGCCGATCTGCGTCGCGACGCACAGTCCGACACGGCCTCGTCGCATTTCCGGGAAGCACACCGTGTTGTTGCCCCGATCGACCTTGTCCTTCATGAACTGTTCCCAACGGCGAATCTTTTCCTGCGACCAGCGCAGATCACGATTCCACTCCAAGGCGTTCATGCTGAGATCGAGATGCACATCGAAGATAAACACGGGATCGCTCATGAGGGCCTTTCACGGGTGAGATTAGAGCGTATTTCAAAACCAGCCCGACGCGCAAGCGAGGGCTTCGCCGTCATCGAATGTCCAGCCCTTGCTTGCGCGTCGGGCTGGTTTTTCGAGGCAAAAACAGGTTTTGAAATGCCCTCCAGACAGGAAGTTCAACACGGCAGAGAAACAGCGGTGGTGTGTTTCTAACAGTTGGTCGCACGTTGAAAAAGGCGGTTCACAGGTTTCTCCAACCACTGAGGAACCACTACGATCTGCCCTGCAACCATCTATTTCTCATCAGGAGCTTCACAAATGACGGCTTCAAACGACGCGCAGAGTTGTTGGCCAGTTCGGCATTCAGCCGCAAGCCTGTTTCGATTGGCTTGCGTGGGAGCGGTACTGCTGGGCACGGTTGCCAGCGATGCAAACGGACTCGCTGCCGAAGATGCCACTGAACCGCTGTTCTTCGTTCAGGAGGGTGAGTTGCCGATCATCCTGTCGGCTCCCCATGGCGGTACGAAAGCGGTCCCCGGAGTCGAGGCCCGTAAGGGTGAGGAGGTGCCCGGCGCGACAGGGCGGTTCGTCGTGAGTCGGGATGTCGGGACGGAAGAACTCGCCACACTGATCGCCGCCGGATTAGAGCGGCGATTCGGCAAGAAGCCTTACATGGTGAAGTCGCTCGCTCACCGCAAATACCTCGACCCGAATCGCCCGGGCGCAGCCGCATATGAAGACGACAAGGCCAAGCTGGTTTACGACGCCTACCACAAGGCCCTCGCCAAGTTTTGCCGTGAGGTGAACTCGAAGCACCGCTCGGGATTGTTGCTCGACATTCATGGACAAGACGCGTTGAAGGACGCCGTGCTGCGCGGGACCAACAACGGAAAAACGGTGACACTGCTACGGGAACGGTTCGGCAACGAGGCTCACGTCGGAGCGACAAGTCTGTTCGGCCGATTGCGTGCTGCGGGACTGAAGGTCCACCCCGATCCGCTCGACGGCCTCGATCACGCGCGGTACAGCGGTGGGTACATCGTGCAAACCTACGGCAGCCATCAAGGCTTCGGAATTGACGCGATGCAGTTGGAATTCGGCAGCGATCTCCGCACGCCGGAGCGTCGTCCCATCACCGCCAACGCCGTGATTGATGCGGTGGTGACATATTGCGGTGACTACCTGCCTTCGGCACCCAAGCCACTCGCGGCTCCCGCTCCCTGATCGTTCGCCATCAACCAAACACGTAGACTTTGCGCGTCGTCCGTTGCAACAGCGGGTGACCGGTGTGAATTTGATAGTCGTCATAGCCGAAGGACTCGGCCAACCGGCGGACTAGGCATTCGCGAACCGAGGCCAGGGAGGTCGGCTTCATGCGTTGAGCAGCCAGCGTGGTGATGCGGGCGGGCGCGTTGGTCCAGCGCACGAGGTCCAAGCAATCTTGAGGAACCGCCACGTTGACGAACATCCCGCCGTGCGACACCCACGAACGAACCCCCGCGCCGATGAACGCGAACTGCCCGCAACGACACTCGGCTCCCGGTGCGGCTTCACTCCGAGTCGCCGCGACATCCAAGTCTGCCGCGGCGTGCAGTAGTGTCTGTTCAAGGCGGTTGCGGAAATCAAGCAGCCCGAGCTTCAAACGGTCGAGCGGCAGCAGCGGATAGACGGCCACTTGCCCCGGCGCGTGGACGAACGTCCCGCCGCCACGATTGGTCCACCGAATATCCATTCTCCGACTGATGAGTTCTTCCCGCTCCACCAATACGTCGGCGAAGCTCCCCTCGCGCCCGATCGAGATCGTCGGCGGGTGATCGCAAACGAGAACGATCCCGTGCGTGTCCGTACGCGCGACAAGCTGATCGAGCAACCGAGCCTGCAACCCCAGCGCCGACGCGAAATCGACCGTCCCCAGCAGGAACAATTCCAACGTGGCTGACGAACTTCTGGCGAACTGCCAGTCTGCTAGGGGCGAGGACATGATGCGGTGACGGACTTTCGATGAGCGGGCAATCCAAAACCTGTTTTTGCCTCGAAGTAAACAGCCCGAAGCGCAAGCAAGGGGGGCCGGACCTTCAATGATGGTGAAGCCCTCACTGACGCTCTTTGAAGTTGCGCCTTGGGGATTTCAGCCCCGAAGAGCAATGTTACGCCAGCTCAGGGCAACGCCTTAGGTGGGCGAATTTTGGGGAATATCAAGCCCTTCAGGACTCCGAAATCTGTGACGACGTAACTCGAAACCGAGGCCACGTAGTTGCGTGACAAGTCACCCTCACATCAGTCCTTCGTCGCGGCTTGATGCACGGAAGAACTGGCCTCAGGCGCGACAGTGAGCTTCTCGTTCGCGAGCTTTGAACCGTATTTGGCCGCCACCTGCCAATGTAACTTGGCCACGCCCGACTTCCCCGCCACTTCGGCCTGCTTGGCGAACCGTTCGAACTTCAACGCTTTCTCGGCAGGGGAGGCAACTTCAGTACGAGCCGCTTCGGCCTGCTGCATTCGGATCCCACCACGAATCGCTGACGGCGCGGGCGAGTCCGGAACGGAGTTGAGCAGCGCCTCGTCCATCGCACGCAGATCGTGAATGAAGACGCTGGTGGATGTTGAACTGGCAGACCGAGACAAACCGATCGACGATCCCGAGCGCAGTGGCCCATAACTCGATCGAGCCGACTGCGCTGAACTGACCCCGCCGAGCAACGCACTCCCGCGATCCGGTACAGAGACCGTTGTCCGTACCGAATTCGTGGCCACAACCGGCTGCTGTACAGCCACCTGCTGAGCCTGAACCGAAACACTTTGACTCAGCACGACACCGGCCACGATGAATAATCGCATGATTGACCTCCAAGAACTCTCAACCGGCAAGGATTCTAATATTGCATCGCCGGTGAAACCAAGAGGCAATCTCACGTCGCCACCAGCGGGATATGAACGGCTTGCGCGGGGTCGGTGTCCGGGAAATCGATGCGTGAATGCGTCCCTCGGCTTTCGACCCTAGATGCGGCAGCGCGGATCATGAGACGGGCGACGAGCAGCATGTTTTGAAGCTCCCAACCTTGCGTCGTGTTGAATTCGCGTGGCCCGACGTAGCGGTCCCAGAACTCGACCTGCTGCAAGGCCGCTTCCAAACCGACAGCGTCGCGTTCGATGCCGACGTTTCGCCACATCTCACTGTTGAGCGAGTTCAGCAAATCGCCGAGTTTCAAGCTGGCATCGATCGGCTGATGCGAAGGCGGGTCGGGCTGAAGCGGCAGCGCGGTGAACTGATCCGCTTCACCGAGTGCGGCGGCGGAGGCGTTCCGACCGGCTCGCAACCCGAAGACCAATCCTTCGAGCAGGCTGTTGCTCGCCAAACGATTCGCGCCGTGCAAACCGCTCGATGTCACTTCGCCCGCCGCCCACAGTCGCGGCAGCGAAGTGCGCGCTTCGTCATCCACGGTCACGCCGCCGATCATGTAGTGCGCACCGGGCCGAACAGGGATCAAGTCGCGAGTCAGATCGAGGCCAAAGTCGGCGCAGACCTGACCGATATGCGGGAACCGTTCGTGGACGAGGGCCTTGTCGAGATGAGTCACATCGAGATAGACACAGTGATGCCGCGTCTTCTCCATCTGCCGTGTGATGGCGCGGCTGACGATGTCGCGCGGGGCGAGTTCCGCCGCCGGGTCGTAGTCGGGCATGAACCGCGTGCCGTGACAGTCGCGCAGCAGGCCCCCTTCGCCGCGCACCGCCTCCGAGATCAGATGCCGCGACGAACCGGCGATGTACAGCACAGTCGGGTGAAACTGCATGAACTCCATGTCGCGCACTTCACATCCCGCGCGGAAGGCCATCGCTTGACCATCGGCCGTCGCGATCTCGGGGTTCGTCGTTTCTCGGAACAGCCGCCCCGCCCCGCCCGTCGCAAGAATCGTCTGCTTCGCCCAGACAAACGTCTTCCCGTGCTGAGCATTCCAGACCAAGGCCCCGCGGCACTCGCCGTCCTGCGTGAGCAGATCCAGCGTGAACGTCTTCTCCCAGATGTCGAGGTGCGGTTCGCGACGGACACGCTCGATTAAGGCCCGCATCACTTCCTTGCCCGTCGCGTCACCCAAAGCATGCACGACGCGGCGATGACTGTGGCCACCCTCCTGCGTCAGAGCCATCTCACCATCGGCCTGATCGAACACGGTGCCGAGCGTGATGAGTTCCCGAATCCGTTCGGGGGCTTCGCGCACGACGGTCTCCACGATGTCGCGATGACACAGCCCTTTTCCGGCGGACATCGTGTCGGCCACGTGGTTGGCGAAGTCGTCGAACGGATCGAAGACTCCCGCAATCCCGCCTTGAGCGTAAGCGCTGTTCGACTGACTGATCACGTCCTTCGTCGCGAGTACCACCTGCACCTTGGGATCAATGGCGAGGGCCGCGCGAATCCCCGTGATCCCCGCGCCGATGATCAGCACGTCGGTAAACAGATGCGGCACCCGCTTCGGATTGAACCGGACGAGATAGCGGCGTTTGGGAGAGACAGTCAGCGGCGGCATAAGGACTCGATTCGATCCAACGGCAAAGGCAAGTTCTATGTGGTTCAGCTTTGTAACCTGCCCGAGCATTTTTTTCAGGGGATAGAAGCTGTAGGGTGAGACCAGTGGCGCTTCGCCGCGTCGGCCCACCATCAAGCACAGAGACTTTTCTTGGTGGGCCGGCGCTCGAAGTGAGTTGGTCCCAACCTACAGATGATTTTCAACATGCGGTTAAGATCACACAGCCAATCCGGCAGGAGTCCCTGATCGTGAGTTCACACAATTTCCCCGCTCGTTCTCGAACCTCTTCGAGCATCGCGAACGTCTCTGTCACGAGCCTCATGTTGGCGGTAGTCGCGTTCACGGCCGAAGCCTTCGCTGCCGATGCGACACTCCGCGAGATCCGCTTCAACCGCGATGTCCGTCCGATCTTGGCGGACAAGTGCTGGGCTTGTCACGGGCCGGACGAGAAGACGCGGGAAGCCGACTTGCGATTGGACACGCTCGATGGGTCGCGGGCCGACCACGGGGGACACGCTGCGATCGTACCGGGAGATGTGTCGAAGAGTGAACTCGTTCGCCGCATTCGTTCGGCCGATCCCGATGCAGCGATGCCACCGGCGAAGCATCCCAAGCAACTGACCGCCGCTGAGAAAACGCTGCTCGAACAGTGGATTCAGCAGGGAGCAAAATACGAAGGTCACTGGGCCTTCACGCCGATGCAGCGAGTCGAGCCACCGCGCGTCAGTCCCGACAACGAGCCTCGCGTCGTCAACGGTATCGACCGGTTCATCCTGCACACGTTGGAAGAACACGGGTTGAAGTCGCTCGCGCCGGACGCGACCAAAGAGCGGCTGATTCGTCGCGTGACGTTCGATCTCACCGGGCTGCCTCCTGCACCCGGCGAGGTCGATGCGTTCGTGAAGGATTTGTCGGCGCAAGCGTATGAGCGGGTGATTGACCGGCTGCTGAAGTCGCCTCGTTACGGTGAGCGGATGGCGACCGAGTGGCTCGACGTGGCGCGGTATGCCGACACGCACGGCTATCAGATGGATCGCTTTCGCCCGACGTGGCCGTACCGCGACTGGGTGATCTCCGCGTTCAACGAAAACCTGTCGTTCGACCAATTCGCGACGTGGCAACTCGCGGGTGATCTGCTTCCCAACGCGACCAAACCGCAGCGCGTCGCCACGGCGTTCAATCGGCTCCACTCGCAAAACGAAGAGGGAGGCGTCGTCGAAGAAGAGTTTCGTGTGGCTTACGTTGTTGATCGGGTCGATACGTTTGGGACCGCGTTTCTGGGACTGACGTTTGAATGCACGCGCTGCCATGACCACAAATACGATCCGCTCACGCAGCGCGATTTCTACTCGCTCTTCTCGTTCTTTCAAAACATCGACGAGTTCGGCCAGACGACGTACTTCACGTCCTCGACGCCAGTGCCGACGGTGCTGCTCTCCAGCGAAGAACAGGATGCGAAGCTGAAAACCCTCGACCAGCAGATCGCCGAGAAAGAGCGAGGACTCGCCACGCTCCGTGATTCCGCGAAGGAACCGTTTGCGGACTGGTTGAAATCCAAACCGGAATCGCCCGCCGCGCCCAGTCCACTCGCCGCGTTCTTATTCGACGTGATCGAGCAGAACCAATTCACCAACAGCATCGACGCGACCAAGCCCGGCAAGTCGGCGGACGGCGTGAAACTGGGCGAGGGCCGCGCGGGACAGTCGGCCGAACTGAGTGGCGACAACGGGATCACGTTCCCCGGCGTCGGGCATTTCTCTCGCGCGGATGCGTTCACCATTGCGATCGCCGTGAGACCGACGATCCTTACGCCGCGCGCGGTCATCGTCCATCACTCGCGTGCTCCCGCCGACGCTGGCAGTCGCGGGTACGAGCTGCTGCTGGAATCAGGACACGTCGCGTTCGGGCTGCACCACATGTGGCCGGGCAACTCGATCAAGGTTCGCTCGAAGACAGTGGTCGCTGTGAACGAGTGGACTCATGTCGCGGTCACCTACGATGGGTCGAGCCGCGCGGCGGGCCTACACCTCTACTTGAACGGCAGCCGTGTTGAGGTCGATGTGATCCGCGACGGGCTGTGGAAGGACATCACCTACGAGGGGGGCGAGCCGGAATTGCAAATCGGCGTCCGTTTCCGCGATGCCGGATTCAAGGCGGGGCGAGTCGATGATTTCGCAATCTACGGTCGAGTCCTGACAGCGTTAGAAGTCGCTCACGTGGCGGGCCGTGATGATTTCAAAGCCGCGTGGTCTGCAAAGGCCCCCGAGTTGTTCGAGACTTTTTTGGTCACCGCTCATGCCCCATTTCAGCAGGCACTCACTGAGCTATTCGCCGCGCGCGATGAGCAGCGCAAACTCATCAACCCGATTCCCGAGATCATGGCGATGCGAGAAATGGCCGCTCCCAAACCGGCGTTCATCTTGAAGCGGGGTAACTACGACCAGCCGTCGCAAGCCGTGACGGCCGACACACCGCGCGTCCTGCCGCCGTTCACGACGAACGCGCCGCGCAATCGACTCGGCCTGGCGCAGTGGCTCGTCGATCCCGAGCATCCGTTGATGGCCCGCGTGACGGTGAATCGGCTGTGGCAGACGCTGTTCGGTCGCGGCTTGGTCGAAAGCAGCGACAACTTCGGATCGCAAGGAGCGTTGCCGACTCACCCCGAATTGCTCGACTGGCTCGCCCGCGATTTCATCGCCAGCGGCTGGGACACAAAGGCGATGATGAAACGGATCGCCATGTCCGGCACATACCGGCAACTGAGTTCGAGGGTGAGTGCCGATCCCGAAAACCGCTGGCTCGGCCGCGCTCCGGTCAAACGACTCACCGCCGAGATGCTGCGTGACCAATCGCTCGCCACGAGCGGCCTGTTGGTCGAAAAGCTTGGTGGGCCGAGCGTGATGCCGTACCAACCGGCGGGCTTGTGGGACATCGCGATGGGTAAGCCGAACTACGACCAAAGTCACGGAGCCGATCTGTACCGACGCAGCCTGTACACGTACTGGAAGCGGACGGTGCCGCCTCCGTCACTGATGACCTTCGACGCGGCCGACCGCAGCTACTGCACCGTCCGTCGTCAAAGCACGAGCACGCCCCTGCAAGCTCTCACGTTGCTCAACGACCCGCAGATCGTCGAGGCCGCGCGGTTCATCGCGCAACGCATGTTGAAGGAAGGTGGCGAGTCGAACGAACAACAACTCGCGTGGGCTTTCCGACTCATCACGACTCGATCACCCACGGTTCGCGAGTCCGCGATCCTTGGGCAGATGTTGGCCGAACAACGAACGCTCTTCGCGAGCGATGACACTGCGGCGAAGAAGCTCCTCGCAGTAGGTGAGGCCAAGCCCGATATGGCTCTCAACTCCACCGACCTCGCCGCCCGCACTGTCGTCGCCCTGGCGATCTTGAATCACGATGAAGCGGTTCATACACGCTGACCAAAGTCGCCCTCATCGCTCCGCGTGATGAGCCTTTCAGGGACAAACACTCGATGTTTCAGCTCCGCAATGATCCGCAACTTGAATCCAGCCCCATTCAGTCACGACCTATACCGCAGACGGGTGAGGATGGCAGATATCACACTAACCCGAAGCGTCAGCGAGGACTCGCATTGCATCCTCGCTGACGCTTCGGGTTAGTGTCAGTCGCTTCCGCGTGAGGTATATTTTTCTGTGACCTGACCGAAGAAACGATTTACAAACCCACCTTGTTGAGGAGGCCGTCATGCACCGTCTGGTTTCGTTGTTGTCCGTATTGCTAGTGGGTTGCGGCTCCGAAGTCCCCGGCACGAATCAGCCGAAGTCTCACTCGGCCGCTCCAGTCGTGGCACAGAAAAATGCGGAGTCGCAGGTGTCTGGCAATGCTCTGACGGCTGACAAAGTGGAACGGGCTGCTGTGAGTTCCGTCCCCGCCCTCGAAGAACCGACCGCCGATGGGCACAACTGGCTGAAGCGGGAAGAACTCGAAGCGGGCTGGGTGAGGCTGTTCGATGGACAGACACTGTTTGGTTGGAAGGCCAACAACGATGTCGCGTGGTCGGTGAAGGAGGGCGTGATTTCTGCGGAGGCGGGTGAATCGGGATTGCTTTGCACGACCAGCCGTTTTGCCGATTATGAGCTGCGTTGTGACTTCAAACTCGCGACCGGAGGCAACAGCGGCGTGTTTTTGAGGACGCCGATGAAGCCGACCGATCCGGGTGTCGATTGCTACGAACTGAACATGTGCGACGAGCATCCGTCGGGGTTCCTCACGGGGAGCCTCGTCAAACGAGCGAAGCCGGAAACGCCCGTCGTGAGCGGCGGCGAATGGCACTCGTACCACGTTCGCGTGGAAGGTCCGAAGGTCGTCGTGCAGATGGATGGCAAGCCGGTCCTCGACTTCAACGACACGACCGACAAGCCACTGAAGACCGGTCACATCGGGTTGCAGTTCCGGGAAGGAAAGATCGAGTTCCGCAACGTCTATCTCAAGCCACTCGGCACGCAGCCGCTGTTCGATGGCGAGTCGCTCAAAGGCTGGCGCGAAGTCCCCGGCGGTCAGAGCAAGTTCGCGGTGAAAGACAGCACGATCCACGTGAGCGGCGGACGAGGCTTCCTCGAAACGGAGCAGACGGCGGGCAACTTCGTCTTCCAGTTTGAAGCGATCACCAACGGCGACAAGCTGAACAGCGGAGTCTTCTTCCGCGCGATGGAAGGAACCGAGAAAACACCCTCGCACGGCTATGAGTTCCAAATCCAAAGTGGCTTCAAAAACGGAGACCGGACTCAACCCGACGACCACGGCACGGGAGCGATCTTCAAACGCGTCTCGGCCCGCCGCGTGATCTCGAACGACCGCCAATGGTTCACCGCGATGCTCGTCGCCGACGGCCCGCACTTCACCTCGTGGATCGACGGCGTGCAGGTCATCGATTGGACCGACGACCGCAAACCGAACGACAACCCGCGCGAAGGCCAACGCCTCAAACCGGGCCACTTCAGCCTGCAAGGCCACGACCCGACGACCGACCTCGCGTTCCGAAATATCAGGCTGGTTGAGACGCCGGAATGAGAAAGCAATCCGACGAACCCATCAACGCAGCCCAAGACTCCGCAACCAAGAACAGCTTCAGTTACGATGTCCGATTGTTTTTGTATCTGCTGGTTTACGGCCTCATCAATACAACCTGCGTCGTCTTGGCAGCGAAGGGAATATTCGGCTACAGATCGATTGATCTGCTCTGGTTTTTCACGTTCACAGCCCCCATCGTTTCAGTGGTCGGCGTCGTTGCGATTCAGTTGATGAATCTGAACAAAACGCTGTTTGGGTGGGCTTCTTTCGGAATTGTGATCGTGAGCTTCTTTGCAGCGGCAGCCTTAAATGCGTCATTTCTGCTTTCCGCGATAGCGGCGGTTTAGCCCACACAGCATGGACGCATCCTTCCTTCATGAATATCTGCTGGCATGTCACCTCTGGGTATCTTCAAACCCCCGCTGTTGCATGGCAACCAACAATCGTGCGAACCTCAAATCAGAACTCTCAGAATGAGATCAACACAACGGACCCGAGGTGGATTGAGGATCGACATTTGTGAACAGGCTCAATTCTCGAACGGGTTGACGACGGCAACTCCAGTCGCTCGAAAGTCGATGACGTTACGGGTGACAACTGTCAGGCCGTGCGCCAGTGCTGTTGCTGCGATCAAACTATCTTTAACGGGCATCGCCAAGCCCCGCTTCCGAAGCCCTGCCAATAACTGCGCCCACGTCGAGGCAACTTTGGCATCGAGATCTAAAACTCGAAATGTGGCCAGCCCCTGCTGAAACCATTGCTGAAGTCGCGCTCTTCGCTTTCCGACAGGAAGCAACAGGATTCCGTGTTCCAGTTCACCAAGCACAATCGGATTCACGACCAACTCAAGCTCGTGGTCTCGCAGCCACTGAAAGACGCTTCGCTGTGGGGCGGGCTTCGTCGGCTCACTCAAGACATTGGCATCGACGAGGTACTTCATGACTTCCCCGGCGGGGTGGCCGGGGTTGGAGCCCTTGAACTTACCCACATTTTTACAATGTTTGCCAGGGTTAGATCGGAGTGTCGGTTAGGTCTGACTTGTTT
>JAYTGQ010000431.1:0-1893 GCA_043733345.1 Schlesneria sp.
GACGTGTCCGACAGAAGTCCGCTCGGTTCATAAATCACGGATATTTCGATAATTTTCCGTGATTTATAGGGAAATCGAGGTGTGTGAGCTATCGAATCACTCGGCTGGCGCTAAACTGCCGGGGTGGTTCAAAGTGGCTGATTTGTAGGATGGAACGGCATTCATGCGACGGATTCGCGATCCTCAACAAAAGTGGATGTTTGACCCGTTTGACGGAGTGCTTTCTGAGATGGCTCGACAACGCATCCTGACGGGGTGGCAAGGCATCTTTCGGACCGTGGTCCTGGATCTTTTGCCCGTCAAGGAGTTGGCCCAGCACTTCTCGGAGACCATGGGATGCCCCACGAAAGAACTGTACTCGATGGCTGGACTGGTGTTCCTGTCAGACTTTTTTGACTGGAATGCGTTGGACGCGGCCGACGCTTACATGATGCGAGCCGATGTTCAGTTCGCGCTCAACATCGAGCCGGGTGGCGCGTGTTGCGACCGCACCGTCGAACGTTATCGGAAGCTGTTCACGGAAGATGATCTGGCGGCACAGTTGTTCGGCGAATTGACGATCACGCTGACGGACTTGCTGGAACTGGATGTCTCGAAACAGCGATTGGACAGCACACACGTCTTCAGTCACATGGCGACGTTTGGCCGCGTGCGGCTGATGGCAGTCACATTGAAGCGCTGCCTCACACAGGTCAAACGCCATGCGATGGACGACTACGCGGCGCTGCCTGAGGAATTGCGTGCTCGGTATGCGCCGTCGGAGGGCAGGTTGTTCGCGGAGGCCAAGGATGCGGAAGCTCGGGCTCGATCGAGGCAGCAGGTGGCCGAGGATATGCTCTTGGTTATCGAACGCTTCGCCGATCACGTCGAGATCAAGGGCCGCACGTCCTACACATCGCTGGTGCAGATCTTCCAGCAGCAGTGCGAGGTCGTGGAGGGCCGCGTTGTCGTCATGACAAAGACGGGCGGGGACGTCATTCAGAATCCGTCCGACCTCGATGCAACTTACGACGGCCACAAAGGTCAGGGCTATCAGGTCCAGTTGAGCGAAACCTGCTCCAGCGAGAACGATGTGCAGCTCATCACGGGCGTGATCCCCGAGACGGCGTGTGCGAACGACTCGGAGGCGGTGCGACCAATGCTGGAACAACTCGACGGGAACGGCTTGACCCCCGAGCAGATGGCCGCCGATACCGCGTATGGCAGCGACGAGAACTGCGTGATCGCGGAGTCGTTCGGTGTCGAGTTGATCGCGCCGGTACCGGGCCGTGCTCCGCAGGGGGAACCCGGGGAACTGACGCTGGACGACTTCGCTCACAACGAAGTGACCGGTTCGGTCGATGCGTGTCCCGCGAGCCATTCGCCACTTCGTGTTACACGCGATGAGGCGACGCAAACCACCGTTGTCGAAATGTCGGTTTCGATGTGTGCGTCGTGTCCGCTGTTGGAGCTCTGCCCAATCAAGCGGACGCCAGACGGACGCTTCAAACTGGAGTTCACGGACAAGGCCCGCCGTACGGCCGCGCGCCGTAGCGAAGCCGAGACGGACGTGTTCCGTGAGCGGTACTCGGCGCGCTCGGGGATCGAGTCCACGAACGGCGGCCTGAAGAATCGTTTGGGCTTGGGCGAGCTTCGCGTTCGTGGCCAGGGTGCCGTGTTCCGCACGATCCTCCTCAAAGTGAGCGGTTGGAATGTGCTGCGGGCCTCGGCCTCGGAAAAGTTGCGCGCGATGGTCCAAGAGAAGATTGCCAAACTGATCGGTGCTGGGTGGGCCTGGCCGTTTGGGCAACCTCTCGGCCTCGCACATTCGCTCGCTGGCCGATTCACGCCCTCCCAGATGGTTCCCAAACCCTTCGGTTTCGTGCCGCCGCGAGCGGCGGAACGATTTCATTT
>JAYTGQ010000432.1:0-1886 GCA_043733345.1 Schlesneria sp.
AGTTGCGCAGTTGCGCTTCAAAGTAGCTGAATTCGCAAGAATTCAGCCTTTTCGGCACCTGCGAAGCCCCTGAGTTCTTGCGAACTCAGCTACAAAACGCGAGTGCGCAACTTCAAACAGCGTGAGCGAGAACATCGCCACGCTGTCCCTCGCTTTCACGTTTTGAGAGTGCGAAGTCCTGCACCTCACAACCGGCACAGACGACACTGCGGTCAGGCGGGTTTCATCCGGTGGGTGAAGCCGGATCTACGCCAACTCGCGAACCGTGACGTAGGTTTGCAGGACGAGGTGTTGTCTCCACGACGGCGGCGGCTCTCGAACTTGAGGAGGCGTGTCGTGACGGAAGCTGCGTTGTGGGATTGTCCGGAAGCGGAGACGTGTGTCGAGAAAGGGTTTCTCTGTGAGAACTCGCCTCTCTCCCCGCAGAACCGGGGCGAGGGGACCAGAGCAACGTCATCGAAGACAGCGTTGCCGCGGACGGTGCTCATCTGTCACGCCGACGATCCGCTCAATCGAGAAGGGTTGGCGCGATGGTTGGCGGCAACAACTTCGCTGGTCGGAGTCATCGTGTTGGAAGAGCCGCCGCGTCGAATGCGGCAGCGGGTAACGCGCGAGATCAAACGTGTCGGCTTGCTGCGGTTCCTTGATGTGCTGGCGTTCCGGGTCTACTCGAAGCTGTTTCTCGCGAAGCAAGATCGCGCGTGGGAAGCGGCGACGCTGAAATCCCTTTGCGAGCAGTTCGCACCGCTGGGTGAGACCACGCGCGTGATTCACGCGCCATCGCCGAATGCTCCTGAGGTCGAGGCATTTCTGCGGGACGCAGGCTGCGACCTCGTGATCGCGCGCTGCAAGACGCTGCTCAAGCCGAGCGTCTTCTCGATCCCGACGGCCGGAACGTTTGTCATGCACCCCGGCATCTGTCCCCAGTATCGGAACGCGCACGGCTGCTTCTGGGCGCTCGCGCAGAACGACCGAGCCAACGTCGGCATGACGCTGCTGAAGATCGACAAAGGGGTCGATACTGGCCCGGTCTATGGCTTCTATCGCTGTGAATTCGATGAGACGACCGATTCGCACCACGTCATCCAGCACAAAGTTGTCTTCGATAATTTGGATGCCCTGCGCGACAAGCTGCTCGACATCCACGCCGGCCGAGCCACTTCGCTCGACACGCGCGGTCTCCCTTCCGGCGAATGGGGACAACCGTGGCTGTCCGCCTTTTTGCAGTACAGATGGCGAACGAAGGAATCGGCCTGAGACAGCCACGCGAAATCGCGATCGACTTGTAGAGCAGATCGACTTGTAGGATGGGCACTCTTGCCCGTCCTGCTTGAGGATCGAAGTTTGAAGATCAATGAGGGACGGGCAAGAGTGCCCGTCCTACGACAGGAAACACGGCCTCATGCCAATCACCATGCTCTATCACGACGTGACCCCCGCGAACGCGGACGACTCCAGCGGCTTCGCGGGGCCGGAGGCGGCGCGCTACAAGTTGACGCTCGATGAGTTCTCGCGACATCTCGATGCGGTCGCAACCAAAGTCCCGCGACCGCCACTCGTGACGACTTCAGTGGAAGAACTGCGCCGCGCGGCGAGTGACTCGTGGCTGATCACGTTTGACGACGGCGGCGTCTCGGCCATCACCGACATCGCTGAGCAACTGGAACGTCGCGGCTGGCGCGGCTGGTTCTTCATCGCCACCGACTTCATCGATACTCCCTCGTTCTGTACTCGCGCCCAACTGCGCGAACTGCACGAACGAGGCCATGTGATCGGCAGTCACTCGTGCAGTCATCCTGAGCGGATCTCGCACTGCTCGCGCGAGCAGCTCCTGGACGAGTGGCAGCGCAGTCGCGCTGTTCTCTCGGAAATCATCGGCCATCCCG
>JAYTGQ010000433.1:0-14056 GCA_043733345.1 Schlesneria sp.
GCTCTTCAGCCTGCCTGCCGACTGTCTTAACCTATTTGAACACAGTGCGTGACACACACACGAGCGTCTTCACAGTTCGAGCGCGTACCGGACAAAGTCCTTGAGCATGTAGTTCGCACCGGTGGCAGGATGCCAGTCGGGGTCTTGGCTCAGGAAAGAGTTGCTGTCGCCGAACATGATGCCGAGGAATACCTCAGCGACGATTCGGCCGCCCACCGGTCCCAGTTTCGGCGTCAAGAGCGTGACGTTCTCCGTCACGGGCAGCTTCACCGGTTCCTTGTGGGTCCGCGTCTCGGCCAAAATGTACGTCCAGAGCGGACAGTTGTGCTTGAACGCGGGCGAGACGGTGGTGATCGGCACGAGTACCTCACCGGGGTCTTCGGTGAACTTGCCGAGGAGAATCTCTGCATCATCCATGGGCTTGATGCCCATCGCCCTCGCCACGCTCTGGCCGTTTGGCAGGCCGAGCCTCCAGCTGCGGAGCAGATTCCGTAGCGGCAGAGAACTGGGATCGCTCGCCACACTCGCGGGCAGATTGCCGAGCGGGTTGACCGCCGAAGTGTCGAGCCGGTAGGCAAACTGAAGTCGCTTCTTGATGTCGCCCGGTTTGTCGTAGGCCCGGATGTCGATGTCGATGAAACGCCCCCAGTCAATGCCCCAAGCCGGGTTCATCGCTTGGAACCCAACCAAGCTCTTCTTTGGATCCTCACCCGGTGCGGCAAAGATCGGCAGTAATGTGGCATCCGCGTCGTTGAGTCGATAGCCGGGCCGTACCATCGAATGGCCGAGCCGGTAAGCCGCTGTCGCGAACTCGACGGGCATGAATGGCAGGTTGCGGAAGTGATAGAACCGTAACTTCGCCTTGTCATACTGGCCGTTCGACTTCAAGGCCGCGATCACCTTCGAGTGGACCAGCCGTGGCAGAAAGTCGTTCACCACGACATATTGGTAGTGATAGCGGACCAATCTCTGGGCGTCGGCGAACGATAGGATCGGGTTCTCCTTCACTAACCGGTTGTGGAACCGCAGAAACAGCCCCTGCAACTGCGAGACGATCACGTTCTCGTCGTTTCTCGGATCGCCAATCAGAGCACGGCGGGGGTTACCCGAGTTCCGCGGCAGGTCCGTCACCGGGCCGGCTCCGCCACCAATTGCGTCGCCGAGAAGGAACTTCATGGGTCCGTCGTACAGATACGGCTGATCGTCCGGCCCCCGGCCATAGACGTTGTCGAGATCAAATGCCGGGGTGCGGAAATCGACAATCGCATCCGGATCGTTTTGCTTTTGGAGACTGCTGGACGGATCAAACGTCAGGTCGTGGTCGATGAACTGACCGAGATAGGTGTAGAGCGAAGGGATACCACTCTCCTCCGCATCCTGACCATCTTTGATCGGGTCCGGCGTGGCGGTCATCTTGTCGGCAAGCCGCCCAAGATTGGCGGCAGTCTCGGCTTCGGTGGCCCCAAACGTGGCTGGGCGAAGCGCGCGGAACATCCGACCGAAGAAGCCTTCAAAATGGGGAGACGATTTGCTGGCCATCAGGCCACGCAGCGGTTTTCCATGACGTGAACTCATGAGCATTCCTAAAACAAAGGGGATGGGAACAGGCTTCAACGGGACGATTTGAAGTTGCGCTGTTTTAGATTTCAGCCCGGAATGGGCGATGTGATACCAGCCCAAGGCAACGCCTTGGGTTGGCGGGTTTCGGGTCAAGCCAAGCTCTAAAAATGCGTAAAAAACAGCGGATTGGCATCGGAACGCTCTTTTAAGGCTTCAGATCGCTGCGCGTGATCGATGAATCACAGCGAGACGTGACGGATGGTGCGTTGAGGCTTGGAAGCGCACCGTTCGGAATCGACTGTCGGGTGCGTTCCAAGGACTCCACGCACCGTGCTGGTTGATGGGTAAGAAACTCACCCTGTGATGGTGGCCGAGATCATGACGGACCACGGGCCGGTTTCTCCTTTCGTGTTTTCCCAGCGGAGCCAGTAAATAGGCGGTTTTGCCGGGGTCGAAGTGGTTGACGTAGGGAGTGCAGGTGTCGGTGGCGAGATAGTGGAGTTCGCCCGCGTTGGGCGGTGGCGGAGGAACCGATCTTCATCCAGACTTGGCAGTCTCGCAGAGAACTGGTTGACATGCGGTGTGTTCCATCATGTCGCATGACCGCAGAAGCACAAGATTCAGACGCCTCACCTGAACAGGTGAGACATCTAGGGTTGACAAATAGTATTACAGCGCTTTCCTCACCGTTCGCCCTGTTGCAACTTGCACTTAGGCCCCACCCACGACCACCGTCACGACCGGGCTGGTGACGAAGCCGGGGTTGGAGTTGGCCACGCGGGTGCGGAACTGAATCGTGGCTCCCGGATCGAATGGGCCGACGGTGACCTCGTTCCCCGTAATCGGTGTCGAGTGGCCGAATTCCGTCTCGCCGGGAAGCAGGGATTGCAACTCCTTCGTCGTCGCGTGCGCACCGCCGTTCGGGTCGAGCGTGAGGGTGACTCTTCGATCCGCCAGCGGTGTGGCGGACAAGATCGCTAGGACGGACGGGACCGGCGTTCCGGCTTCGGTGGGAATCTGAGAGAACGCTGCATCTCCCTCGGGCGTCCCGACGGGGAAGGCGAGCAACCACGCCTTGTACCAGCGTTTGTTCGCGCGATCGAGTTTACGGTCGGCGGTGCGCAGGGCGCTTTTTGAGTTGGTGACATCGCGCTGTTTTTCGGCCTCGGTCTTTTGAGCCAACAGGGCTGCATCGATGGTCGCCGAGAGATCGGCCACCGCGACCGGGGTCGTCTGATAATCGATCGTCAGCGCGGGCTTAACGGGCGTCGCCGCCGCTCGGGCCGCGTTCACGTCGGTCCACAGTGGCAACAGCAACCGCGCGCGACGCAGCGCGCTGTTCTCGGACCCGAAGGCATCGACGGCATAGATCGCGTCGAGTTGGTCCTTCAACTCGTCCTCGTCTTCAAGGAGTCCGTCGATCAGACCCGGCATGCGCACGCCGAGATTGCTCAGTTTGTCGAACACGGTGTGCTTGGCCGCCAGCGCCTGGGTCAGATCGTTTTCCATGTTGTCGCGAACCTGCGCCAGAGCGGGCAGGCTGTCGGTCAGCGTGGCGTGTTGAGTCCGCGTGAGCTGGTTCAACTCGAACGTCGGCTGCATTCCCCACAGAGCCTGTGTCGGGACCGCGCGTTCGTGAGTGATCTCCCAATACTCGTTCATGGGTCGCTCCAAGAGTTGTCGTGAGAAGATGTGGATCGTTCCGAGACACCGAATCTCATTCGCCGCCACAGAAACGGCTGAGAACGGACAAACAATGCGCGACATCCTCCACATTTTCAAGCGACAGACCGTCGGTGCCATCTGAGCGATCCGCTCCGAACCAACCGCCCGGCGCTCGGGGCGGGTCGCAAGACGCTCGGAATGGCCGTACAGACATTCCGGATGACCACGTCGATGTCAGGAATGTTCAGTCAGCCGCTCGGGATGATCAAACACCCATCCCGAACTGTCTGCCAGACGCTCGGAACACTCAGACATCCATCCGGCGGGCTCAACCAGACGGTCGGAAGCCTCAACCAAGCGGTCGGGACGGCCAAACATCCGTCCGGGACGCTCAGGGAGACGGTCAGAAAGTCCACGAAGACGGTCGGTTTCGACGTGACCACTTATCAGAATCGTGCCGTAACAGTTTTTCTAATTGGCACTTACGTCGTCGTGTTCTTCTCCGCCTCTTGTAGCACTGAATGGTCCGCCCTGACCAACGGGAAGGCCCCGAACTCAGCGATCCGGGCCACCGCCTCCTGCTGATCCAGCCACCCGGCCCCTCTTGGTGTAGGGCCGGGCGAATACTGAGGACTCGAAGGCTCGAACCCAGACATCCTGTTGTATTTCAAAGGTGTGCCACTGCCCCGAACAGCGGATGTGACCTGCGGACAGAAATTATGTACAGCCGCGCTAATACCGGCATCGGCAGCTTCGGCCGAATCTTCGGCATAATCGCTATGACCTTGACGGTTGTAACGATGCGAACAATCCGTCATCGACGAACGTGACAGGGTGTTTGATTACAGCACAACATCCTCGCGGAAGTGGTACGAAAAGACGATTGCATATCTCGATGCAAGTGTCTGCTGTAGCGCTTGTCACGTGTGTGGTCTGAGACCAGCGGTTTAGTGATTACGGAGTTGCCCATGCGAAAAGGATTTCTGCCCGTTTTACTCATACTCGGGCTGGCCGCTGGATGCTCGTCGTTTCAAACGACAGCCATCGACCGGCTCGACAATGACACGATTGTCGTGAACCCCGAAAAACCGCTGAAAGGCGTGCCCGTATCATTGCGTGTTCCAACTCACCTGGAACTCAGCGTGATTGAGACGACCTACTGGAAGATTAGCATGGATGCCACACCTGATCATAATCCCACCGTTGTTCCGCTCGCTGCCTGCCGACCCACGCGGACGGTGACCCACGACGCGAAGTACACCGAGAAAATCTTCTTGGTAGACCCCGTTCGTCCGGGATCCGGCACCGGATCGTACGGCTTCGCGTTTACGTCGAACGACGCGGATAAGCGCGATCAAGGCAAGGGGCATCTGCGGAATGTCACCTACAAAATCGACGATACAACCATCAAGGACTCGGCGTCGTTGCTGGCGACATCACTCAACTTTGTCAACGCGTTGGCAACTTCCTCGGGTAAACCGGAAACGAACAATAGCGGTTTGATTGCAACGGATCGGGTCGTGGCCTTCGCGAGGTTCGACATCAATTCGCCGACCTTTGAAGGCGATGTCACTTGTTTCCTCGAATCTAACCTGAACACGGTGCCCTGCGAAAATGCTTGCCGTGCACAAGTATGTCCAGCGAAGACGCAATAGAAAACGGAGAAGGCGTGCTCTCCGAACGCGTCTACACAGAGTCCCGGTCAGTGTCATGTACTGGTATACCCCGAAACTAGAGTCTCACTTATCACATCGACAGGAGGTCGAAATGCGTTTGCCTGTTACTTGGGCCTTATTGGCCATGATTGTCATTGGTGGTTGCACGTCGTTCCGAACGACCGCTCTCTATCGCTTTGACAATGATTCTGTCACCCCCGAATGCACGAACAAGAAGCTCAAGGGCCTTCCGGTGAAGTTGAAAGTCCCGTCCCATGTGGCCGTGACGATTTTCGAGCAGCAGGTGCTGCTCGCCATAACAACAACAACAACAACAGGGACTCCTCCGGCAACTGAGTCGAAGTACGCGCTCGTCTCGTTCAGCCCACCGCAGTTGATGGTAGAGACCGAGCTGGTCTACACCGACAAGGTGTTTCTCGTTGACTTCAAACGCCCCGCTGCTGGCATTCTCGACCTAACGGAAGCCAAGATGGACGACGAACAATACTTTTCCAACATCACGGCTGAAGTCACGGAACGCACCATTAACGACATCAATACATCGCTGGGAACATTGCAACCGGCGTTGACGCAGTTCAAGAAGCCTGCGGTACCGAAGGCGAAAGCAACCACCGCGAATTCGCCCGAGGCTGATGCTGATAATGTCGGGTTTAAAAAGTCGGTTATTGCGTACCAGCGATTCGATATCAGTGAGCCAGATTGGGAATGTCGGCTGCAAGAATTCGTGAACTGTCAACTAAACCGATGCGAAACGTTCTGCCCGCCTGTCACAACTCCAGCACCTAAGACCAAAGCCCCAGCTCTAGGATCTGGTCCGACTGAACTGCCCCCCGGGCCGATACCAGCCAACTCGGATGCGGCATTTGCCCCACCTGCTTTGAGAGCAATCTTTAATTGAGGACGAGTATTGGAAATTATGCTTGTGAGCGGTTTGTGCCCGTGGTTAGGGTGATGCTGAATTGAATTTGACGGAACGCAGAGAAGATTGGCCGTTTGAAGTGAATGCCACCATCAGGCGTTTCAGGGTCATACATCACGGGCAAACTGTTAAGGGATCTCATGGCAAAAAAGAAGTCAGCGAAGACAGCACCAACTTCACCGCAGCCGATTCGCAAGGCTGCGGTGAAGAAGGTCGCAACCGCAAAGTCCCCGAGTCCGGCCGCGAACAAAAAGGTAGCGAAGAAGAAGGTCAAACCGACTTCAGGTTCGCACTCGGTCGACAATCCTCCAAAGTCTATCTCGCCGGTCGTAGTCTGCTGGTCCCCCGGACCTCCTACTCCCGACCGACCGTATCTCGTCGAGCGAATACTCACTCGTGAAGAAGTGGATGCGGAGTATTTTGCTCGTCAGGTTGAGTTGGATGCACGGATCGCGCATGCCAAAGCCGTTCTCGCCAAGTGGCAACCGGAGTTACTGAAGGGCAGCCTGTACGGAGAGATCACCGGACTCTCCGTTCGCTTCCGCACGAAGTTTGGAGAAGTCGTTTCCCCGCTCCAAGTCGTGATCGCCGTGAACGTCGCCTTCAAGTATGCGCTCAGTGATCTTCCGGGTCGCCAATGCATTCCCTTGCCTCGAATGTTCGAGGATGTGCCAGTCAAAGTTCTGGAAGGAAAGTTTGAACTCCTCAGTTCGGCGATTTCCCATCCGACGAACCCCCTGCCGTTCGATCAAGCGATGCAAGGGGGAGTTCCGGTAGCTCCAAAGGGATCTCCCCAGGCGTTCGGTACCCTGGGAGTAATTCTTCGAGAAACCACGGGGCTGCTGGTTGGTTTGACGAACGCGCATGTCATTGGTGGTGGACTGGCGGTTCAGCTCGGACCAATCGATCCTGTCTCAGGGCAGGACACTGTTCGCGAAGTCGGCAATGTGTCGCGAAGTTTCAAAGGAGATATTGATGACGGCTTCGAACTACGATCGGTGGATTGCGCTCTCGTAACTCTGGCGAGTAGTCTCGTCCCTTCGCCGACACCGTGGGAAATTCGAGGCTTCACTGGCGAGGCGCGGGAAATCTTCCTCGCCGAACGCGCCATCGAAACTTCTGATCGCTCTCTGGAGGTTTGGAAGTTCGGTGCCGCGTCAGGGGTAGTCTTGATCGGAAAACTGCATGACTTGGATGTGGAACTGATCCGAATTGGCGGTGAAGACTTCGTTCACACGTTCACCGTACGGCATCGCGATGGCAACAACACTTTTGTCATTCCTGGTGACAGCGGGTCTGTCTTGGGATTCAAGACGAAGGTGGGAACCAAGAAGGCGTTTGTACTGTTCGGCCTGCTCTTCGCGCAGCTTGACGGCGATTCATCCGTGGCTTTCGCCTGCCAAATCAGAGATGTCGTGAAGCCACTGAACCTAAATGTCGAAGCAGCTCGCTTTGCCCCCGATTGGGTAACTAATCCAAGCCTTGTATAGCAAGGTCGGATTCACCCCTAGATTGTCAAGGACGACATGAACCACTGCTGTCGATTGCGCTGGCTGCTGATCATACTCATGGCCGGATGTACGACGGCCGGTCCGCGACGGGCCTGTTTGTCGCACGACAACACGTCCCCCGCTCCTCGCGCGACGGTTGTCTTGGCACTCTCGTTGTTGACACCGTTCACCGTCGAAATTCCATCGAGTGGAACAACTCTGCGCGAACTATTGGCGGAGCATGAACTCATCAGCGTGGCGGTCACATCCGCCATCCGAACCGCAACAGCGCCCGCCCTGGCACCACGATGGCCCGATATTCATCCCAATGTGTTGGTTCACGTTCGTGGTCAGACGTGGACAGCATTTCCCCGCGCCCTGCTGTTCCATCCCGTTGCTCAAAATTTGATGCTGCGTGATGGCGACCAGATCTACACGTTTGAATGGTCTCGCTTCAAGGATCTGTTCATTGAGAGGGAAGGTTCGGTCCCACCTCCTCCCGTATTTCCCATCAATGTCCTTCGAACAGGAATCCTCTGCGATCCAGAGTCTAGACAGTCCATCGCCATCGACGAGTCCGGTCTCCCGAGTAACGGCGCAGTTGCGAAGGATTTATTCAGCACCGGGCACATCGTTGATGCATCCAGTTCTGCAGGGGCGATTGTAGTACTCCACCGTCAGCGGGGCCCGATGATAATGCGCTTCATCTGCCCGCTGCGTGAGACCGGTTTCTTTAGCCAGAATGGGAATCTGATTCGTGCAATCTCCGGAGACGGGAACAATGGACTATGGAATACACTCTTCGGTAAGTACATGTATGATCTGAAGCTCCAGTCGGGAGATGTGATCGAATTCACGTTGTTGGAGCAGACAAGTCCGTTCAATGCGGCCGAATAACTCGTGGCGGACCGAAGCGATCAGCCTTCGGAAACGAAGCCAACTCGTCGCACACGGACACGATTGATCCACGCACAACACTGATGAACATCGCGATGTTGAGAGCGGCATCCGGCAGGCTGGCACACCCTGGTGTTCTGTAAAGGGCGTGGTGAGCGAGAGTGCATCCGGATTCCGACCAGTCTACTCCCGCCCGCCTTGAGTGAGATCAACAAGACTCACCTTCGCCGCGCTGGAAGCCATCGACTCGTTCCTGAGGTTGCTTGGGCGTCACTTGCGAAGGGTGGCCCTCTTTTCTCAACTCAGAGACGGGTAGTGGCATCGCCAACACGCTCTTACAGTCAGTGCGAGCAGCGCCATCCCAGCGCTGGGGCAACCGATGATTGCTATAGGATCGTTTGAGACGACGCCCCGCGCTGTCGAGCGGAAATGTCCACCAATCTGCCGTTTTTTCATTGCGTCGCTTATGTGCGGCATTCAACAATAACATCCATCGTCGCCAGCGCGGCTGAGGATTGTTTTTAATTGGGGAAATTGCTCCCACAAGCAGCGGCGAATGATTTGCGCGTCGTGCTGTGATGCGGTCAGATTAGACAAGTTTTCAAGACCGTCAAATCGGCCAGCAGCGACGTTTCCACGCATCTTGACATCCCACAAATGAAGGAATGATTCGATGGCCAGTTTTGATGACGTATACCGGACATACTGTGCTTGGAAAACTCCCAATGTCGCAGGCCCCGTCGCTGACGCCGCGGAGGCGACTTTTCGCAAGACCATTACAGAATTTGAAAAGGAACACGGCAAACTAGATCACTATTCAATATTTACGAGCATTGGCGCAGGCGTGGGGCTTACACAAAAGGGTGGTCTATTTTTTGTGGATCCGCCGGAACTTAGTCGCGAGGACATTGAAAAACTGATCCTAAAAGCGAAGTCTCTGTACCGAACTGAGCAATCCACGCTTGATGCAAATGATCTCCGCCGCTGCGCGGAGGATATTTACTTTGTGATCAATGGCCTATACGCCGCTCAGGAAACGGCAACTCGTTACGGCGATGCCGTTGTGACAAAGCTGTTTGACAAAGCCGTGATCATTCATCAGGAAGAGTTCGATCAGGCGGAAGCGAATTGGAAGCGTTGTGCGGCAGGGAATGTGCAGATGCGTTACTTTGAGGGCACGCTCATCGGCTTGATACCGCTGTTTATCGCTGGTTTCTTGTTATACCGTCTCGTCGGATTCGTAATGTCTTCGAACGCATTCAAAGGGGAGTCGGCTTCAAAGACAATTCATCTGGAGATTCTGGGAGCCTTGATTGCGGCCGGAATGGGCGCAATTGTCAGCGTTATGACCCGATTAAGTTCAGAAAAACTTAAATTGGATTATACTGCGGGTTCATTAAAAACTCGGCTATTGGGCGGTTTGCGTCCGTTGATTGGAGCAGTGATGGGTGTTGTGTTACTCATTTTCGTGAAGGGCGGACTTCTCCCCCTCTCAATGCCCGATGTTGCCGCCACTCCTGAAAAAGCAGCATTCTTTCTCCTTGCGGTGACATTCGTCGCCGGATTCAGTGAACGCCTTGTTCAAGACATGCTTGCAGCGGCTGATACGGATCCACGATTTGGGGCTGGTAATTCCCCGACACCACCGACTCCGACGCCACCAGCCCCGACACCTCTCTTTCACGACGTGGTTCTACGGAACGTTGTCCCGACACCACCAGCCCCGACACCGCCAGCCCCGACACCTCTCTTTCACGACATGGTTCTACGGAACGTTGTCCCGACACCACCAGCCCCGACACCATCCGGCCTCGGCTGATGATAGTGCGCACTGTGGACAGATTGTCTCGTTCCGAAGCCGGACCTTGGGGAACGCGAGGGGCAGGTGAGGCGTCCGTGCTACGTCTGTCGGCCACCGAGTTTGATGAGGTCGATCAGGTCGTGGGTCGAGAGCTTGGCGGCTTGGTCGGTCCCTTCGAGGATGCCGGCGACGAGGTCGCGTTTTGCACCGTGGAGCTTCAGGATTTGTTCTTCGATCGTGTCCTTCGCGACGAGGCGATAGACCGTGACGGGGCGGGTTTGGCCGATGCGGTGGGCGCGGTCGGTGGCTTGGTCTTCGACGGCCGGGTTCCACCACGGGTCGAGGTGGATCACGTAATCGGCTCCGGTCAGGTTGAGGCCCGTGCCGCCTGCTTTGAGTGAGATCAGGAAGAAGTCGCCCTCACCGCGTTGGAAGGCATCGACCTTTTCTTGACGCTGTTTGGCGGGCGTCTTGCCATCAAGGTACTGGTACGTGACCTTCCGTTCGTCGAGGGCCTCACGGATGAGAGCGAGATGCGACGTGAACTGGCTGAAGACGAGGGCTCGGTGCTTGCCCTCGCGCAGCTCGTCGATCGTCTCCAAAAACAGATCGAGCTTGGCGGACGACTTGTCCCACGTTTTGTCCACGAGGCGCGGATGACACGCCAATTGACGGAGCTTCGTTAGCGCGGCGAGGACTTGGAACCGCTGATCCTGGCCACTGTCTTCGGCCAGTCCGCTGAGTTGCGTGACAGCCCACAGGCGGGCGTCTTCGTAGCGGCGGCGTTCCGCATCGGAGAGTTCCGCCGTGAGCTGCACTTCAGTGCGCGGCGGCAGTTCCGTCAGAACTTGGCTCTTCGTGCGACGCAGGACGAAGGGACGAAGGACGCGCGACAGAGCCTGCTTCCGTTCGGGGACTTTGCTCTTTTCGATCGGCTCGGCGAAGACTTCGCGGAACCGTTCCCAGCTTCCGAACAGGCCGGGTGAGACGCCTCGAAAGACCGACCACAAGTCGCCGAGATGGTTCTCGCACGGCGTGCCGGTCAGGGCGAGACGCCAATCGGCGTCAAGCGTTCTCACGACCTGAGCCGTCTTCGTCTGGCTGTTCTTGATGTTCTGAGCCTCATCCAACACGAGCGTCCCCCACTTCACGGCGGCGAGGTCTTCAGCGTGCTGCTGCATGAGGTAGTAGCTGGTGATGAGCATGTCGCCGGGGCCGAGTGTCTTGAGAAAGTCGCTGCGATCCGTGTCGCGATAGAGGACGGGATTGAGTGTCGGCGCGAAGCGGTTGGTTTCGCGCATCCAGTTAAATCCGACCGACACCGGCGCGACGACGAGTACGGGACCGACCTCGCGCCGATCGAGCAACACCGCCAGCGCTTGCACGGTCTTACCGAGGCCCATGTCGTCGGCGAGGATGCCGCCCACACCCCATTCGGCCAGCTTGCGGAGCCACTTGAAGCCGTCCACTTGATAGTCGCGCAGATCGGCGGTGAGCGTCGTCGGGACTTGCGGATCGAGGTCCGTCGCGCGGTTCAATCGCGTCAGAGCCGTCTTCCAATTCTTGCAGGCTTTCAGCGTCATCTGGTCGTCGAGCAATTCGGCAATGACCGGCGCGGCCGTCGCGTTGAACTCCAACTTGCCCCGGTTGGTGTGGACCATGTCCGACACCGACGCGAGCCGGTCACGGAACTGCTGTGAGATCGAGGCGAACTGGCCCTGACCCAGCGAGACGTATCGCTGGCCCTCGCGCAGCGCGGCGAGCAACGCCGCCAGCGGAAACTTCTGTCCGCCGAGTTCGACCGTCCCCGAGAGACCGAACCAGTCGTGCTGATCTTTGATCTCGACCTTCATCGCCGACGGAGCGATCTCACCCAGCACGGTCATGCGGCGGACTTTGGCGTCCTCGGGCCAGACCACGAGTGGATCGTGCTCGGGCCGTGCGCGGAGTGAATCGAGCAGGTCCAGGACATCATCATCGTGGTCGATCTGCCACGCGAATGGCTCGGGGGATGAGAAGCGTTTGAAAAAGAGTTCGTTCGCCAGCGTGGTCGCTCGTTGCCGTTCGTCATCGAGATCGCGTTCGACGCGCACACGCTGCTCGCCCCGTTTGCTGGCCACTTCCACCGGCCCCTGCCCCGGTACGAAGACCGCGCCGTCGGGAGCGGGCGTCACCCGCAACTCGATTCGCGCACCGGTCGGATCGGTCGGATGAATTCTCAGCGCGAGCTGCGTGTCGGCCTCAATCAACTCCCCCTTGAGCGAGTCGGGGAGCGTGATCGGCAACAGCGCTTCGAGTGCGGGCAAGCGTTTGAGGAATTCGGCCTGAGCCTCCTCGGGAATGCTGGTCGGACTCTGCATGAGCGACATCGTCAACGAAGCCAACTCGGGGCCTGCCGTGCAGAGGAGCAACTCGTACTTGGAGTATTCGATCGCAGCGAAATTCTTCCCGTCGTAGCACACGGCAAAGCTGAACTCCTTCATCGGCTGGCCATCCAGCGACGGAGCCAACTGCCACGCTCCGTCCACATCCTGGATCGACAGCCCGATCTCGCCGCGACGAACGGTGATCGGGTTCACGCCGTGGAACACCAGCGGATGGCCGACGATGGCATCGAGAATCTTCACCCACTGTTCGCGTTCGGGTTCACGTTGATACGACGAGAGCCTTGCCGAGCGAATCACATCCAGATCGGCGGAACTGAGTGCCAGATCCGTTCGCTGGTTGAGGCGATCCCATCCGATGACGCGGCCCTTGTTCCAGCCCCCGCTCTTCTTGCCGCTGGGAGTCTGCTCGACCGGCTCGACTTTGATCGCGGGCGTGTAGTGGTTGGGGGTGCTGCTCGTGACAACGCGCCACACCAAACGCGACTGCGATTTCACGGGCGCGAGAACACCTGAGCCAGCTCCCTGCCTGGGCTGGGCGAGAAACTGATCGAGCTTCATCAGGGCGGTGCGCCAGTCTGGTTCCGCCTCACCCCAAATCGACTTCACCAGCGGCGACTGGGCACCCTTGATGAACTCGCGCTGCAAGATCAGCGTCGCCGCGTAGGTGTGCTTGCAGAGGTCGTAGTTGCCCGAGTAGGGGCAAGAGCAGATCGCGTCGAGATACGCTTCTCCGCTCGAAGTCGGTTCGATTGAAAACGAGATCGCATAGGGTGTGCGCTGGCTTCCCTGACAGTCGCAGGTGACGGCTCCGTCTTCGGCGGAGTACGTCAGATTGGAGACACGGCTGAGGTACATGGCCCCCCGAGAGACTTGCGAGCTTTGATGCTCGCTTCGCAAATCGGCGAGAGCTTCCCGCCAGTTCGCCAAGGCTTCGTCAAACGAGAGCGTGGGCGGACTCGCGTCGGGCAGATTCAAATCCATCAAGCCCGCAGCTTCCAGCAGGCCCGCAGCAGGTTTGACGCCCGCTTTGGCTAACGCGGACAACGTCGCCTGCATCCGAGCCACGACGGAACTCTTCCCTGAATGAGAGGCCATGGGCGTCTTGCCTTTTCATCGTGTGACCGTGATCGAGAGTGATCGAAACGGGGCGAAATCTACTCATTCATCTGGCGGTTGTCAGTTCATTTGCACAACATTTTTTTAGTGCCTTTAGAACTCGACTGGCGCTTGCGAAGCTCAACGAGGCTCCTTAACGTCACGCGGCCGGAGCAGCCCGTGGCCGCAGACTCCGGCACGACTCTCGGGCGTCAGCGCTCGTGGGCCGAGCGGGGTGGCGTCAGCCCACGGTCTCTCACTCACTAACCCGCAGCGTGAGCGAGGATGAGAGTCAGAGGTGTTTCCCTCTATATTTCCTCGCTGACGCTGCGGGTTACTTTGTCAAAAACACCAGGAAACCCCGCAGCGTCAGCGAGGGAGCTCTTCCTGTTTCACTGCGGGTTTGAAGCCCTCGCTGACGCTGCGGGTTACAAAGTGATTGCCAGGGGGCTGATGTCGCCCCGCTCCGAAAGACATTGGGCAACAGCGGGCAAATGATTTACCCATCGAAGCCTGACGCGCGACCGAAGAAGGGCTTCGCTCGCGCGTCAGGCTTCGATGCGCGG
>JAYTGQ010000434.1:0-14046 GCA_043733345.1 Schlesneria sp.
TGAAGCCCGCGAAGAGGGACTCGAATTAGGTCGTGAAGAAGGTCGTCAGGAAGGTCGTCAGGAAGGTCGTGAGAAGGGGTGGATCGAAGGGCAAATTCAACTTTGCCAAGAGCTGCTCAATCGTCCCGTTTCGTCGCGGAGTGAACTCGACCTCGTGGCCCCAGAGGACACGGTACGACTGCTGGCGGAACTGAAAGAGGCGTTACGAACTCGCTGATCGCGCTCTGTCCTGCCGTGTACCTGTCGCGAAATTGTCTCACGAGTCGAAGTGGAACCCGCTGACGTGCGCGACGGTCAACAGGCAGACCGCCAGTTGAATGGCCAGCATGACCCAAGCCGGTCTGAGCCAGCGATGTCTCGATTCAGCTTCGGCCTCCGCCAGCAGCGGCCCCGCCAGCCAGACGAGCCACGGCAGGAAGATGATCCATAACCGAGCCGCCTCACCCGAGTTCTTGCCCGTCAGCCAGAGCGTGCCCCACACGAACAGCATCGCCAGAGCCATCGTGCCGAACGACATGACATCGCAGAGCTGCGGGAACGTGGACCAATGTCGCTTCGTGAAGGTGGCATAGCTCCCCGCGGCGGCAAGAGTCACGGGGATGCCAGCGGCGAACGACAACTCGACCGGGTTCACCAGCAGCCATTTCCAATAGGTGCGCGTGTACTGCGCGTAGAAGCCCGCGTGATTCTGATAGTTCAACCACCACACAACAGGCAGGTTCACTTTGCCGAACGTGGCAGTCAGTAGCAGCGGCAACAGAAAGCCGACCGCCACAGCAATCAAACACGGGAGGGGAGGCGATTCACCCCGAATCCAATTTCGACAGTCGTCACGATGGAGGCCGGATGTCTTTGGTGGGCCGTGACCAGTGTTGGATGCAGGTTGATTGCCCGTCCCATTTCCGTCGAATGCAAATCCGCCGAGACCGCCAATTGCGAGGGGAACGAACCGCCATGACGCCAGCGCCGCGAACAGGAAGACTGGCAGAAACGCCAGGCTGCACATCAAGCCGCACCAAGCGATTGATCCCGCGATCAGGGCCAGCGCGACCGAACGTCTTCTGAGCGCGAGCAGCCACGTCCAGACGAACATCATGCCGATGAACGCGTACACCACGTCGGACTTTGGCACGAACACGGCCACGGCCGGGATCGCGGGCCACAGCGCGGCCGTGAGCCACGCGACGTGCGAGTCATGCGTCAGACGAACGACTCCGTACAGCGGTACCACGACCAGCGCGGCGCTGAGCAGGACGAGCAACGTTGCCAGCCAGAGAATGCGCCGATCGAGTGGCAGCAGCGGGCGGGGCGTCTTCGCGCGCAGGCTGTTCCGCGCGATCACGTCACACGCTTCGACGAACGACGTGGGTTGAGTTGCATCAAGGAACGAGGCGAGAGTCGGTGAGGACTCACACGCTGCGATGAGACCGTGAAAGACGAGGAACAATCCGGGCGGATGAGTCCCGACGTGCAACACGTCGCGCTGGCGCATCAGCTCTTCATAGCCTGCCAGCAGCTTGGACGGACTCGGTTCCTCATACCGCGCCTTGGTGAAGTAGCCTGAGGAACTCGAGTAGTAGAGCACGAAGGCTGACTTACCGAGTCGGTTCTTGAGCGGAGCCGCTTCTTGGACCACCCACAACCAAGCGAAGCTCATCGCGATGAGAGCCGCCAGCCACGCACAGACCTCGACGCGCACGAGCGGCCTCTTTGAAGCGCGGCTCATACGTTTCCAACCGAGTCTCACGGTCGAGACATACAACCCGGCGGCCACTGCCGCGCCGAGGCCACTCAACAACGAGTCAGGCTCGGCCGGGACTCGGCCCCACATCCATTCACCGGGAATCCCGAGCGGCATCTCCGTCAGCCACAGCACGCCGAGCGACATGGCTGAGGCGACCAGTATCAGACAGTGAGCGGCAAAACGCATGGAGAGACTCAATCGAAACGGCGACAGCAGACAGCCCCAAAACAATCAGGGCCGCATGGAGGCGAGTATGTCGTCCCCAGGCGGCCCGTGTCGATTGATCGGTGATGCGACTCTTCAATGAAGCGTTGCTGCGAGTGGAGCCTTGGTGAGCCGGGTGGCGTCAGCCCCCGGACTCTTGGTTTGCGATCCGACTCCCGCAGTGAAGAGTCCGGGGGCTGACGCCCAATGGCACTCACTTTGTAACCCGCAGCGTCAGCGAGGGAGTCAAACACGCAGTGAAACAAGAGCAACTCCCTCGCTGACGCTGCGGGTTACTTGGCGCTTTTGACAAAGTGAGTGCCATTGGGCTGACGCCACCCGGCTCACCAAGAGTCTCCCCTCGTCGATCCTGTGCCGCCATTACGGCTGCTCGGTGACACTCTCCGTAGATGACGTTCGCGGTTCGGCCTCGGTGCCAAAGATCAGGAATCCACTTCCACCGCCACTGGCCGGTTTGCCGAAGTCACTCGATTCGGCTTCGAGGGTTTGCTTGATGCGCAGACGCGAATCGATCAGGTGCGCCCGCGTGTAGTCGTCCAATTTGAGATCCGCCTTGCCGAGAGCAACGTCGATTTTGGAGGCCAAGTCGGTCAGATACATCCGCGTCAGCACACGGGCATCTTCGGGCTGAGCACTCGCGGGCTTGGCGACAATGTCCGCGAACTTCCTCAACGCCGAACGCTGCAGCGCACGACGGAAGCTGTTGACGTAAGGCGCGCGGTTGTTGAACTCGCCCGCCGGAGGAGCGGCCAATTCCGTGAAGACCGAATCCATGACGGCCTTCAAATGTTCGGGCAACGTGTACACGTCTTCACCCGCAGCCGCTTTGGCTTCGCCGTCTTGAATGCGGCTGAGTGTGAGATGGGTCAAAGTGCGCGAGAGGATCGCATCCTGGAACTGTGCGATTTGTTCGTGGACCGGATAGTCCATCCGCTTCAAATCCTGAGCGCCCCAATGTCTCCAGCGGCTTCCCGCCAGTGAGTTGAGCGTCGCCGGATCGTACTTCGGAACTTGGAACGCCTGCTCGGCCACCTGCTTCATCGCGGCGCGTTGCTGAGCCGCATCGACCAACTTGAACGGAGGCCGCGCCTGGTTGTCTCCCTTGTGATCTCGATGAACCATCACACCGCCAATGAACCGCGCGACGAACTGTGCCGACTTGTAATACTCGCCGATCAGCACACCGAACGCTTGTCGCGCCCGCTGATAGCCCTCGCCAGTCTCGACGGTGCGTTCGAGCAACTTCGGCAGCAGTCCGTTGACGAGAGCCATTTGTCGTTGAGCGTGTGCGATCGGATCCTTGCTGAAGTCGAAGCGGTTCGACAGCGGGTCGGGATCGTTCGGCTCGGTGTCTTCATCCGTCGAGTAGTCGAGGCCCGGTTCACCGCTGCGCATCGCGATCTTCGCCAACTCGGCGTTCTCGTCACCGGCCACAATTTTGTAGCCGTACTCGATGGCCCAGTGATCGTAGGGACCGATCGTCGTCGTGTAGTAAGCGGGCTGCTTCGTTCCCGCCGGGACGATGTTGACCGGCAGATAGTCCATCACGCTGCCGACGGTCGGTTCGCCCGCTTTGGCCGGGTCTTCCATTTCGGCCAGCGTCTTCCAAGCACTCGCTCGGAAATTGTGACGCAGTCCAAGCGTGTGCCCAACCTCGTGCATCACGACTTCTTTGAGCGCCTGTTGCAGATACTCTTCGGGCAGCTCACCTCGTTTGGCGGTGAGTCCCTGCGCGGCGAAGACGGCTCCCGCGAGACTGCTCTGATGCTGCATCCCCTCATTCAGGCGGCAGTCGGCATGATGATGCCGACTCGGCCCGAACAGGGCCGGGCCTTTCGTGAGCGTGGGCTGTTCGAGATCCAGCAACGCGGCGACGGCCGCCGGTGTGAAGTTCTCGTAGCTGGTCTTCCACGATCGCATGAAGCTCGCATCGAAAATAATGTCGGCATCAAGGATCTGCCCGGTGAGCGGATTCACGCGAGACGGCCCCATCGCGAAGCCCGCCTCGGCGGTAATCCAGCGGAACGTGTTGTAGTTCACGTCCTCGGGATCCCATGAGTCTTCGTCGCCTTGTTGACGCACTTCGACCGCGTTGTCGAAGCCGAGCTTATCGAAGGCTTTGTTCCACTCCTCGATCCCCGCACGGACGATCGGTCGCACGTTGACTGGGACTGTCTTCTCCATCCAAAACGTGATTGCCTTCTTCGGGGGCGAGACCTTGGCGGCCGGATCGAGCTTTTGCAAATCCCAGCGGTTGATGAAACGAACGAAGTTCTGGTCGTCGCTGTTGTCGGTGAAATCCTTCGCCACGGTCAGGAAGTAGCCAACGCGGTCGTCGGCCTTGCGCGGCTTGTAGCCGGTTTGAGGCAACTGGCTGATGCTGTAGTGAACGGTCACTTGCATCCCGCGCGGATCGGCGACGGTGTCTGAGTCAAGCTGTCCGGCGTAGACCGCATTGATGTCGAGTTCCACGTTCTGCTTGAACGCTTTCACGTTTCCGACCGTACTGCGATCAAAGACAAAGCTGGCCCCGAGCATCCGCCCGATCTGCTCGTCGTCACTCAGGAAGACGCGCGTCATATCCACGAGATGCCCGCCGGGGGTGTCGGTGATGACAGGCAACGCGTAGAGCACACTGTCGTTGTACGCGAGCTTCACCGCGTTGGCCTCGGGACTCCCCGGCCGCGCCTTGAACTTCACGTTGCGTCGGAGGACGTGAACCTTATCGCCCACTTTGCGGAACGACCACAGGACATCATCGCCCCACGTCATGCCACCCAGCACTTGCCCCTGACTGACGCCGCGCGCGATCGAACTGAGCATCAGGAAGTCTTGCCCGAGCTGCATCTGTTTGAGATCGACGAGGATCTGCTGGTCCTTGTGGTACATCGTCCACAAGCCCTCGACCTTCTTCGCACCGGTGATGGCGGCATCAAACTTGGACGGAACGACCGGTGCCGCCGGTGCGGGCTGTTGAGCAATGGCGGGCGACGAAGCCACGGCCAAGACGAGGGTCGCCCCAAATAGGGCGGTAGCGAACAAGCGACTCATGCAGATGGCTCCAGCGGGGGAATGAACTGGGGCTGCGAACCATCACGCAATCGGAAGGCTCAACGCAATTCGCCCAGCTTTTGAATTATGGCACGAGACTGCACACGGATGCACGCCAAGTCTTCATATTTCCCAGACTGGTCAAATCGGTTGAGAGGATTGCGCCGCCGAAGGCACTCGCCGGGACACGGGGGCCAACGAATATACCTCACGCGGTCATTGATGAGATGTTTCTCCAGTTCGAGTCTTAGTGAGCCGGGCGGCGTAACAGCCTGTTGAAAAACGGCTGTCGGGAGGGCTGACCCACAGTTCAATAACAACATGAAACGGTTCCAAGCCGTCGAAGTCATGGCCACCAAACCCGACGGCACCGCGATCCACTTCGTCGCCACCTGCCGCATCGACACCCCCGTCGAAGTCGAGTACTACCGCCACGGCGGCATCCTCCACAAAGTGCTGAGAGACTTGGTGCAGGGATGAGTCCCGCTGACTACCGTGGTGAGCCTTCAACTCTCTTGCCTCCAATTTTGAACTTCAGGATCGCGGCAATTGAGTCAACGGACGGTTTACTCGAAAGGTCCAGCCATGTTTCGAATCACTTTGCTCGTGATTACAACCCTGATCGTTGGGTGCATCGGTGGGCAATCATTATGGGCGGGTGATGTCGAAGACGACTCGGCAGTCAGTGCATTGAAGGCGGTCAACGACATCGCTTGGTCGAAGATGGTTGTGAAGGTCGTGGATGCGGACGGGAAGCCGGTTGAGGGGGCGGTGGTGCGGCCTTGGGCGTTGCGGGCGGGGAATGGGCATGGGCTTTGGCTCGATGCGGCCTATGGCGCACCCAAGCGGACGAGGACGGATGCTGAGGGGCAGACAGAGGTCGTGTTTCCGCAAGCGTCCAAGTGGGGGGACTCGCCTGTGGTGGTATCGGTGTCGGTATTTGTCTCGCACGGTGAGTTCTGCACGAAGAGTGCTCATGTTGATGTGCCAAAGGGGGAGCCGCCTCACGTTCCGACGGTGACTTTGGAACGCGGGGTTCGACTGCGAATTGCCGGGGTGGAACCAGGGAGTGATCGGCCGTTGTCACACTGCCATGTGCTGCTCGAAGGGACAGAGACCGACGAGCCTGAGTTTGTGATCGAGGCCGACGGTTGGGTGCGGTCGATTCCGATTCACGAACACCGGAGATGGTTCCGCGTGGTGCGTGTTCCGCCCGGTGAGCCGCCTCAGTTCAGCAAGGCGCTGGCGTGGACTCCCGATGATCCCGGCTCGCGCGAGGTGCGGGCCGAAGTTCGCCCCGGCGTGCGCGTGACGGGCAAGGTGGCGGAGGCCGTTCTCCGACCGATCAAACGCGGTCATGTGGTCGCGTGGTGCGGATCGCCTTCGCGTCGAGACGAAGATGCCAGGCAGGAACGTCGCGAGCCAATCTGGTGGATCGAGACCGTGCCGATTCGCGAGGACGGCTCGTTCGAGTTCCCGTCATTGCCGTCGGGATACCTCGCACAAATCTATGCGTTGGCAAACGACTCGATCTCGTCGCAGCCGACGGATGAGGCTTACAAGATTTGCTGCGACTGGTTCGCGGCTGAGGATCACGAGCGTCAACGAAATCAGGTCTCTCGATACGGGCAGGTGCTGCGTCTGGTGGGAACCAAATCGCAGATCACGCTCAACATGGAACCGGCGGGCCAAGTCCGCGTGAAGTGCGTCGATGCGGCCGGTCGCCCGTTGCCGCGCGTTCACGTTGGCGCAGGGCCAAACCAGTACATGGTGGGAGGCGGTTCGACGTACTTCTGCACTCGTCAGTCCAGCCTCGACGGATTGCAGGGCAAGCAGCGCAGTGTCTGGTCGAACGACGACAACCCGTTCTCGGCCGAGACTGATGCCAATGGCGAAGCCCTCATTCGCAACCTGCCGAGTGGGCATCAGTCCTTCTATGCGGGCAACCATCTCTGGGTGAGCAAACAAGATCACGGAGCGGAAGCCAAAGCGGGTGAGACGGTGGAAGTGACCGTGGTCTTGGAGAAGGTGAAGTAAGAGGGGCAAGGCGGAATTCGGAATACGGAGCGAGGGGCTCTACTTGAGCTACGGCGACATCGCGTCGTACTACGAGTTCTAGAAATCCTGTCCTGCTGCTCGCATTTGGTTCGCCTGAAAGTAGCCTTCATCGCTCCGCGTGAAGGAAGCCGAGCGCGAGTTTGACATGGATTGACAAAGTCATCGGTCTACTCGCTATCGGCTATCTTCACGCGGAGCGATGAAGGCTACTTGAGTTGCAGCAAAGTCGCGTCGTTTCCCAATGCGCGAAGTCCATGTGCCGCCTACTGACTTCTACGTCCGGCCCGAGAGTTCAATCGCGTTCAATCCCGGCACGACTTCTCGCGCCAGTCTCACCATGTGCGGGTGGCAGGTGAAGAACAGGACTTGAGCCGAGCGGGAGACATCAGCCAGCGTGGCGAGGGTTTGGCGAGTCCGGTCCTCGTCGAAGTTGACGAGGACATCGTCGATGATGATGGGGAGCGGTTGGTTCTTCTCGCAGTAGTGCAGGACGTAGGCGAGGCGGATGGCGAGATAAAGTTGTTCGCGCGTGCCGGTACTCAGTTGGTCGGGCGTTCGTTCGACGCCATCGGCGCGGCGGATGAGGACGTGCTGCTTGCTCCCGCCCGAGCGGTCAAACTCGATGTACTTGCCGCCGGTCATTTGAGCCAACAGACGCGAGACGGTCGCGATCATCTCGGGCTGATTCTCTTTCTCGAAACGACTGACGGCCGCGTTGAGGAGATGCCGGGCGTAGACGAGCGGCATGTACCGATCAACGTCAGCAGCGAGTTCCGACCGCTTGCGAGCGAGGTCTTCATTCAGGATGGCGACCGTGCCGGAACCGTCGAGCTGAGCGAGTTCCTTCCGCGCGGCTCCGACCGCTTCATCGGCCTCGCGCTTGAGCTGCTCCTGCTGACGAAGCTGTTCGGCGAGGTCGCGTTGCTCTCCTTCGAGGACCGCTCGTTCACTGTGAGCGAGCGACGTTTCAAACTCGTCGCGGTCGTCCCCGGCGCGGATGAGATCAACCTCGCGCTGAAGCTGCTCGATCTCGGAGTTCAAGCGAACAATCTTTTCGGCACGCGAAACGACTTCGAGGAACTCCGCTTCGTTCGCCGCATTGGCGAGTGCGAACAGGGCGACTCGTTCGGCGTCGAGCTTCATGTGGCGGTCGCTCAGTGACTGAGATTGCTCACGCGCCGCCGACAACTTGTGCGAGAGGTCGTCGTGTTTGCGTTGAGCTTCGACGGCCCGTTCGACTTGCTCGGCGAGCTTCTCGATGGCGAGTTCGCTCGGCGCGCGCAGCAGTTCGGGTTCGAGGGCCTCGCACAACGCATGGACGCGCTGATCGAACTCGGTGATGCGCGACTGCATCGCTGTAATGCGCGCCTCTTCGCCGGGCAGGCCGTCGAGTCGGACGCGCGTCGCGCTCAGTTTGTCGATCACCTCGCGAGCCAGCTCTGCCGTCCAATCGGCAGGCAGATTGAGGCGACTCAAGACCGCCAGCCACTCAGCGTTCGCGGCCGTCTCGCGCACGGTCAGACTCTGCAAGTCGGCGTCGTACTTGGCGAGCTGTTTGTCGAGCCGACGGGCTTCCTTCTGCAACTCGGTCGCGCGACGTTGCTGGTCCTTCGCGTCCTCGACTGACTGCCGAGCTGCGGTGAGCAATCTAGGCAGATCGCCGCCATCGGGCACGCGATCCACAATTTGATTTCCGAGCGGGGCGGCGTTAGCCCCCCGGTTCTTCGTCGCGGCAACGGAAGGGCTAACGCCCGGGAACCAGGGGGCTGACGCCGCCCCGCTCAGGGATTCTTCATCTGCGAGATCGCAACCGCACGCCGCGCGAAGCCGCAGTTCAAACGCCGCGATGCGCTCGGCGAGTTGCGACTGTTCGACAACCAGCTCTTCGCGTTGAGTGATCGCCGCGCAGGCCGCTTCGTGATCGTCGAGCCACGCCCGCATCGCATCGGGGGCGAGTGGCTCGAAACCGCAGGGCTGCCAGAGGGCGCGCCAGTTCGTTTGCAGATCGGCCTGCTGTCGTTCGAGGTCCGCGATCCGTTGCCGCTTCTGGTCGAGCCGCTTCGCCAGCGTTGCGAGTTGTCGGCGCAAGCCCTCACGCTCGGCGACTTCGTTCGCGTTGTCGTAGATTTGGTCGGCGATGGTGTCGGCGATGCGCACGGCTTGCTCGTAGCCCTCGGCCAGCGCCTCAACTCGTAGGATGGACGCCTCGTCCGTCCGTCCACTCACTGTCGTCCGTCCACCCGTCGTTGGATGACTCGTTGAAGCAGGAGGCGACTGCCCGCTCTCGGACGGACGAGGCGTCCATCCTACGGTTTGATCGGCCCCACTCTGCAACGCGACTAACCACACACTGATTGGCGAATCGACCGCGTCACCGACGACATACTTCTGCCGCACCAGCTCCCAACCGGCATCGCGTCGGGCGCGAGCGGCATCGCGTTCGGCGAGGCTCGGGACGACGTGGCTCGACATCGCGTTGGCCAGTGTCCGCTTGATCTCGTTCTGTTCGACCGCGTCTTCATCGAACGACGAACGTTCGATGCGAAGTTGCTCGCGCAGTTCGGCGAAGCGAGCGTCGAAGTCGGCGATGCTCGCGGCTCGCGGCACCGGCAACTCGTGCGGCGCGATGTTCCCGGTGGGCATCGGTGGCGTGAGCTTGCGGCATTGTGTGGCGAGCTTGCGTTCCAGCTTGGCGAGGTCGGCGCGAGTCGCTTCCGCCTGCTTGCGACTCGCGACGAAGTCGGCTTCATCCGCGAGCATGGCGGCGAGCGCAGTGACATCGCGCGGCGAACCGATCTCAGCGAGATCGTCTTGCGCGCGGTCAAGGTTCGTGGCGTCGCTGTCCCGTTTGGCTGTGAGCTTGGTGTTTGAGGTCGCTCGTTCGCGGCGTTCGTCACTCAGTCGATCAATCTCTGCTCGCGTGGCGACATCGACCGAGAAGGCGCGCAAGTCGTCGTGAGTCCAACCGGGACGGAGCTCGGTCAACTCGCGGTCGATCAGCAGCTTCATGGCCTCGCGCTGACGAATCCGTTCGGGGAGTTGCTCCTGCGCTTCGATGAACGACTGACGGAGTTCGAGGCACGATTTGATCTCGGCCCGATACGAGACCGCGCCGGGATCAAGCTTCAACGCGGTCAGGCTGCGTTCAAACTGCTCAGCCTCGATGGTACGTTTCGCCCGTTCGTCGGCGAGCGACTTCCAGTCTTTGCTGAGCGATTGGAACGTCTGTCGCGCATCGGCGGGGATTCGTGAACGTTGCGGCGGTGACGTTGCTCCAACACCAACCCGCAGCGTGAGCGAGGGCGATTCCACGCGTGATGTCCCGACGCCCTCGCTGACGCTGCGGGTTAGTGATGTAGGGTGGGACAAGCACGCTTCGTGCGACGGCCCACCATCTTGGGCTACCCCGCCATCGGGATGTGTTTCGACTGCATGGTGGGCCGGCGCGGCGAAGCGCCGCTGGTCCCACCCTACGGCACGCTCGGTCGTTCCAACACCAACCCGCAGCGTGAGCGAGGGCGATTCCAAGCGTGATGTTCCGACATCCTCGCTCACGTCCTCGCTCACGCTGCGGGTTAGTGGCGGATTGGCGGTCATGCCGAGCTGGTCGCGTTCACTCCGTCGCTGCTGCAACTCCCACCACTTCGGCCACGCGCGGACGCGCTTCTCGATCTTCGAGTGCTCGCGGCGGAGTTGATCGACTTGATCGTGGAGAGCCTTCGCCCGCTCGGCCGCTTTCGTGACGGTGGCTTCCGCTTCGTGAAACTTCTCGGGGCGGAGTGACTTGTCTTTGATCTCTTTCGTCAGCTTCTTGAGGTCCGCGAGGAGGACGTTGATTGCGGGCTTCGAGCCGCTCTTCTTGAAGAGGTCGTCGGCTTGGCGCGTCAGCTCGGCAACAACTTTGTCCGGGCTGTTGTTCCCGCCGAGGCTGCCGCCGAAGAGAGCCGATTGCAGGCTCTCATGCTTGAGCGTCGCTTCCCCTTGGCTGAGCTGATCGAGTCCGAATGCGAAGACCGACTCGAACAACCCGCGATCGGCGTGATCGAGCAGCCGCAACCAACCGGCATCGTCGAGATCGGTCGGCTGGCCATCGAGCTTGATCGCGACCTTGTCCTTGTTTCCTTTGCGGCGTCGCAACTCGACCGCGCGTCCGTCACGAAGTTCGAGCGTCGCGACACCGGCCATCTCGCCCTTGTCACCGAAGTCGTAGGGCGTCCGCGGCGGGAAGTCGAACAGCAGCCCGCGCAGGAATTCGAGCAGCGTCGTTTTGCCCGCTTCGTTCGGGCCGTAGATGACCTGCAAGCCGTCGCCGGGAAAGACGAGATCGCACTCGTGAAAGTGACCGAAGCGATTGATGTGCAGTTGGCGGATTTTCACGGGAGCTTTCTGTTGTCTGTTATCTGCTTCGTTTAACCGCGTGGGCAACGCCCCGCGCGTCGAGTGACGTGGGAGCCTATTTCGCCCATCGACGCGCGGGGCGTTGCCCGCGCGATTAAACGAGGTGGTGTGGATTAGGTCTTGGTGGGCGCGGGGTCGGGTCTACAACGACTTTTCTGAGCGGGGTGGCGTCAGCCCCCTGGCTCTTGGGCGTTAGCCCTGCTGCTACTCGATCGAAGAGCCAGGGGGCTAACGCCGCCCCGCTCAGAAGGACGGGAAGGGCTGACGCCCAGAGGAGGGCTGACGCCCAAGAGTCAGCATGTTAGACCAGATGGCTCAGCAACAACGCCTCGGCGTCGCGGAGCCAGCCGACGTGGCGGGCGGGATCGTCGAGGTCGAACTTGTCGGAGCCATCGTCGTCTTGAGTCAGTTCGGCGGCGACTTTGGTCGCGAGGTCTTTGGTTTCGGTGAGCGCGATGAGTGACTGCGGATCGGTGGCGAGGACGCCGATGTCGCGGAGCAACTGGCCGATCAAGTCGTGTCGTTCGCGGAGGGCGTTCAGGTCGAGCGGCGATTGCGTGTGGAACTTGATCTTCTCGACCCACACGTCGTCGCCGAAGTCGGACGCGAGTGCCCGCAGGTTCGTGACGAGTTGTTGGCGCGAGGCGTCTTTGGCGAGTTGCTCGTGTACCGCACAACGGCCGGTGAATTCGAGTCGCACCGCTGCGAGGCGTCCGTCTGCTGCGGCGACCACTTCACGCAAGCGGTCTCGCGCGGCATCGAGCAGCGCGTCGGCATCGTCGTCGGGTTGCAGCGGGATCGTCTCGCGGAACCAGCGGACGAGATCGGTCTCGCGGAACTCGACCTCGCGCAGTTCATACCCGCTGCTCCGCTCATCCACCGTCACGAGTAAGCAACCTTTGCGACCGATTTCGCGCGCGTGTCGTCCTTGCGTGTTGCCCGAGTAAACGATGTGTGGCCGCTCATGCAGGATCGCGAAGTCGTGGACATGCCCCAGCGCCCAGTAGTCGTAGCCCTTAGCAACAAGTTCCTCGACAGAGCAGGGGGCGTAGGCCGCGTGCTGCGAATTGCCGCCCGCGTTGGTGTGGAGCAACCCGATGTTGAAGCAGCCCGCGACGGGAGCCGGATAGTTGGGGACGAGGTTCTCCGTCACTTCGCGCTTCGGGTAACTCATGCCGTGCAATGCGACCGGCAGCGTCGGATGCCGCACCGTGTGAGCTTGCTTGTGATCGAAGAGCGTGACGTTCGCGGGCCACGGGACGTGACGAGTCATCTCTTCGCGCGAGTCGTGATTGCCGAGGATCAAGTAGACCGGGATGTTGGCTCGGTCCAGCTTCCGCAATTGCTCGGCCGCTGCGAGTGCCGCGTGGAAGTCCTTCACCTCAGTGTCGAACAAGTCTCCCGCGATGATCAGAAAATCGACTCGCTCTTCGAGACAGAGATCAACGACGCGATCGAACGCCTGCCGCGTGGCGATCCGCAATCGCTCGGCCGGCGCGCCGGGATAGGCTTCGAGTCCTCGCAACGGACTGTCGAGATGAATGTCGGCGGCGTGAATGAATCGCATGGGGTGGTGGCCTGTGGTGGGAACTGGTTTTGAAGTCCGGCTTAGCTTTGTTAGCCGGACTTCCTTTCACGGTGTTGCACGTAAAACGACGCGGCAGAGCCGCCACCCAAGTGGGATTCTTGGGCGTTAGCCCTCTTGTCCGTTTCGGAGCGGGGTGGCGTCAGCCCCCTGGTTCTTGGAGTTCCCTGCCACTGAAGAAGGGCTCACGCCCGAAGAACCAGGGGGCTGACGCCACCCCGCTCCGAAATTCATCCGACAGGACGCACGCTCCAAAATTGTCATCACAATTCTGTGCGGCACGCACAGAAACAAAACGTGAGTAGTACAGAGGAAGGAAGTCCGGCTAACAAAGCTAAGCCGGACTTCACAGATCCAGCCGTCACGCGGGACTCTCGGTCTCGAACAGGATCGTTTGTCCCGAGTCATCGGCCGGTTCGCTCTTGGCCACGCAGGCGGCGATGGCGAGGTCTCCGGTGACGTTGACCACTGTGCGGCACATGTCGAGGATCCGATCGACGCCGAGGATGATGCCGATCGCCGCGCCGGGGACTCCGACCGACTGCATCACCACGACGATCAATGGCAGTGAACCGCCGGGGACTCCCGCCGTGCCGACTCCCGCGAGGATCGCCATTAGGACGACGGTGAACTGTTGGCTGGATGTCAGTTCGACTCCCATTACCTGCGCGAGAAACAGGACGACGACTCCTTCGTACAAAGCCGTTCCGTTTTGGTTGCCGGTCGCGCCGACGGTCAGCACGAAGTTGGAAACGCGCTGCGGCAGCTTGAGTCCTTCCTTCGCCACCTTGATCGCGGTGGGAAGCGTCGCACTCGACGACGACGTGCCGAACCCGACGAGCATCGCCTCCGAAACGCCGCTGAAAAACTTCCACGGCGACATGCGGGCGAAGACCATCACGACGAGCGAATAGACGACGAACAGTTGCAGGCCAAGACCGAGCAGCGCCGTGAGGACGAACCAGAACAGCGTCTTCAAGATGTC